>NZ_MSSW01000006.1 GCF_002150685.1 Algoriphagus antarcticus
GATGAAGCAGCTTCAGTTTATAAGAAAGCATTGGCTGTTTTGAGTTTTGAATGTCATTCTCCGATCATCGCAGCAGTCAACGGAACTCCATTTTTTTACCTCAGACAGCCCGAGGATACCATCAAAGGACAGATGTATTATGACTTGGATTTTGATGACTGGATATTTGAGATAGAAGAAACTGAAGGCAGTCAGATTACAGCTAGACTTCGGGAAATATGGACTGACCTTCCAGCTGCACAGGCTTATCTGAGAAGTGGGATGGATCAGGTAAGAGACATATACAAAGAGCGAGTTGGCAGTATTAATAAGTTAATCTGATGGTAGTAAAATTATTTTGCAAAAGGCTCAGAGCGATAAATCAAGCATTTATTGGGGAGCAATTTGGATTACATGCTCTTAGCTCATCATGTAAAGGTTTTCTGTTCTTATTATGTTTTTTGCCAGCCATTTTGTCTTTTGGACAAGAGCGGGACAAAAAGGAAATTGAGGCCAAACTATTACAGGAAGCCAGGCAGAATATTGAAAAATTCAGAAAGGGATCTGCTCAAGTTACAGTAAGAAATGTCCAAGGTGAGCCAGTGAGCAATGTCAAAGTCGAAATCAATCAGCTTACCCAAGATTTCTTGTTCGGGAATTTAAGCGAAGAGGTATTCAATCCCGGACTGACCGAAGCAGAGCGGGCGAAGTTTACGGAAATGTTCAAAGGACTTTTCAATTTCACCGAACTGACTGTGAAATGGGCGCCATACGAACCTCAGCAGGGAAAGCCGAAATGGGAAGAACTTCAACAAAAATTAGACTGGTGCTTAACTAACGGGATTTCCCCAAAAGGGCATACGCTGGGATGGACTCACGATGCGGGCACCCCTGGATGGCTTTATCGTTATAGTCCGGAAGTTGCCACCCAGTTGTATCAAGCCAGAATTCAAAACCTTGTGGGTGGATTTAGGGATCAGATCAGTTCCTGGGATGTTGTCAATGAACCGGTGACGACGATTCCATGGGAAATGGCGCTGCTGGATACCGTTGGAGGCCAGAATAAAATTGATGATGGCTTTCGATACAAAGTGGATGGAATTACGCTAGAGCAAACTATCCCTTGGGTGGAAAATTCCTATCGCTGGGCTTATGAAGCCAATCCCAATGGAGATTTCGTAATCAATGAGTTTTATACGATTGCCAAACCCGAGATAAGAGAGAAATATTATAATCTCATCCAAGAATTGCTTCGAAGGGAAGTTTCGGTAACAGGAATTGGAATTCAGGCCCATGAACCAAGAGAAATGTGGTTTTCCCCAGTGGAGCTAGTTGCGACTTTTGACAAATTCCAAGAATTGGGCTTGCCACTTCACATTACTGAGTTCACACCCCAATCCTCCGAAAAAGCCATCACAGGTGGCTGGAGGGAAGGAGTTTGGACCGAAGAGGCTCAAGCAGAATTTGCCGAGCAGTTTTACACCCTTGCATTTGGACATCCTTCCATGGCTTCTATCCACTGGTGGGGCTTATCGGATCGGTTTATCTGGTTGAAAAATGGTGGTTTACTCGATGGTGACTTCAATCCTAAACCTGTCTATAATCGATTAAAAAAATTGATCAGGGAAGAATGGATGACTAAGAATCTGGAATTGATGACGGATAAAAAAGGCCAAGTAGATTTTAGGGGATTTTATGGCAACTATCAACTGATTCTTACTGATGCCGATGGCAAAATAACTACGACAGAAATCCATTTGAAGGAAAATGGTTCAACTCTTTTTGAGCTCATTCATGATGGTAAACATCCTCCCTCTGGAAATCATTGAAAAGAAATTATAAGATAAGACCTACATCTTATCCTCAACCTAATAATAAAAAAGATAATGAAAGTTGAAAAGCCTTCGATCCTCATCTACTTATTTGTACTATTAATTTCTTCTTGCAATCTAGGGACTGATCCGGGAAATATGCCTGAAGAAGAGGTGCTTGTGTTTTCACCGACACGATTCTATGTCTCGGTAAATGGTGATGACAGCAGGCCGGCCAAGGAGGCCAATAATCCCCTGACACCTTGGAAAACTATCCAAAAAGCAGTTGACAACATCTCTGGCGGGGACACAATCCTGATCGCTGGAGGTACTTACCTTGAAAAAGTCATCGTTTCCGAATCTAGTAGCGGTACAGCTGAGAACCCTACTCTGATCAGGAACATTCCGGGTGAGACAGTGACTTTGAATGGAAATAATGAAGGAAGCCAATGGGAAAGTCTCTTTAAAGTCACTCAGGCTGAGCATATTGAAGTAAGGGGACTTTCAGCTATAAACGGTTATTGGTATGGATTCAGCGCAGACGAGACTAACCATATCAAATTTGATAGCTTATCGACCGACAATACAAGGGCATCAGGGATTTATTCCAGAGTAACTTCCTTTATCGAAATCACCAATAATAAGATCAGAAGAGCATGCCAAGCTCAGGAACGAGATGCTCAAGGTAACGGTACTCAGGAGTGCATAACTGTAGGGAGAACTTATAACTTTAAAATTAGCCACAATGAAATTTGGGACGTTCCGCTAGCAGGTGAAGGGGGAGAAGGAATTGATGCCAAGGGCGGATGCTTCAATGGTGAGATTTCAAATAATTACATCCATGATATTGCTAGGGTAGGGATATACTTAGATGCCGGCAGTCACGAAGAATATAACATCAGAGTTTTTAGCAATAAGGTTGTCAGGTGTGGTGGAGGACTGTCAGTAGCAGGAGAACTAGGAGGACATATCAGGGATATTTATTTATACAATAATCTATTGGTAGACAATACCAGATCAGGAGTGGTGTTTCAGAATATAATGAACGGAAGGTTTAGTAATATTTATATCGTTAACAATACCTTCTTCAATAACGGTCAGGTTGGGTTTGCCGGGGAAATAGGAAACTTCAGCCAAAATGAATTGAACACCAATCTTCAGATCGTAAACAATATTTTCTATAACAAAACTGACAATTTTAGATTTTCCATCTTTCATAATTTAGCAGCCCCTCACGTAATTCACAATAACCTCTATTTTGATTTCAAACCAGGATGGGCAGGAGGAGATAATAATTTCTCACAAGCGAACTTGACTGCACTAGATGTACAGGCTGACCCTTTGTTCATCGATATAGATTCTCAGAATTTTGCATTACAGGCAACTTCTCCAGCTATTAGCAAAGGTGTTCCTTTCAAGTTGCCAGACGGATCATCACTATTTACCACAGATTTTAATGGTGAAATACGCAGCGGAGGTACTTGGGATTTAGGTGCTTTTCAACGTTAAGAGATAAGAAAAAAACGGAGCTTTATACCAGCGAGGTGCGGTTTAGCCAATAACAGAGGGCAGAATGTATTTAACCAATTTGCCCTCTTAGGTTTCGTTTAACAAAATACCAGATTTACTATTGAATCTATTGGTTAGAAATGATCGGTATTTCTGATTTGAGGACTGGTATATCTATTACAAAATTCAAATATGAATATATGCAGCTAAGACAAGTTAGATTTTTAATGCTTTTAGGCTTTATGCTGATTACAGTATCCCAAATTTATGGGCAATCGACCACTATTTTAAATCATGTAAACAAAGAGCTTAGACAAGAAACTTCTAATTAGTATGTGATGGTGGAGACAGGGGATGATTGCTACGATGGGAAGTCAGAAAATTCAGCCTTTAAAACTTTGAGTAAGGCAGAAAGTGTAGTGGAGCCTGGAGATACCGTATTTATAGGGAATGGAATTTACACCAGCAGCGAAATCGCCGTGGTTGAAATTCGGGTTTCTGGTAGTGAAGATGCATGGATTACATGGAAGGCTTTGCCAGGACACCAACCAGAAATACACCCAAAAGGCTGGAATGGTGTGCTTATCTCAGGTTCTTAACATATTTTGGATGGATTGAAGATTATCGGTCAGAATGATTATCTAACCTTAGCAGACGCTGAAGAGGATGCGAAAAACGCTAGGCCGGATGCCGCTTATAACACCAATGGGATTTTTGTAAATGGCAGAAACAATCCAGCAAACCAAAAACCACATCATGTTATCATTAGGAATTGCACTATTTCCAAGTGTGCTGGCGGAGGTATAGTCGGGATAGAAACAGATTATTTAACGGTAGAGGATAATAAAGTATTCGACAATTCTTGGTACACTCGCTATGCTAGTTCAGGCATCACAACGCTTAATAATTGGGCTTTCGATGAAAAAGAAGGATATCATGTAATCATCCAGCGGAATTATGTTTGGAATAATAAGACCTTGGTTCCTTGGGAAAGAACTGGGAAACTGAGTGATGGAAATGGGATAATTCTAGATGTGACGGATCAATCAAATAATGGCGCAACGAATCCTATAAATGATACTAGTGTTACTCAAAACGATCAAAAGACTGATAAAACATCAAGTCGCCCAGAATGGAAAGCAAGGGCGCTAATCGCCAATAACCTCTCTGCATACAATGGAGGTTCAGGCATACACACTTTTCGAACCAAGCATGTGGACATATTCAATAATACCACTTATTCCAATGGAATGGTCACAGGATATCAGGAGCTATTCCCAAACAATTCGGAAGATATAGTTATCAAAAATAACATTATAGTCCCTAAACCTGGAGGAAAAGTCACTTCCAATAATAAGAACACTAATATCATTTGGGACTATAACTTATATCCCTCTAAACAAGATGTTTTCATCGGAGCAAATGATATTATATCAGATCCAATTTTTAGAGAAGTAACTCTCATTCCTACCGAAGGTGCTTTTAGCTTGAAATCTGGAAGTCCTGGATTGAACGCTGGCACGTCAGAAATATCCTCGGACTCAGATATCAATGGTAATAAAAGGATTAAAAATAAAGGAGTAGACATAGGCGCTTTTGAGCAAAATTTTAGGAGTATGTTTCAATACTAATCCATGGTTTATTGGCATACCCAAACATTGACAATAACTTATCAAATACATCAGAAGCTTGAGTCAGTTTTTTGGGTAAACTCAGCAAAAGCAATTCAACATTTCCAATGTTGATCTTACAGGCTACATTTAGGTAGGAAATGAAGCGTAATACAGATCCGCTTTCATTATAATGTTGACAACGGGATCCAAGAGCCACCATCTCCTTATCAAGGAAGATTAAATGCGCATTTGACATATCCTTCTAAGCTTTCTTTTTAGACGCTTCTATTTTTTGGATTTTTGCATTTTTTTTCCCAATGTATTCTTCAATGGATGATTTTTCCCCAAAGGTGATTTGTAGTTTTTCTTCAATTTTGCTAACGTTGAATATTTCAGACTCAAGGGAGAATTCTGACCTAGTGAAAAAGCCAAGAAATTATTATGGAAAAGGAAATAGATATTTTTTATCCCAAAAACAGACAAGAATGGCGTGCATGGCTTATTGACAATCACGACAAGAAGCTGTCCGTTTGGCTAATCTATTACAAAAGAAATCAACTATGCCGACTGTAATTAAGAGCAATGCGGTGGATGAGGCGCTTTGTTTTGGTTGGATAGACAGTAAATCAAAACCATTGGACGAAGAAAAATTTATAAAGTTTTTCAGTAGAAGAAAAATAAAAAGTGTTTGGTCGAAAGTAAATAAGGAAAAAGTCAGTCGACTAATTGATTTGTGACTGATGACAAAGGCAGGATTTGAGTCTATGGAAATTGCCATACAAGGGACAATCTTGGACGATGCAGAAGCTCTGATCATTCCAGCAGATCTGGAGGATAAATTCCAAAAATCCCCAAATGCAAAAGCCTACTTTTTGGGTTTAAGCAGGTCGGAAAAGCGAAACATGTTATAATGGCTTGTCCTTGCCAAACGTCCTGAGACCAGACGGAAAAGAATAGATGAAATTGTGGCACTTGCACATCAAGGACTTAAACCAAAACAATTCAGGTAAAAGAAACAAGATTATCCACTATTCCGCCTTCGGCACATTTTACGCAACTAAATCGTGGGTCACCCATGCCTTAGAGAGGAGACAGAAGTCATCATCGGATTGTATACCTAAAAATGCGATGCTTTAAATACATGACATTCAGAAATATCTATAATGTTTGATGGATATCTTTCAATACATCAAACTGTAAACCGCTCCCTTCAGAGGCTACACCTAGGCGTTTTTCGCGGGCCAGCCACGTGACCGTAGTGCCATCAAGCCAGCGAGCCCTTCTCCAGTAGGTTTTCAAGGTAATGCCGGTGGCGAGGATTTCTTCTTCCTGAATATCAAGTCTTCGGGATTCTCCCATTGGGGCATTGTTTTTTATCAGAGAAGTTCGCGGACGGATACGTGTGGCTGTTTCCGCCCCTTCAAAAATCCGGGGAATGGAAGCTCTGCGCAGCATCATGGGACTGTCTCCATCGGATCGAATGGGTATAAAGGGAATCCAGTTAGGTGGCACCGTAGTTCCTATCGCATAGGAATAGTCGACCGGAACAGCCAAATCTGGTAAAGGTGATGGTTCAGGAGTGTCGGCCAAAGCGCGCAACCATTCTTCCAGGCCTTTTGACGAACTATTGCCTTCCAAAGTCCCACCCATGCCGTCCGAAACCGTCTGTTCTACCCCCCAAACCATATTGGCCATTTCGTCGCGTATAAACTTAATCTCTTCCAATGCTTCGCCCTGTACCCGTCCGATGCTGGCAGGCGGTAGCCACATATCCGACTGCTGGCCTTGCGATAACTGAAAAAAACGCCAGTCTACCCTGTTGGGATTCTGTTGCATAATAGTCTGTACACCAAAAACGTCCGATACCCGAAGGCTTTGGATTTTTGAAAGCGAACCCAACGGCAGCGTGAGCGGTATTATTAACCAATCGTTGCTGAATAGAATACTAAATTCAGCCAACAGTAAAAGTCCTGTATCTGTTTTTTGAGCCTTTATATTGCTCATATCGATGGTGCTATCTTCCATTTCCCACCATCGAGCACGGGGCATTCCCGGAAAAGTTACAGATATTGGTAAAGCGGTCTTCCTGTGTATTTGAATTTCTTGCGCGCGGATTTCTTGCTTCAAATCTGCTTTTTCAACACCATTAATCCAATTATGCCAGGCCAGATGTTGGCCGTTGTGTTCGGGTGCTTCCAGAAATACCGTTTCGGTATCGCTAATTGGTACGGCAACGTTTGAGACATATTCCATGCGTGATACATTCCAACTGCCAAGGAAATCTGGGTTATTCGCCTTAAGGGTCTGATTTATCCAGTTTACCCATTGGTCACCGAGCTTATCTACCTCGATGTCGTTGCTGCTTAGGAAATCAGAAGCCTTTCGGGTCTGGAGTTCTTTAAAAAACTTCCAACCGTCTAACAGACGTGCGTTGCCCAAGGCAGCTAATGATTGCTCGTAGGGTTCATGATATATTGCTCTGAGGTCTACATTGTCAGGATCAAATACCATTGTTGGTATTTTAAATTGCAAAAGCGGTATTTGGCAAAACTGTGTCCAAAGCGCTTGTTTACCCGCCTTGGACAAAAGTTTTCTCCATTTTCTACCCGTTTCCATACGCATGACTAAGTCAAATTCAGGCATAATACTTTCCACGACTGAATCCAGCGGTTTGTCCATTGCAAGTGAAAAAGCAGCCTGACCATTTGCGGAAAATCGTTGAAGGGTGCTTGTTCGCGCTATGACGTGGGCTGAGGCGGCCATCCCTGCATCTTCCGCCTGGAATTCGCCTAGTTGCCATTGACGAGCCAATAACCAAAATGGGTCACGAATTTCACTGCGCAGAGCATCTGCAATATCCTCACTATCAGGAGTAGGGAGCAAGCGCTCCCAAAATAAAAGTGCGTTTTTCTCAGCCATTTTTAAGTCTGTTTACTTATTAATCCTTAGGTTTTATCATTTCAGTGTTCGGTATGTTTGCATTGTTGGCAAGAAACGGTACTACCATGGCAGGCAAAATATCGCCAAAGATTTTGTTCTCTTTTTGTAACAACTCAGGTGTAACCAAACGGGATTTTGACAATTGGAGCGCGTCTTCCACTGCACCCATTAAATGTTCCCACTGCCAATTTCCTCCCTCTACAGGGTTAACAGCCAAAAGCATCACTTGCGATGGCTCGGTATTAGGCTGATCGTACTGGAATGTTAAGCCGGTATGGGTAACGGAGGAGGGTATAATTTCAGTCCATTCATCTAAAAGTATCCCTGTAAATGAATCACTTACTTTAAAATTTTCGGGAGTCTCCAATAAAATGGACGTGTTTGGACGCAATTCGGGGGTAAGTTTTTCTAGATCAGACTCTTTGATCATATCGCCAATCCACGGTACCTGTGGTAAAAAAGGCAATTGGGTTACGGCGAGTTCCTTAAACGCATCGTGTATGGAAGGGAACAATTCGCGCAGTATCGTCACCTGCCTAAAATAGCGCATGGGTTTGCGCACCAAGGCGGCTTCTGACAACCATTTGTCCATAGTGTCGTCATCGGTATTCAGCAATTGTTTTCTCTGATCTAGTGCATTTTGCAGCGTTGGAGCGTTGGCTACTTGTAGGAGCGGGTACACAAGTGTGTCGGGGCCCAGCAATTCTTTAGCTGCTTGTTGCAATGCCTGATGGCGTTGATTCTCGTCGGTAGGAAGTTCGGCTAAAATCTGTCCCAAACCCTCGAGACGTTTTTCCATAATGCTCGCGACTGTTTCCGCTTTATCAAACAAAAAATTGAATCTTTCTGAATGTAGGGATACGATTCCTTCCGATCCAGCTTCTTCAATGCCATACAGTGATGCCTTTAGTAAAGGTTCGCATAATTTGATGGCGGCCAGGCGTTGCTCTTTAATCGGGACATTTTCTGAAATGGAGGTATGAAGCTGATTTGCGAAATTCCTCAGGATTTGTGGTAATGCAGATGCATTACTGGAAGGTTTGCTGTGCTCTGTCAGTGTATTTTCCAATACCTGGAGGTCTAATTTGCCACTGTTAATACTAATTTGACTTAAATCGGCTGGCTGTATTGAGCGGCTTAACTCCAGTACCTTTTTTAAATTCAATACCAGCGCACTGACTTCGAAGACGGTTACTTCTGTGATGTCGAATCCGCTTCTATCTTTAAAGTCAATACTGAGCGGAATCTCCAGTAGGTCATTTCTAAAATTTGGTAGATTCAATACGTTCGACTGAATCCATAAATGTAAGGGGCACGCACCTCCTTGACGGAACGAAGTAGGTGCCTGATACAATAAATCAATTGGTTCTATCCCAATCTCCGACAATCGTAAGAGTATTTTAGTGCCATCGGGAAGGGTCACAGTGATGCGTATCTTGGTAGGGTCGGGTAATTGCCTGGCCAACCATTTATTCAGGGAAGGGGAGAGGGTGGTACGGGGACTGGGAGTGGAGGACCAGACATTGCCTTTGTCTGTTTTTGGCGCAGACGGGAAAATAATACCAACCCGATGAGTAAGCCCATAACCATTTTGCGGTACATTAACGAATTCAGGAAAAAGTGCCTGGCCTCCGGTGTTCAGGCTCCGCAGAGCCGCAGCGGCCCTGTCCGTATTGCCTTTTGCCGTTTGATACACGCTTTCTGCTAAAAGCAAGTCACCTGTGGAATCTAAATAATCGTCTTCCAGCGATCGTGCAATATCGTTAAGGGGCTTCATGTCCTTTGAAGGAATCGTCAATTGCTGGCCTTGGGTATTTTTCAATGATTTCAGCCAATTGGATGGATTGGATTGAAAGGCTTTTAAAAGGGCAAAACCATCCAAGCTAGCCATCGGCGTTGTTTTATCACCTTTTTTCAAATCCTGGTTTAATGGAAACGCATTTCTGAACTCAAGACGATAACCGTCTAAGATATTGTCATGTAATGCACGCTCGAACAAGTGTCCCAGGAGTTCTGCCAACTGGGTGCCTGCCTGCATGCCTTCCATTAGTTGCAAAGCTTTTCTTACTCGGGGAGCAGTGAGGTCGATCGACATGGTTTCCGTTTGTGTATCAGCGCGATGTGCCAAGTAACCGGCCCTCATGATTGCAGCCGTTGTCGCATGGACTAAGGAAGGCATATGAATAAACCCGTCGGTGCGACTTTTATTGATCAGTGGATCAGCTTCTACCTTGTCTGCTGAGAGATTGAGCCGGATACGTGGGTTAGCAATCTCACCGATATAGAAAAAGGCGCGTTCTGTGCTTGTGTTCAGGTCGATACCTTTGGCCTTTGCGGCATTGGTATTGACTACGGGGATGGCCGCCCGGTCGAAATTCTGGCTACTTGCAGCAATAAAAGTAGGTTCCACATCCAAGACGACGATATCTCGAGGGTTTTTCGGTTTTAAATTAAGTAAATAGCCGAACGCTCCCAATTGAATGCCTTTTGGATTGGTTTTGCGTAGTTTATCGAGACGCTGGTGTAAAAGGCCGAGCATCCAGGCATCCAGCCGATAGGAGCAGAGATCTAGATGTTCTGTGAAAAGTCTTGCTAAACGTGCAGTAGGGACATCTTTGAATGTTTGGAATGCTTTTTCTAATTCTTCCAAAGGCTTAAGAATCGGGTTACTGCCTGAATCAGCTATCCACTCTTGCAAATTAGAAGTGTCAAGCTTTTCAAAATAGTGACGACGGTCAGTTTTTAGCACTATGGGCGCTGTCAACTCTGTTTTGTAAGCATCTATTATGGGTTTGTATTGCTGGTGCAGAAGGTTTTTAGGGTCGAGCGCCTGAGGATTGAATTTAATTTCTCCGGATGACTCAAGCTGCTCCAATTCAAAATCCTTCGCTTTTAACAGCCAAAGACCGGGATTGCTTTCCGTGGTTTTCAAATGATTTTCCAGCAAAGCACGCAGCATTGTTTGGCGGACAAACATCGCGAACAAGGATGCATCGGCTTTGCTTTCTGGGTCTCCATCGCCGGTCGGTGCAGAATCCAGTTGATTGTTCCAAATATCGGAGAGTTTTGCATTCAGCAGCCATTCTAAGTAATTCCATGATTTTCCGGCTAATTTCTCAGGAGGAAGCTCTTCGGAAACCGGCAAACTATCAATCAAAAAATCGGATACCGGTAATTTCTGAGCTGCGATTACATTTTCAAACGACTGTACCGGTAACGCACTGAAATCTGCCTGTAGATTCGTGATAGAGCCGTTTTTAAGATTTTGAATAGCAGCCGTTAATTGTTTTTGGCTGTCTAACAACGACTTCCTCTTGGAAAGCGTAGCACCAGCACTCGTCTCTAGGGAAGTCTTTTTGTTTTTCAATACATTTAACTGGGTATTTAACTCAGAGTTTTTTAGCTGCAACGTATCTTTTTGCTTTTGCTTACCAAATTTCTTTGCAAGAAACGGGTTATTTAAAATTACGTTCAAATTGGCAATTTGAACCGTATTTCCCCGGATTTCAGACTCTTTTTTTGCAACCTGAGCAGTAATATCTACCAATTGTTTTTCCAAAGTGATAATGGGTTTGATATCACTGTTAACCTTGTCCAATAAATTTTCAAGAATGGATTTAAGGCCCGCACCAGCTAGGATTTGACCCTGAAATTTTATGGAAGAAGCACTAACACTTAGCATCTCCAAGAAAGTTTCGTCTAAATTCCCGCTCGAAGTAGTATTGTTGGATACCGCATTAACCTTTTCTGCAGCGGCGGACCAATGATTTTTTAATTTGGATAGAAAATCAGACCATAGGTTGCTAAGAAATTTCTCTTCATCGGTGTCACCCTTGTTCTGCCATAAAGACCAGTTCGTGGTAGGAATAATGCCTATTGGTTGCTGGTTGATGCGTAAAACAGGAAGTAATCCCCGACCGGTCACGTATTGGCTAAAAAACTGCCTCAACATCTCCCTTTTGTTTTCGGCCAAGGCAGGGCTAAAAAATTGTAGCAAATAATATCCCCACGTCGAATGCCAAAGCATCTTGTTCATGTTTTTGGCTTCATCAATATCTGTTTGTTCCCCATTTGGAATACGGAAACTTTCGTTCAAACCCAAAAAGCGTCGCAGGTACATTTCGTCGCTTTTCAATTGTCCTTCTTGCGGCTTTGGTGCCTTAAACAAGGACAAGAAGTACGCTAATGAAGTTTTCTCTTTTATGTTAAAGCCTGATTTTTGATCCCCGAAGTTGTTGGTTGGAGAGCCTTGAGGTAATATAGACATGCCTTCTTCTTTGTAAAGGCAGTTTTCAAAATGCTCATTCAGTAGTTGGGAGCTCTCCGTTTCATCTGCCGAAAGTTTGGCACCCAATACTATAATTTTAGCCACGCCATCCCTAAACTCGGGATTTTGTTTTAAATCAATTCGAACTGCCAGCCCTTGTGCTTCGGCCGTCTCTAAATTCTGCACCCATTGCAGGTATTGTGGTGCCTTTAAGTTTCCATTTTCTTCAGCAAAATTTGCTCCTGCAGGTCTTTCGTCAAAAGGGTCATCGGTAGGATCAAGGCCAAGGCGAATGGGTTCTGGAATGGGTTTTCCAATGAACTCTGTGAAAGTGCCGGTAGCGGAATACAACCGCGCCACAAGGCGCTCAGGCAATAAAACCGTCGTAGGAGGGAGGGAATATGCACCGTCTTTGAGCGGTGGATCATTAGGGAATTTGGGTTGCGCCGGAAATGGTTGTCCCAAAGTAACGTTCAGGGGCTGAGATATCCGTATTATCCATGCCGCCCTGGCAGGTGACATTGTAGCTGAAAAGTTCAGCCAGGTTTTCTCCTGCGACTCAGACTGCGTAAATATTTTTTCCCAAAATGCTTTTCCTGCCTCCCATTCTGCGAGCATGAGGTTGGGTTCGTGTGCATATTTAAAAACTTCATCTGGATAAAAACGAATACAAAGCTCGTCTTTATCAGGCTTACGCTCTATATACTGGTTGCTTCCGGGTTTGATTTGTTGACTTTTTACTTTTGAGGTCAGGGAATTAGTATTGAAAATACCGCCCTCATTTTGCAATTGAGGAACTTGGTAGGTCCAATTGCCTTCTTCTTCTTGCTCCAATCCGGTACTAACCTGTGTAGATTCAATCCAATCCTCAGATTTTAAGTTTCGTACCACATGTCTGAACGTCACGTACCTTGCCTCTATTCTCAACGGAAGTAAAAGAAAAGGAATGTCTGCGGCAATTTGCGTCAGCAACCGTTGAGGTGTCTCGGATTGCGCCAATAGGTTTATCGCCGCATGCAGGTCGAATCGGGCATCTTCACGGTTTTGCCGCTTTTTTTTAACCTCAGTTTGAGAAGTGGAATCACTGCTGTCTTTCAAGAGTGTGTGTTGCTGCAAAGCCTGATAATATTCATCATCGGCGACTTTAAATGCCTTGCGTCTTTGACGAATTTGCTCCTGTATCTTCTTTAGGTCTGCCATAGCTATTTACTACTTTAAATCACTAAACATTTTTTGTAATAGGTCTGCCGATTCTCATTGATTATATAAAATCAGGCAGCAATCTGCCTGCGTGTACAAATAGCATGAAAGGTCTTTGGTATAGCATAGAAGCGACTTGGTCTGCTCTCTTCCCTGAGCGAGGCAATGTTTTGAATTGGTCCGATTCTATTTGAATACACTGATTTTCAGTGACCTCTGTCAGAAGATCCCACGAGGGATCTTTGCTGCTTGGCTCTGCTACCAGGTCCATACCAAAATTTGTATCTCCTGTGCGTTCCTTGAGTACAAAAAACCATCCCGGTACTTCCGCATTGCCTCTTACTTCTTCAATTCCGAGGTTGAATCCAAGGAAAGTATAATCGGGTTCGATACGGGCTGAAAAAATAGGACGACGTAAATCGAGCGTATCATCTACCCATTTCGATTGCTCATTTACATCGAGCACCAACTTATGGCTGCCTGCCTTTTTGTTGTCCCAAGTTGATCTAGCCATGAAAATCTCGGTGTTCGGATACTTTCGGAGCAAATCGCCCCGGATGACTACCACCATTGGATCTTCGGAGCCAGCTTGCCCGGTCGCGATGCCATGCTTACCGATCTTTGAATTGGACTTCCAATTTTGAATCGGCTGAATATCCTGTTTAGGGGTAGTTGAATTGCGTACGTCCCAAAACTGACTAAAATAGGTAGCATTTAGAGGAGCTGGAAATTCGCGCCACAGAAATTCATGCGCCATTTCATGATTTAGGCCGACGAGATAGGATTCAATAAATTTGTTGTTGGCTTTAAGAATTGCTACCCGGTTTTGTGGAATTTTTTCCAGGCCCGGTAGTATGAAATCCGTATTTCTTTCAGCTAGCCTCGCATAAGTAGCCTCTCTGAAAACAGGGGCGGGTGGTTTATTCCCATCTGCCGCAACTATATTGGTCGGCAATTTGCGATCCATCATCGATTTAAAACGACTCATAATCGTATTTTCCGGAGAAATCTGCACCCATAATTCCGCCATGGTGCTCTTGTGGAGATCGTTTCTGGGTTCGACCCTGGCTCTTTGCATACTTACATAAGGCAACCAAAGACTCATCGCCGACTTTAAAGGTTCAATGCCACCAAGACCGACTTTGATTACATGCTCTGAACTTGCTGCACCAGAGTTTAGCCAGAACAAAATTGCATTGGCCGCTCCCTGAATAGCTGTCGTGGGCATCGCTGCCATCAACACGAGGGGTTTTACAGCGGCGAAAAATGTCCCTTTTGGCTTCTCTTCAAATCGCCTCATCAATGGGCCACCCTTACGGGTCACCTTCAAAAAAGCACTGGAGAAGGTGGAGGGCATGGCCGCATTGGCTGTTGTGAACTTGACCATTTTCTGGGTGGTAGTTCCGTCTTTTTTTATCGTTGGTATTAAGGGGGAAAAGAAACCAGTTGCTCGATATTGCACCACCGGATCAGTCGAATCCACCATGGGTTGTATTCTTTTCAAGCCCATTCTCTTGCTTAACTGCTCTGAAAACAACCACCGATTTTCAATTTTTCTTGTGTCCGCATAGGTTCCCCATTGTTCCCAGGCGATGTCCATCAACTCTTCTTGATCTTTCTGTACGACCCCGGTTCCAACCGCCGCCGCCACACGATACACCGGATTGAGGTTTAATTCTTCGTACCAACTTTGGGAATTACCAGCACTCAGCGGTTGTCCAGGGCGATAAAATCCCCCATAAATTGGCGGGGTGATGATTGGATCATCATCCAAATTGGATTGCTCGGTGAGGTTGTCTTCCGATTTAAAATAAGGGTGGGGAGTACCTTTGGCTTCGGCGCTGTCCTGGGCTACAATTCCGAGGTTGAGCAATAGTCCAATTTTTTTGCCTAATAATTTCTTATCGTCCAGCTCATTGGCAGAATCAGGCGGCAATCCGGGTAGCTTCAAAGCACTTTCTAACCGTATTATCCCTTTCGCCCCGCGAATGCCCCAGCCTGGATCCCGTATGTCCAAGAGTTTGGTCGCGGCGGCCAAATTATTTTGCTCTTCGATAGTTAGAGGGGACAATCTGCGGGCTAAATCCACAAAGTCGCCTTCTAAAGAAGTGGAGAAGGGCCATTCATAGTATACAGGAAAACGATTGGGCGCGAGCTTGCCTTCTTGGCTTGCCCATGAGATTTGTGAGTTTGAACTCGCTGCAACATCGGCTTCTGGATGCCCCAATCCGGCCTTACGGCCTTTTTCAAAAGCTGGAATCAAAAAGCCCCGATAGCTGGTATTGGCCCTCAGGTGCTTGGGACAGATTAACCGAGAGCAACCCAGGTTGGGATTCTGATTTAGATTCTGTTGGATGCTGCTCCCAAGGGCCTTAGCAGTGGATCCTTCCGGTTCGAAATTGAGGTGAACGTGCGCCCAAGAGGCAGTTGTCTCCGGGGCGGGAAATGCGGAAAGCATAGCTTCGGATGTAATATCGATGGCTGGTAACTTGCCCTTGACACCTGTGACCCTCAAATATTCATTTTCCGTGAGGACAATCAACCAAATCCAGGGCGCCAGTTTTCCGCTGTCCGGAATAAGGGGAGAATACCGCCATGTAAAATCTTCGTCATAAAACTCGATCGCAGCCAGAAAATTAGCTTCAAAATCATTTACCCCGGCTCGGGGGACTGTGCGGACGATAGCTTGGTGATTCAATCCTGTGATATCGCCCGGACCAAGGAGTTGAATTGGGTGCTCAATAGGCGGAGGAAGTGTTTCACCTTCGCCGATCACTTGTAACCGCAACGGAATAGTTAATCTGTCCTTTTCAACATTGGAATTTAACAGACCGACAATTCCTCGGCGTAAAAATGGAAGAAAGGTGTAGTTTGCCATATTGCTGAAAAGTTTGTTTCTTTAAAATCGCTGTGTAAAGAAGACGGAATGCCGAATTCAACTCCGTTTTAAAATTCTTATTCATTTAGCAACACCATGAGTTTGCCTTTCTTTCTTGGCGTTGATTTCTCTATTTCCCTCAATTTCTGCAGAGCCTCCGTTTCGGTCCAGGCATGGGTTTCTTTGAAGGTGGTTAAATCAACTTTCTCAACGATAGTAAATCGTTCTCTAAGCGGTTGAGAAACAGCTTTGCTTGGCTTGATATGCTTCCCCAGAGTTGAATTCGCAATGGCATTGTTCCTCAACCCAAACGTAAAATTAGCTTGAACCTCCTGGACTTTTATCCGCTTAATGATTGGTGCAACGGTGGGGACATCTACAATTTTCGTCTCATATTCCACTGCAGTTGTTGACATAAGCTCACTGCACATCACTTCATCCAGGCCTTCGAAACTGAGTCCAGAGTCGAATAATTCATATGAAGATGAACTGAGCTTTTTCTCGTCGCTCATATTCAAAAATTGAGCGGGTGCAAAATGATTTTTTACAGTGGTGGCTTTTAGGGGCATCCCCTCTCGATCGATCAATTTAATATCGAATTTACTGGCTCCTGCGGGTGCACGTTCTCCGAACTTGTCAATTTTTAAGGATAACGGCACGGTATTCTGACGGACAATCAATAATTCGTTAGGATGCAGGAAATTATTCGCTGAAGGAGATTCCTGTTTTCGGACGGTTGTCAAAACACGGGTGCTGCCTTCTTTTGACTCCCAGTTACGCGGGTTAGTTAAATCGTCGGTCAATAATGGGATGATTCGTACTGATTCCAGGCGGGTATCGTCACCTTCACCCCATGATTCATCAAGATGAACAGTTTTTGAGAATATCCATACTTTAAGACTCAGGCTGCCTTCCACGTGCCAAGGGGAAGGTCCGGAGAAAAGTCCATTAAGTTCGATGGCGGCAAATTCACGTCCTTTCCAAGATGCGGAGAGCAAGAAATGAACACTGATTTCGAAGCAGAAAGGACTGAACTGAAAGAGTGCATCAAAGGACAATTCGCCCAATATTTTGACCCCCCATTTTTCAAATTTCAACTCCCCGGCTACCCCAAACTGGAACGTATTGGCGGTCACAGCCACATACGCCAAAACAATAATGCTCGGGTTACCAGAGCGAAGAATGATTCGCAGGCGTTTGATTTCAGCGGGCAATTCAAGTGCCGGTGGCTGGAAATTAGGGTGAAATCCGCCTACCGAAAGAACAAAATCCGGATCTGAATTGTATCGGATTCGTAAAGCCAAATCGCCGTCCAATTTCAAATCGCATAGAGTAGAGTTAAATAAAACCGCATCGAGTCTAATAAATTGCTTCTCAAAATCAAAAATCCCCAAAAAATTACACTGTAAATTCAGGACGGTTATTTCCTTTCCTTTTACTTTTTTCTGGACCAGAGCTTTCAGGACGCCAATAATTGTCAAGCGAACGGGTTCAGGAAACTCTACAATAAATCCCGCTTCAATGCTTATTAAGCCTTTTGGCCCCCAGGCTATTTGCAGCATCAAACCAATGACGTATTGATCTTCAGCAACAGGAAAAACCGTATTGATGGCATTGAGGAGGCCATAGGGATTTTCCATTGGGTTTTCCGAGAAGAGGATATTGTCGTATAGGTTGGTTCGCAATCCTTCCTGTAACTTCGAAACATCCACCCGCCGATTAATACCAACAAGCCCACCAACTCCGGTCAGTTGAAATCCCATTCCCAATTGGAAAGTTTTTTCAACAGTGAGCATGAGGACAAAGGAAAATCCCTTTTTACCATCTGGTAGTTTGGTGAGGATAATCCCAAATGCTTTGATGTTGTATTTATTTTTAAAAGATAATTGTGCGATACCCATGTACTCCCCACGGTCTTCGTCTATATAGAGGAATCCACCTCCTGTGAGGTATTTGCCTTTTAACAGAAACCCGATTCCAGAGGGAGGTTTTAGGTCGAGCTCGAAATTGGCGCCCATGAGGTTTCCATCCGCTTTCTCCGGAAAGGTCAGTTGTGCCAACAGCCCCATCCTGTCTGCTGAAATATCCAGCGGGCCAATTCCCAGCCGCAGACCAATAGATGCCTCCAGTTCAGCGCCGCGTACGACATCTTTGTCATCTACTTTTTCAACGAGCGGCCGTAGTCCAAAATAAAGTGCCGGGATTTCTATTCTCAGCGTTTTATTCTTTTTAAACCCTACGTTACCGATTTTAAACATAAAGAACAGACCGTCTCTTCCATCTAATCCATCCAGTGTCCAGGCGTTTCTGCGTGGCGAATAGGTAAGGGAAAAACTGGCCCTAATCTGTGCTTCATCAGGCAGAATTTTTTGAAGAAATCCGTCTCGGTCATCTCCTGAAATGGCAAGAACAAAGTCGCGCATTTCCAGCCGAAACTCAACGTCTATTTTTTCCTCACCATCAATAAATACGTTTTTAGGGGAGATTTTCAGCGAAATATCCCCTCGTTCTAGGAGGTCCACATTCTCCGGTTCACCGGAGTTTGCAGGCAGTCCTTTATGTGGGGCAGGTAATATCAATTCTAGAACGGTATCCAGATCCAATGGCAGTGAGCTAACCCAATCAAATCCCGCTACACCTTGCCCCCAAATCATACTACCGTTTAACTCTGCAGGTATGCGCAATTTAAAATCTCCTATTTCAATTCCGGAAGCCGGATCAACTGTATGTTCCGGATTATCGAATCCGATTTCCGTAGCTGATAATTCAAACTTCATCAAATATTGGTAACCGATGGGTTCGGCTCCAGGGAGGGCGCCATCAGCCATCACAGGAATCGTTCCAAAAGAAATAATGGAATCTGTGAGTTCACTTGCAACACTGTTTGTTTTGAGTAAATCGCCGGGTAAAAATTGCACTTGTATCACACGATTTGCAAAGCGAGCGGAATTCGAAAAATTATCCTCCTCAGGCGATAATTCATACCCATAATTCACCAAAAACTCACCCAAGTTGTATTTTGTTTTATCATTTAACAAAACCTGCAGAAGGATACTTAAATCAAGAAAAATTCCCTTTATGATATGCTGGTGAAAATCATCTTTGGCATCGCCAATCACGTTTCCGGCCGCTGTGAGATCGGGGTTTTGCAAATGTATTGGTACCCCAAATGTGTCGGTCAGTATATTAATTTGAGGTGTAACCAATGGAGAAAGCAGGTCTATCAAGTCAAAAACCAAAGCCATACCAAGAGCTCGTTTGGTTACATTCCATTCATCGGTAAAAATGCCAAGAGCTTCACCGAAAGCGGCTACTTCAGGAGCTTTATTCTTGAACAGCACAAATGAAAAATACTTTGAAATTGCTCTTAGCGCGTTCGCAACTGCGATTTCCTTTGTTTCTTTATCATTTTCTTCAACACCCTGAAACGAGCATTCTTCCAGCATTTCTGCGACGGTCGTTGAAACCACATACATTTCGGCAATCAATTTCCCGAATGCTACAATGTTGCCTACCTCTATTTCATCGACATCAAATTTATCTTTCACGGATTGAAGTAAACCCAATAGTTTGCCCTGTTTTTCTTTCAAACGCGCATTTTTTGCGGGATCTGTAGGTTCTTTTGCTCCGACCGAAGCGAATAATTCTCCCCTAAAGTTTTCGTCTTTACAGAACTCCTCAAAAGGCGCAAACCAATCATTAATATGATTTATTAACCTCGATAATTTGCCCATATCTAGTTTTGGTTTGGTTCTTTTGGATATAAAGGCTGCGCTGATTCTGGCTTCTGTTCGAGAGAAACTACCTGTTGAAAATATGGGCTTTCAAAAGTACCGGGATTGTCACAAAATGGCTTCGGTAAATAAATGGGATAAAAAAACAGGGAATGTAATGCCCGCATCTCCCCATTTTCATTTTTGGAAAAATGTACAATAGCCGCATTGCTGAACCAGTTCACTGCCCGACTAAAATGGGTTCTACTGAAAAATGAATTACGCTCGAGCATTTGATCCAGGCTCGAATAGTAATTTGTGGCATTGATATCCAACGGAACATCTTCGTCCGGTTCTACATTAAAGGCTGCTCCTAAAGCCCGAAATCGCTCTTTATCCGTTCTCTCATCCTTTAGAATATTTAACCGCCATCTATGGGTTGGTTGTGGTGCATTTGCGTTGATCGCTACTCGCGGTAGCACAATGGATTCGCCTCCTTCAGTGGCTGGCGGAAATTCTGCCAATGGCCAATCTCTTAAAGGTAAAAACACCGGTTTTTTACTTAACGCATATCCGATGCGCAAGGGGAATTCGCCTGGCCTGGCATCTCGGAATTTTCCTGCCTCAAACTGACGCCTGATCTTCAGCTTTTCTGTATCTTTATCCCACCCAATTAGTGTCAACTTATCCATTTCCCGATTAAGCCCCTTTGTCAACGTCACTTGGGTAAATGCGGCAGGCAATAATCCGACTAAAGTTCCCTCCGGCTTCATATTTTTCAGGGCACTAGAGACCATTTGAACAAAACGGGATGCATGGGACTTGTCTTTTTGCCAGTAATCCATCTCACTGGTAATGCCATAATGCACATCTCCGGAAAGACAAACGACTTTATTAAAAAATGCCAGTTTTTTCAACAGGGCTTCGTATCCTTCCAGGTGTAACGACCAATGTTCAACATCCAAACTTTCTTCTCCCTTATGGGCAGCCTCCCTTAAAGATATAACTATTTTTGTAGTGAAAACATTTATAGCATTCAATACTCTTGGTACTATCGTCTGCCCGATAGACTCAATGGTAGCCAAACCCAAAATAGGGGCTCCCGAAATGACAATAGCCAATTCTGTACCCTGAGGTAGTGCGGTAGTTGGAAGTTGTTCTTCCAATGCTTTTTTGCGGATGAGATTAGGCGGGAAATCCAGTCCGGCAGAAAAATCCCGCCGTGTTCGTGTATCAAGTGCAAAAACTCGGGCCGCGCCCATCTGAAAAGAGAAATGCCAGGTAATTTTTGGCTTGTCCAGATCATCAAATCCTAAATTGGAATTTATTCTTAAAGAGCGCAAAGCCGCCCAATCCTGAATTGGCGTACCTATAGTTTCCTTTTCCACCAAGGTTTTGGGATCATGTGCATCTGCATACGCTTTCATCCCTGACACGAAAAAAGGTATCTCGTCTAGAAGTTCCTTCTTCTTGCTTTCGCTTCTTGGAATATTCGTAACGATTTCGGTTAAAAGGGAATTGACTATATTTTCAACCAATTGAGCCGCATCGCTACCCGTAAAATTGAGACTGGCAGCTGTTAATTGATTTTTAAGTATAGACTCTAGTTCCTTTATAAGCTTATTTTCATCAATTTCCGCAGCTTCTTCGTCGGGGCCATCATCTTCATTACCAATTCCTTCCAATTTCACCTGTATTTTTCGCCGTAGTTCCTCCTTCCCATTTGCCGGAAAGTTTTCAGGTAATGTGTTTTGAAGTAGCGATGCCAAGGCATTTCCCGACCATGCCAATGGGTCGTTGCCCCATGCCTGAAATAATGCAAATGCCAATAATCCGTTGCCGATTATAGTTTTACCCAGTCTTGTTCCAAGGGTTCGTTTGGTCCAACGACCTGTTAAATACCAGTCATCCGTTACATCATGGTCGTCAAATGTCATGATATTGGGCATGTTGGCCATAGCCCGCCTGGCATGAGGGAGATCTCTCCGAAATTCTTCAATCCGTTTGATTTCTTCTTCCCTGTTTCCCCAAAAATTTACTACGCTGCCATACTCAATATTTTCTTGTATATATTTCTCTCTTCTTTTACGTATAGATCTTTTGTTACTTGTTAAATCAGACGGTATTTCCAATTTCTGTTCCCAAACTTTTTTAAAATCATTTTGATTTAAGTGATTCAGGCGTTCTTTTCTTTTCATTTTATCCCAGTCGGTGGGCGGACTAAACTCTTTTTCCCATATTTTCGAATGAAATAGGTAAGGCTTAGTTTCTTCATTTTCTTTTGATTTACTTTTTAATATTTCAGGAATAGTCTGTAGTTTTTCTGGCCACAATACCTCCGACCATTGCAAAAGGTAAGCGCCACAAAATTCCGCAAATGAATAAAGATGGTTTGTTTGGCTACCAGTGAAACCGGTGTAAAAATTAGTTGCTCTACGGCCAGGAGGCAAGGCTTCTGTAACCGCCTCAATCCACACAAATTTTTTTCCGTTTCCTTCCTGTTTTTCAAAATAATCATCAGCCGTAGCAGGGTAGGGTAGTTGTTCCACTCTTTGAAGTAGAAAATTACCAATATCAGTAAAATGCTCTATCAAAAAGTCAGAACTGTCATCGGCGTAAATCTGGTCACCGGTATGGAAAAAACAATGAGGTCTGATTTTCGGTAGGTCTTCCGACCCTATATCAAAATCAGGTTCCATGACTTTGGATAATGCCGCCAATCCATCTCGACCCTTTCCGTGTATTTTTCGGCAGGAACCGTGTGCTACACGAAGGTCATCAAGTTTTTCAGGTACATATACAAATGACGGGAGCTGGTTTTCCTTAAAACCAAGAAGAACAGGGCTTTTAAGCAAATTAAGTTCGCCCAAAGATGTTACTCTTGTATCCGTATCTGGGGAATAGAAAAAAAGGTCGTAGGAATAGACCTTTCCATTTCTGAGCAGGCCTTTTGTCGATACATAGGCTATAGCGATATGCAAATGCTCTCCTACTGGTAATGTCTCAATAAACCCGGATGAGAAATCCGGGGTTTTATTTACGTCACTTTCTGAATAACCCAAATACAAATTAAGCTTGATGCGCCTAGGCTCTTTTAGTGCTACCCAGACACTTGCAATTTGGGAATCAACTCTACGGAGAATAGGACCGCAAAGGATCAAGGGGAAGGAGGGATTTGCAAATCGTACTGCCAGAGGTTGATTTATAGCCATAGTGTTTTTACTTGATTAAGATTAAAGATTGTTTCTGTAGACGTTAATTATCTCATCCTTAAAGAATTGTTCTATTTAAAGTTTAATCAAATTCCCAAAATGGGTTGTAATCTGAAAATCTAATTATGCTCTATCCTCCTTTAGAAACCAAAAGTGGCAATGTATCTTTGACTTTTGGGATTGCGGAGAATCTGAGAAAAGCTGCGTAAAAATCCTCTTGTGTACTCGCAGCAATATGAACAATAAACCCTAATGTATGGACACGACCAACTATTAGCTGCTTTGCATTTGATAAAGAAATCATCAGATTCCTTTTCTCAAGATTTTGACCTCTTATTAATAATAAACCTTCAACCATGGCATTACTTTAGTTTGTTTTACATCTTTTCTTTTTCTAGGCAACCATTTATTCTTATAACATACATATAAAGAAGTGAATCTTCCTTCATCATTTCAGCTTCTTCAACATCTCCTTCCCATATTCATTTTCCGGATTCAGTTCAACTGACTTCCTGTAGTTTTCAATAGCCAGATCTTTATTGCCGGCTAGGGCATAAGCTTCTCCCAGACTATCGTAAGTATTCCAGGCTTCGGGATTGAGCTTTACATTAAGTTTGAATACTTCTATGGCCTCTTCAGTTTTATTTTTCTCTAGGTAGCTGTACCCCAATAAATTAAACATGTACTCCATACTTTCCGGATTGACATTAAAGTAGGATCGTGTATCGATGGTCATGATGGAACTGATCTTCCATTGCTGCTTGTCTTTTACCAAAGTACGGAACTCCCTTGAACCGGAGGGAGGTATGGAATCGACGCCCGGTACACTTAAAACTTGGTCGTAGGTCACCCAAGCCAAGTCATCTGATATGTTTATAATATAGTTACTGTTCTTAACATTCGTATAACGCGATGGCGTGGGCGAGTCTTTCATCCATTGAAGCAGACCAGGTCCAAAGTTATTCCAGCCGACCTGATTTCCATAAAACCCTAAACCCGCATAGACCCGTGTAGTAGTTTCCCCATGAACAAAAAGATCTTTCCATGCCAATGAATCTCTTTTCAAAAAATATTCGGTTTCAGAGCGGACTATTTTCTTTATTTTTTCTTCGTCTTCGACGCTGGTGCCGACACCATAAAACTGAACAAGAGAAATGAGTGCGAATAAGATAACTAAAAAAAGTTTCATGTCTTTCTATTTAAAAATTTAAAAGTCTTTCGCTTATCCATTAAAATTAAATAAGAATCTTTTTATTTTTATAGTAAAAAATCGACATATTTATAAAGTTAGCCTATACAATCATGTTAAACACAATGATTATATACCTAATAGCCTGAATAAACTATATTTCATTTATTGTCATTAGGGAATTTGACTGTTTTGAGGAGGGTTTATTTAAATCGATGTATGCCAAGTATGAGATTGATATGATGTTTAATGATCATAGACCTTTCATAGAAGCTATTTGCAGGAATCAGGCGGATTAATCATGCGATGGATTGGAAGACCTATTTACCAAATCTGACATGGATGGACATTTGTTATCAAGCGGGTTGTTATTATCCAATGCATCTGATAAAGGATTTTATGAGTGTTCGCTTTGTTGCACGTTCCGGAAAAAAGCTAAATCTTGATTCTAAATCGGATCAAATCCCCCTTTCTCAAAGGGGGTAAGGGGGATTTTAGGAAGCAAATCAGTATTAAATATGGCAACGTGCAGGATTACGGATACTCATTAAGGATTTTAAAAAATTTGCGCATTGACTCCCGCTAACCTATTTAAAAATGCTGCCCTCTTTATGAGGATATATCTATAAACAGGAAAGAAAAATAAACTAGGTTATTAAGGTTCTTTTTAAATAATATGGGATATACAAAATTTTACTTTTTATCATGGTCAAAACTAAAATTGCCAGTCCTACAGGTATCCTTCAGGATTATATCCATTCCTTCGAACTGAGGGAGGTTGACACCTTTAATGAAGTTATGAAAAAACCTTGCCATGGCTCTCACGAAGTCCTTATTTCGTTAATTATTGGTTCAAATAGACCTATGTTCAAACCAATATCTAAGCATATTTCAGGTTTTAATTGTGACGATGTAAAGCCCCTCTTTTCCGGTGTAATTGGCGTTCAATCCAACATGAAAGGTTTTTTTATCTTTCAGGGCCGGTATAAAATTTTCACTATTCAATTTCAACCTATCGGGTTTTCCAGTATTTTTCAAATTCCAGTTAATACGATAACTGACCAGTTTTTTGATGCAAAAGACCTATTCCATCTTGAGTTTGAGGATTTGCATGAACAGTTGCATGAGAACATCACCTTCCAAAAAATGGTGATTTTAACCCAAAATTTCCTAGAACGAAAATTGGCATCCAATCAAACCCTTTGGAAAAGCGAAGCCATAAGGAAGGCATCCAATTCACTGATCTACGAACCCAACGCTTATTCCATGGAGCAATTGGCCTTTCACTCCAATATGTCTCTCAAAACGTTTGAGCGGAAATTCATAGAAATTGTTGGGATTCGTCCGAAATTATATACGAGGATTAGGAGATTTAACCAAGCTTTAAAATTAAAACAGTACCATACAGAATTAAACTGGTTGGATGTCTGTGTAGAAACAGGTTATTTCGACCTGAATCACCTCAATAAGGACTTCAAAGCTTTAGCCGGCAATCCTCCTGCTTCATTTTTTAAAAACACGCCTCCTCCTGATGAAGATTTTTCTCACTTATAAGTTGGCATTCTCCATGAAGCATTTTCATGAATAATTTATTTTAATATCCGCTTGCGCCATTAGGTTAAAACTTCCAATTGACCTCGCCAAGCTAGACCATCGGAGTTTTCTTTAATTTTTGAAAAGGGAGGAAGGGTGGCTTTGTCGCATTTCCTCCCTTTTCAAACTATTCAAAATTTTTTCCGGACAGCAAGCAGTTCTACTGAGCTTGTTGATGTATGCCGAAGTGATTATGAAATTAAATCTGGCTAGAGGCAGAATTCCGTTTACAAAAATTTATATGATTATCCG
>NZ_MSSW01000060.1 GCF_002150685.1 Algoriphagus antarcticus
TTCAAACTCAATGATCAAGCAAGCACGGTTAACCCTTAGTTGTGCCCTCCGCGATCTCCTCCGTGACCACCGCGGTTAAAAAAAACTCAAGGATCAAGGAAAAACCCTTTTACCCGTTGCGCCGCCACGCGCCAATTTTCTCCGTAGCCGCGCTCTCCGCGTTATCCTCCGTGACTACCGCGTTTAAAAAAAATATATCCAAACATGAAGTTTCTGTGAATTCTGATAAGCGGAATAGTTTGTATCCTCCGATTTTTTACTTTTGGTCAGCTAGTTGAAAAGCTTTAACCCTACGCCATGAAATCCATTCTATTCACTCTACTTACTTTTTTGGTAGCCAGTTCTGCCTCCTTTGCGCAGAAGTCTTTTCACAAAAATAAAGTAATCGCCCACCGAGGTGCCTGGAGAGCTCAAGGAAATCCACAGAACTCCTTGGCTTCGCTCAAAGAAGCGGTGAAGCTAGGCTGTGAAGGTTCTGAGTTTGACGTCTGGATGACTTCTGACGGAGTTTTGGTAGTGAATCATGATGCTGATTTCGAAGGGATGGAGATCGAAACCTCTACTTACGAAGAGCTTCTGACCAAAAAACACGAAAATGGAGAGAAACTCGCTACGGTAGAAGAATACCTAAAAGCAGGTAAAAAGCAGAAAGGTACCAAGTTGATCTTCGAGATCAAGCCTTCTAAAATCTCTGTGGAGCGAAGTATAGAAGTAGCAGAAAAATCTGTGCTGGCGGTAAAGAAAATGAAAGCGGAGAAGTGGGTGGATTACATTACGTTCAGCTACGAAGGGGGTTTGAAGGCGATTGAAATGGATCCTGAAGCGAATGTTGCTTACCTCACTGGTGACAAAACTCCCGCTGAGCTGAAAGAAGCAGGCTTTTTTGGCTTTGACTACAATATCAATCTGCTGAAAAAGAATCCTCAGTGGATCAAAGAAGCGCAGGATTTGGGATTGACTGTCAATGCCTGGACGGTAAATTCCGCTGAAGATTTGATTTGGTTTCTTGATCAAAACCCTGATTTCATTACCACCGACGAGCCAGAGTTGCTGTTGAAAATTATTAAGGATCGCGAGTAAACTCAGTTTTTAGCGTTTAACCCTTCTTAGCTAAAGGCTCCCAAAATACAGACATACAGCCAATCGGGCTTTGTTTTTGATCCTTTTCAAGGGTTAAACCAACTGTATAATGGACAAGTTTTATAGAAGAGCACTCGCAGGAATCTGTGCGTTGATCAGTTTATTTTCCTTGTCTGGCATTGCCCAATCATCCAATTACACCTTTAAGATCAATGATCAACTGGACGAGAGAATCTACGCGATCGACCGACTTACGTTCTACGAAGATGAAAGCAACGAGCTTGAATTGAATGATATTCTTTCAAGTCCTATTTCGGATAAACTCAAGATCAATTCGGACTTCAGCAAGAACAACTTCTCTACGGAATACACCTATTGGGTAAAGGTGGCGATCCAGAAAACTCCGCAAAGTAATAAGCAGTGGCTGCTGGAGTTTTATGATCAGACTATCGATCAAATAACAGCCTATATCCCCTCAGAAGCTGGATACAAGGAACTGAAGCTAGGTGATAAAGTCGCTTTTGGTGATAGGATATTTCCTCACAAGAACTTTCAGATCCCAGTAGAAAACGAGACATCAGGAGTTGATACTTATTATTTCAAGATCAAATCCTCCCAAAAAGCAGACGTTAGAATTGCCTTCAGGTCTTTCAATCGCTTCATTTATTATGCGCTGAACGAGTACTTTCTCTACGGGATTTTCTATGGAATGGTACTGATTATCTCCCTTTATAACGGCTTGATTTACCTGGCAATTAAGGAGGTGAAATACCTTTATTACGTCTTCTACCTATTGAGTGTAGGCATTTTTGCTGCCTGCGTTGACGGCATTGCTTTTCAGTATTTATGGCCCAATTATCCAGAATGGAATCAGCCCATCTCAGGACTTTCCGGCTATTTGATCGTGCTATTTGCATTACTTTTCTCCACTCACTTCCTCAATCTGAGGAGGAGATTCCCAAGCATGCATCGCTGTTTTCAGTTGATTCTAGTTGCAAAAACAATTCTTTTTGCTGCAGGGATCGCCTTTTTCCCAGCACTGCTGGAAATCCAGATTTACGATATCCTTCCTTTCTTTCTTATTCTCTTTTCCAGTATTTATGTTTGGGTAAAAGGCTATAGCGTGGCGAGGCTTTTTGTGATCGCCTACGGTATTCTTTTCTTAGGCGTAGCGCTGAAAACTATGGTTCATGCCGCCATTATCCCGCACAGCACTTTCTTATATTACAGTCTTCATATCGCATTCTTGATGGAGATGCTACTGCTCACTTTAGCACTGGGAGATCGGGTCAAAATCCTCAAAGACAACCGTGATCGGGCTATGCTCAGATCCTTGCGACAAGCAGAAGCAAATGCGAATCTTAAAGAAAAAGTCAACAGGGAACTGGAGCAGCGTGTGGATGAAAGAACACAAGAACTCGCCAAAAAGAACCAGTTGCTGCTCGCCTATAATCAACAGATTCTTGAAAAGGACGAGGAAATCAAACGCATCAATTCGATTTTGGATAAGGACATCTGGAAGTTAAAATCTCAGATAAAAGAAAACCTACAGGCCAGAATCACCAATAAGCGTATGAGCTATGAGGATTTCAATAAGATCTTTCCCGATTCCAGCGCTTGCCTCCGATACCTGGAGCAAGTCAAGTGGGAAAACTCTTTTAGCTGTAAAGCCTGTGAGCACAGTAAATTCTCTAAACGCTCAAAAATTTTTCACCGCAGGTGCTCCCGCTGTGGACACATTGAATCTGCTACGGCAGGCACTATTTTCCATGGGATTCGTCTTCCGATAGAGAAGGCATTTTACCTGTCCTACACCGTCATCGCTGAGCATGAAAAACTCACACTGGAAGAGCTTTCGCAACTGCTGGATCTGAGAATAAATGCCATTAGCAGCTTCCGAGTGAAAGTCAAATTACAATTGGAGATGAAGGGAATTCATCAGCCAGACTGGGTGGACATTGTGCTGGAGCGATCTCATGAACTCAACTGATTTTCTCCTAAATCGATACTTGAAAAAATCCTGATAATAAAGCGTGAATTGATTTCAAATAATGACCTCTATTTGCTATTAGAAGCATTTTTATATGAAATTAAAGCAGGAATTAGCGAGTCTAATGGGATACTCTTTACATGCTTTTTCAATCGATTTCGAAGAAATTTTTTCTTACACTATCTAAGGAAAGGTAGTTTCATTTATTGCTCAGGATGATACTCATCTCAGCAATGTAAACTAAACCAAACCCGTATAACCCGATGGAAAAATTTCTACCTGAGAGGGATAGTACTTGGCATCTTAGCAAGTATTTGATTTTAACCCTTCTCCTATTCTCACTCTTTATCGTCCAGGATTCTTTTGGACAAACCAATGTCCCTGTTCAGGGAACTGTACTTGATTCTTCCGGACAACCAATTCCTGGAGTAAATGTGGTTATCAAAGGAACCATCAACGGAACCGTCACGGATCTGGATGGAAAGTACTCCATACAAGTACCCGAAGATGCAGTCTTGGTCTTCACTTTTGTAGGCTTCAAGACAGTGGAAGCTCCAATTGGAGGAAGATCAACCATCGACGTTACGCTTGAAGAAGATCTGGGTGATCTGGATGAATTTGTCGTAGTCGGATACGGTATTCAGCGTAAAAGTGATCTTACGGGGGCTATCTCCAGTGTGAAGTCTGAGGATATCAGTCGCCTTCCGGTATCAGATGTGACCCAATCTCTTCAAGGGCGTGTGAGTGGTGTGCAGATCACACAAAACTCAGGAGCTCCAGGTGCTGGATCTACTGTCCGTATTCGTGGTGTGGGTACGCTAAACAACTCTTCTCCTCTCTATGTGGTAGATGGAATGCTACTTGACGACATCAATTTCCTGAATCCAAATGATGTGGAATCTATAGAAGTGCTGAAAGATGCTTCCGCAACTGCGATTTATGGTTCCAGAGGTGCAAATGGTGTGATCATCGTCAGTACAAAGCAAGGTTCATTTGATGCTGAAACACGAATTACGGTAGATGCATACACTGGCGTGCAGCAAGTCGCCAATAAAATTGACTTGGTAAATGCCCGTGATTTCGCTCAACTGGCAAATGAGCTGGAGCAAAATGTGGGAAATGAACCGATCTACAATGTCAATGATTATGGTGAAGGCACCGACTGGCAAGACTACATTTTTAGAAATGCTCCAATTAATAATGTGAGTTTGGGTGCTTCCGGCGGATCATCTAAAAGCAATTTCAATCTGAGCGTAAACTACTTTGATCAAAAAGGAGTCGTAAAAGAATCGGAATACGAGCGATTGACTATCCGACTGAACAACCAATACAAGTTCAGCGATGCGGTGACTTTTGGTAACAATCTGTCATTTATCTACTTTAATCAGCAAAACGAACCTGGGGTGATTGGAAATGCCTATCGTGCTTATCCGATCTTTGACCCAACTCAGCCTGATGGAAGCTATACAGACACTTCTCCAGTCGGTAATCCAGCGGCACAGTTTGAATACAACTCAAACAACCAAACTAACAATTATCGAGCTGTGGGAAATTTCTTCATGGACGTGAAATTCCTGAAGAACTTTACCTTCCGAAGTAATGCGGGACTGGATTTGGCATTTGAGGATTCAAAATCTTTTACCCCAGTATATTTCGTCTCTCCCACGCAGCAAAATCCTGAAAATTCTGTCAATGTAGGGAACCTGAGAAATAGAAATATTCTTTGGGAAAATACGCTGAACTATACTAAAGAGTGGGATAATCATCGCATCAACCTTCTTGCAGGTATTACCACTCAGGATTTCTACACCGAAACACTAGGCGGTGGCAGAAGAAATCTACCTGGCGAGGATCCTTCGCTTTGGTATCTGAATGCAGGTGAACTAACCACCCAAACCAACTCCAACTCTGCCGGAGACTGGGCGATGCTTTCCTATCTTTTCAGAGCAAATTATACTTACAAAAACAAATTTCTTTTCACAGGTACTTTCAGACGAGATGGCTCTAGCCGTTTTGGAGAAGAAAATAGATTTGGAAATTTCCCATCTGTAGCCTTAGGATATAACATTATTGAGGAAGGTTTTCTTCTAGATCAAAATTTCCTTTCCAACCTAAAAATCCGCGGTAGCTGGGGAAAAATAGGGAATGACAAGATTGCTTTCTACGAAGGTCGCCCAGTAGTGACAGGAAATCAAAATGCTGTTTTTGGCATCGATGAACAGCTTATTTATGGAGCCACGTTGACAAGGCTCGCAAATCCATTCATCAAATGGGAAGAAACTGTGACTTCCAATTTAGGATTTGAATTCGGTTTTTTTGACGAGAAACTGACCGGTGAATTCGATTATTACACGCGTAAAACCAATGATATATTAGTAGGAGTTCCTATTCCTTCCTATGTTGGTTCTGCCAATAATCCCATTATCAATGCAGCCAGCGTGAAGAACTCCGGAATTGATCTGACTTTGAACTGGAGAGATCAGAAGGGGGACTTTTCTTACAACTTCGGTATCGTAGCCTCCACCGTGAACAATGAGGTACTGGATATTGGTGAAGGAAATGAAGCCATCTTCGGAGGAGCAGTAGGAATCAGTGGCTACTTGGGTTCCAGAACCACCATAGGACAATCCATCGGACATTATTATGGATATAAGACTGTTGGAGTGTTCCAAAATGAAGCAGACTTATCTTCTATTCCTAAGCGCGGGCCTGAAGTAGCCGGAGATTTGATTTATCAAGATACCAATGGTGACGGCGCCGTAAACAATAATGACAGAGTGATCTTGGGAAGTCCAATTCCAGACCTGATCTACGGGTTTAATTTTGGATTTGATTTTAAAGGTTTTGATCTACGCGCTGACTTCAACGGTACCTATGGCAACGAGATCTACAATGCCAAAAAGCAAACCCGTTTTAATACCTACAATTTTGAATCGAGCTATTTAGACAGATGGACTGGTGCAGGCACCAGCAATTCTGAACCTAGAGTAACTAATGGCGGACACAACTACGAGGTTTCAGACAGATTCGTAGAAGATGGTTCTTTCCTCCGCTTGAGAAATATCCAAGTGGGTTACAACTTCTCTGAAGTCGCTTTAAATAAGATTAAGGTTCAAAACTTCCGAGTTTACCTGTCGGGAACGAATGTATTCACCTGGACAAAATACTCAGGATATACGCCTGAAATAGGCGGTGGAAATGTACTTGGAACCGGATATGACAGTGGTCTTTACCCATTGGCAAGAACATTTAACGTAGGTATTTCAGCCAGCTTCTAAACCCAATGAAAACCATGAAAAATAAGATTAACAATAAAATAGCCGCAGTAGGACTTAGCATTCTGATGAGTGTTGGACTACTGTCTTGCGAGGATTATTTGGATAAAGCTCCAAAGGGAGAACTTACTTCCGAGAATTTCTTCAAAGATGCGACCCAGGCAACTCAGGCTGTGAATGCTATCTATTCACACCTGCGAAACTTCAACGTACATGTATTTTCTTACATAGGTATCACAGATATCGCTTCAGATGATGCCGTCAAGGGATCGGTGCCAGGCGATGCAGGTTTCCTTCAAGACATCAATGACTTCACTTTTGACGCAAACAATACAGCTGTCAATGGGATTTGGTCGGGATACTTTCAGGGTGTCTTCCGTGCAAATCAGGTGATCGCAAATGTGCCTGAAATCGATATGGATGAGGAGCTGAAGACCAGGCTTATCGGTGAAGCGAGATTCCTGAGAGCGTATTTCTACTTCTTTTTGGTGAGAACTTATGGTGATCTTCCTTTGATCGATCGTCCGCTCAATCCTGATGAATATAAGCAGCCGCGCGTATCCAAAGAGTTGATTTACGAGTTCATCGAGGAAGATTTCAGCTTTGCGGCAGCCAATCTGCCAGAGAAATCTGAATATCCAGCCTCTGAACTTGGCCGCGCTACATCAGGAGCTGCCAAGTCATTTTTGGCAAAAGTGCATCTGTTCCAGAACGAGTATCAGGAAACATTAGATATGGCGCAAGAAGTCATTGCGAGCGGGCAATATGAGTTATATCCAGATTACGAAGAAATTTTCCGAAAAGAAGGTGAGCATTCTTCAGAGAGTATTTTTGAAGTATCTACCGTAGCCCTAGAAGCTGGCGGAGGCGGATCCCAGTTCAACGAAGTACAGGGAATCCGAGGGAATCCAAATAATGGTTGGGGATTTAATGGCCCATCGGATGATCTGATGACAGCTTTTGAGGAAAATGACCCAAGGTTGGTCGCCACTATTATCAACGAAGGAGATACTTTGCCATCGGGTGAGGTAGTCATGCCTGATCCCAACATGGGAGACAATGCACGATTCAGCAGAAAAGCCTGGCTTCCGGAGCGACCGCCATCCGGATTTGGAAATAGCGGTGCAAATATCCGCTTGTTTAGATATGCTGATTTGCTTTTGATCGCTGCAGAGGCTGCCAATGAACTTGGAAATCCTACCCTAGCTTTGGAGTATTTGAATATGGTGAGAGAGCGAGCTCGTCAGGGAGACGAGAGCATTTTACTTGATGTGAGTACTACAGATAAAGCGGAATTGAGAACTGCAATTTATCAAGAGCGCAGAGTGGAGCTGGCGATGGAGCAGCACCGGTATTTCGATTTGGTAAGACAAGGTCGTGCTCAGGCAGTCTTTGCGGAGCTGGGAATCACCTGGACTCCCGGTAAGCACGAAGTCTATCCAGTCCCTCAGTCAGAAATCGATATTAGCGGCGGTTCCATTAGCCAAAACCCTGGCTATTAATCTTTAAAAATCCTGTTCGCTTTTGCGGGCAGGATTTATTTCTAGCAGAACGCCCACTCACGGGTTCTCCTTACATTGATTTCTTAAACAGCCTATTTTTAACATGAAACACTATTCTGTTCTCTCAGTATTAGTTCTTTCCGCCCTGTCTTTTGCCTGCTTCATCCCCACGAAACAGGTAAACACTATCGTAGCGACTCCATATGATATTCATGTCGAGTTAGCTTGGAACAAAGCCCCGGAAGCAGATTCCTATGGCGTTTGGGTGAGCATGGATGGCGATAATTTCACCAGACGGGCTGTGCTGGAAGACACCCTTTACTTAGATTTTGTGAATGACTTGGGAATGGAGCTCGACCTGGATTATGAGATCAGAGCTTACGCTGGCAAGGACTCTACAATAGTCGGAAAAGGAGCTACCAAAACCCATAAGATGACGGACGAAGAGCTACTGGATATGGTAGAATTTTATACGTTCAGATATTTTTGGAATGGTGCAGAACCTAACTCGGGTTTAGCACCAGAGAGAATCCACATCGACGGAGAATATCCTCAGAATGATGCTCATATAGTGACCACCGGCGGATCTGGGATGGGGATTTTCGGATTGATAGCTGGGATTGAAAGAGGATGGATCACCAAAGAACAGGGGGTTGCACGATTTGAAAAAATAGTGGGATTCCTGGAAAAAGCTGACCGCTTCAAAGGGGTTTGGTCACATTGGATCAATGGAAAAACCGGGGAAGTGCAGCCATTCGGTCGGAAAGATAATGGAGGAGATTTGGTAGAGTCTGCTTTTTTAATGCAGAGTCTTATCGCAGTACGGGAATATTTCAAAAATGGCGATGAACGTGAAAAAGCAGTAGCAGCTCGAATAGATGAGCTTTGGAAAGAAATGGATTGGAGCTGGTACACTAGGGATGGGCAGGATGTCCTTTACTGGCATTGGTCCCCTGAGTATGCCTGGGAAATGAATTTTCCTTTGGAAGGATATAATGAATGTCTGATCACCTATGTACTTGCCGCATCCTCTCCTACACATACTATAGATCCGGATGTATATCACAAAGGCTGGGCAAGAAGTGGCGCGATCAAAGCGAAAAATGAGGCCTTTGGCTATTCACTCCAACTCAAGCATAATGGTGCTGAAAAGATGGGCGGACCACTTTTCTGGGCGCACTACTCTTATTTGGGATTAAACCCGATGGGACTGAAAGACCAGTATGCAGATTATCAAAAAGAAAACACCAATCAGACGCTGATAAACAGGGCTTGGTCAATTGAAAATTCAGGTGGATTTGCAGGGTATGGTGAGGATCTTTGGGGACTTACCGCTTCCTATTCCATCAATGGCTACAATGCACACTTCCCGGGAAATGATACCGGAGTTATTTCCCCTACAGCTGCTATTTCATCCATTCCTTATACTCCGGAAGAATCCATGAAAGTGATCAAGAATCTTTATTACAATTATGGAGAAAATGTCTTGGGTCGATACGGATTCTACGATGCGATGAGTCCTGAGCATGACTTCTACCCTACCCGATATCTTGCGATTGACCAAGGGCCGATAGTGGCTATGATAGAAAATTATAGAACCGGGCTGGGCTGGAAATTATTTATGGGAGCTCCTGAAGTTCAGGAAGGGCTGAAGAAATTGGGATTTGAGAGTCCAAGTATTGCTAAGTAATGTCTCTAAGTGTACTAGTTATCAATTTTGAATCGACATTCTTTAAATGAAAGGTTGAGGATCAATTTCGGCTATTCCCCCTTTGCTAAAGGGGGCTAGGGGGATTTGTTATTGAGAAACCATTCTCAATTTTGATCGGAGATCACATTCTGGTAATTTCCGATCAAACTTGACACCCATGAACTCTTCCAATCTTCTGAAAGTAGCCCTTGCCCAAATTGCACCCGTTTGGCTCAACAAAGTAGAGACACTTAAAAAAGTAAAAGTTTCCATCGCTGATGCTGCCGATCAAGGATGTGAACTGATTGTTTTCGGAGAGGGATTGGTACCGGGTTATCCTTTCTGGCTTTCCCTCACCAATGGGGCTGCTTGGGATGATAAAGTTCAAAAGGAGATCCACGCGCACTACCTAAGAAACGCCGTTCTGATCGAAAGGGGCGATCTTCTCGAGATTCAAAACCTGGCAAAAAAGCTCAAAATCGCTATTTATTTAGGTATCATCGAGCGGCCAATTGACCGAGGTGGCCACAGCATATATTGCTCATTGGTCTATACCAATGCCGATGGAGAGATTAAATCCGTTCACCGCAAACTGCAGCCTACCTATGAGGAGCGACTTACCTGGGCTCCCGGCGATGGAAATGGGCTTCAGGTTCATCCGCTGAAAAAATTCACTGTTGGAGGATTGAATTGTTGGGAAAACTGGATGCCGCTGGCACGAACAGCACTCTATGGCTTGGGTGAAAATCTGCATGTTGCAGTATGGCCTGGTGGAGTAAGAAACACCGAAAACATTACCCGAATGATTGCTCAGGAAAGCAGATCCTTTGTGATTTCTGTCTCTAGTTTGATGAGAAAAGCTGACTTTCCTGCTGACACACCACATTTAGATCTTATCCTTGAAAATGCTCCCGAAGTCTTGGCAGATGGAGGTTCTTGTATTGCAGGGCCGGATGGAAAATGGATCTTGGAGCCAGTTGCAAATACTGAGGGGCTATTGATACAGACCTTGGATTTTAATCGGGTTTTGGAAGAGCGTCAAAACTTTGATTCAGTCGGGCATTATTCAAGACCTGATGTGTTGCAGCTAAGTGTGAATCGTGATAGGCAAACAAGTGTGAAATATGAGTAAATCAGCGGTTTTTTAACCGCGAAGTTCACGAAGATTTCGCAAAGAGCGCAATTTAGAAGTGTCGTATCCCTGCAATCTCTCACCACTGTTCATGACACTTCAAAGAGTAAAAAATTTATACAATTTCTCTAGTCTAATCTTCAAATACTACCTGTGAGGTGAGATACTAATTGCCACTGTCTATTGGCCGTACAAATTTCGAGGTTTTCATTTATCAGTTCCAAGAGGAATCATAATACTAAAACCCGTTGGGCCTAAACTAATCTGGTTGACAATCTGAGGAAGCTCCTTGGCGTGCATATGGTGAAATGAATACATCACCGCATCGAAAGTCAAAAGGAATGCACCTTGAAGAATAATCGACTTCCCAAATCCAACAAATTGGTCCTTGTTGATCCTTAATCCGCGTTCTCTCAAATACATGCCCCCAGCGATATACGCCACATCTAAGGCTGCATTGAAAAGGAGTATTTTCTCCATATTCTGCTGAGCATCCATGGTGGCCCAGAAGCCAGTTCCGGGTGTTTCCTTGGTTGCTTGCCAATATCCGAATCCCGCTATGAGCAAATTCACCGAATTCCAATACATATTCATTTGATGAAAAGCCTTCGTTTGTCCGCTTGTCTTACCTGCTGCTATCCCTCCCCAGATCATATTTCCAACAGCCCATCCTCCCAGAATCAGCATGCCCTTTTCGTTGTAAGAAATTCTGATTTCATTAAATCCTTGAAGTTCAGGAATATTTTGTGCAACAGCGTCTAATGGCAGAAAAGCAAAAAGCACCATTCCAAGAAAAAAATAAAGGGTAGAATAAGTAGTCTTACCAAGCATAAGAAGGAAATAAGAGTGTTTGAATTTTAACCTACACGTAAGATAGGTTGTTTTTAATTTAGACGATGTCTTGCTTCTCCCCAAGCTGGACGCGCTTTGCTGTTTCATCACCAGGCGTTCCGATGGAACGCGCAAGCTAGCAAGAATGCTTATTTCTACCGACCAATTGTCCCGATGTGACAATGCCTATCTACACATTCAATATTCTCTCAAGATGTGGTTCGTGAAAGGACCAACTAACCTTCCATAGGAAGGTATGGTCGGTAGAAATACCCTAGTTAGTATTAGGGCAATTCGTTCCGTAGGAACGTATGGTTTTTTGAATGTATTAGCCCTAATTACCCACAAGAGTTGACAAAGATTCTCGGAGGATTACACAGAGATTTGCCAAGTTCTCCTGCTTCTCCAGAAGCTGCGAATGGTTTAGTCTTTATCCGTATATAAGAAGTTAATAGGAATGCGTTTCTTTTTTAAAACCACATAGCAACATAGTTTTCATAGCTTTAAAGTGGAAAAGCTCATTAAAGTAGATACATCTCTACACGCCTCCTTTGTGACTCTTGTGGCAAACCATCTTCAACCACAAAGTACCAAAGAAAACAAAGTTTAGAGTTGGATATTGACTTCATCTGGATCATCTCTATGTTTACCTATGTTGCTATAAGGCGAAAAATTCTACGCCTATTTGGCTTGAATCTCCAAAAGCTGGACGCGCTCTGCTGTTTCATCGGCAGGCGTTCCGATGGAACGCTCAAGCTAGGAAGACTGATTATTCTACCAACCATTTGTCCCGATGTGACAATGCCTATCTACGCACTCAATATTCTCTCAAGATGTGGTTCGTGAAAGGACCAACTAACCTTCCATAGGAAGGTCTGGTCGGTAGTAATACCCTAGTTAGTATTAGGCAATTCGTTCCGTAGGAACGTATGGTTTTTTGAATGTATTAGCAATAATTATCCACAAGAGTTGACAAAGATTACGGTTGTCCTAATCCTCCAGAAGCTGGATATGGCTTAGTCTTTATCTCTATATGAGAAGTTAATAGGAATGCATATTTTTTTAAAACCAGATATCACCATAGTTCTCATAGCTTTAGGGTGGAAAAGCTTATTAAAGTCGATTCATCTTTACATGTCTCCTTTGTGACTCTTATGGTAAACCATCTTAAACCACAAAGTACCAAAGAAAACAAAGTTTAGAGTTGGATGTTGACTTCTTCAACAGCGGGATCATCTCGAAATTGTCCTATGCGACTAAGGAGGCAAAAAAATCTCAATGGCGGCCTCCGCGAAAATCTTCGTGTTCACCGCGGTAAAAAAATCAGCCTACAGCAAACCCTATAGATTTATTGAGAATAGAAATCTTTATGTTGTCCTATGCGACTAATGTGGCAAAAAATCTCAATGGCGCCCTCTGCGAAAATCTTCGTGTTCACCGCGGTAAAATAATCAGCCCATAGCAAACCATATCAACCGAATACCGAAACCGATCATCACCACTCCTACTGCTTTGTTGAGCCAAAACATAAATCTCGGAGTCACAAACTGAGACAATTTCTTTGCGATATACGCTTTGGTCAAATCAATGGAGAATACAGTAACGAGAATCCCCGAATAATAAAGCCACACATCCATCGAGTCAAAAGAAACCTTGAGATGTACCAAACTGGCAATTGAGATCCAGAAGAGTAACACAAAAGGATTGATTCCATTGATGCTGAAACCTTTTATAAAGGCACTGCGCTTCCTGGCTTTTGGCACTTCTGCCAGAGATGGATCGGGTGCTGCGCTTTGTCTTTTGACCAAATAACTAATTCCAAACCCAATCAAAATAGCTCCACCCACATAACCCAACACAAGCTCAAAGGACCCAGAATCTGCCAGGAATTTCACTCCAAAGAAAGTAAGCAAAACATAAAGTGTATCACTGCACAGAATCCCCAAAGCAACCATTGTAGCATAGCGAAAGCCTTTCTCCAGACTGCTTTGGATCAACGTAAAAAACACAGGCCCTATCATAGCTGACAGCAAAAGCCCCATACTGATTCCTTCCAGCAGCGATTGACTCACAGCAAAATCTCATTTTTGATTAGAAACTCCTGCCAACTTGCAGCTTTTTCACCTTTTAGCACTCTTGGGAATTTGTTCTGCCCGCCCTCTTTGCCTTGCTCTCTGAGCCAGTCGTAAAACAGGGAAGATGGCAATAATGTAACTTTCACTTTCTTTAAGGCATGATTTCGCTCCACGGCATAGTCATCATTTAGCACTTTGAGGTATTTATCCAGGGTCTTTTTTAGAACGCCGGTTTTAACGGCATCACTCGAACCAATAAACCAGTGATGGGCAAATAGATTTCCGTGCGGCACACCCAGCACAGTAAACTCACGGATATTCATATCATGCTCCTCAGAGGTGAGTTCGATGGCTTTGTTCATATTATCCACTGAAAGATGCTCTCCACAGAGACTCAAAAAATGCTTTGTCCTGCCAGAGATAGTAATTTCAGATTCTTCTTTGGAAACAAAACGAACTACATCACCGATCAGGTAACGCCATGCCCCTGAGCAAGTGCTGATGAGAAGTGCGTAATCTTTTCCCTCCTCAATCTCATCAATTTTCAGAGTCTTTGCTTCTGGTCGAATATCTCCTTCCTCATCAAAATTTTCCTCATTGAAGGGTACAAACTCATGGAAAATACCATTGTTGAGAACTAGGCGCATGGATTTTCTCCCCGGCAAAGCCTGAAAAGCGATAAATCCCTCTGAAGCCAAATAGGTTTCCAAATACAACAAAGGCTTGCCCAGAAGCTTTTCAAAGCCTTTTTTATAGGGTTCGAAAGAAACTCCTCCATGAACGAAAATCTGGAGATTAGGCCATATCTCATGGATATTGTTGAGCTGGTAGTGCTCTATGATCTTTTCTATCAAAATCTGAAGCCATGCCGGCACGCCAACGATAATCCCAATATCCCAAGAATCCGCTTTCTCCACGATCTGATCTAGTTTATCTCCCCAGTTTTTGCTACGCGAGATCTTTTTCCCCGGCTTATAAAATCGCTGAAACCAAATCGGCAATCGACCTGTGGTAATACCGCTGAGATCACCTGAGAAATACGTACCGTTGAACTCCAAGTCGGTACTTCCACCCAGCATCAAAATCCCTTTGGTAAGCAGAGATGCCGGCAAATCATACTTGGAAAGGGATAAAATCTGACGAACGCCCGTTTTACGGATGGCCATCACCATTTCCTTGGTAATGGGAATGTATTTGGATGTGGCACCGGAAGTTCCACTGCTGAGCGCAAAATATTTTACCTGGCCAGGCCAAGTTACATTTGGCTTGCCTTCCAGAAGTCTGTACCACCACTCCGCGTGAATGTGATCATAATCGTAAATCGGCACTTGAGTTTTATATCGCTCATAAAATTCATCCTCTCCTCTGAGAAAACCTTTCAGAATTTTAGAGAAATCATACTTAATACCAATTTCAGTGTCGACGGCTTGAATCAGCAATTTTTTCAGTTCCTGACGCTGCAATTCCTGCGGATGAGAGTATTCCTGTTCTAAACTCTCTCTCAGGCGAATGCCTTTTTTTAGCAAAGTACTAATGATCGCCATATCTTTGTTTTAGGCCTTTTGGTAAAAAGTAAAGATTAAAAATATAAAATGGACATCAAAGCTAACCTCGAAGCAGTAAAAAAAACATTCCTAAATCAAGAATGCCTGCTAGTCGCAGTGAGTAAAACCAAACCACTTTCAGACCTAGGAGAGGCCTATGAAGTAGGGATCCGGGACTTTGGAGAGAATAAAGTGCAGGAACTTCAGGCCAAGCAGCCCGAGATGCCCGACGATGTCCACTGGCATATGATCGGTCACCTCCAAAGCAACAAGGTCAAATACATCGCTCCTTTCGTGCATCTGATTCATGGAGTGGATTCTTTCAAACTCCTCAGGGAAATCAATAAGCAAGGCAAAAAGATCGATCGGATCATCCCTGTGCTGGTACAAATGCACATTGCTGAAGAAGAAACGAAGTTTGGATTTGACAAAAATGAACTGGATGAAATGCTTTCTGATCAAGACTTTCTAAGCCTTACCCATGTGCGGATTCAGGGAGTAATGGGGATGGCTACATTCACTGAAAATAAAGATCAGGTAAGAAAAGAATTCAAAAGTTTAAAGACACTTTTCGAAGAATTAAAAAGCCGGGAGCTTCCTGCTTTCGTGCAACTGAAAGATATTTCCATGGGGATGAGTGGAGATTACCTGATCGCGCAGGAAGAAGGAAGTACGATGGTGCGGATTGGCTCAGCGATATTTGGAGAGAGAGGATAGACCCTACCCCGACGCCTACCCCCGACCCTAAAGGGGAGATTTGAATTGAGAATTTAAAA
>NZ_MSSW01000061.1 GCF_002150685.1 Algoriphagus antarcticus
AAAAGAGTCCCTAGATGGAGGCTGTTGTGTTCGCAATCATTTTTCAACCACTGTATATAATGCGATAAGCTCTTCGTTTCCCGCTCACTATAATTTGAAAAAGTAAGCCAGCTCATCCACCATACCCTTTCAGGAGCAATCTGCCAAGCAAGGTCATACAGGCTAAACAACTGTGTTTTCAGAATGGGCATTGCTTGCAAATTTGTTATGTGTTTACAGATAAAAAATTCTGCCAGCAGGTCCGGTTTTAGACCCGGAATACCATCTTGCTGATCTTTAGACCCATCTAGCTTAAACAATGATTCCAATTGCTCCCAGAACAATGCATCCTCCCATTGATCTGCCAGTTTTTTGAACAAACTATTCTCGCGTATTTTCTCTATATCCTCAAAACTTAAATATTCTAAAATCGCCGCTAGCCAAATCATATTCTTTAGTGGGCTTCGTAGCTTTTCATCTGCCCAGAGTTTGTTTTGACCCCAGACTTTTGATTCCAAACGATTCAAATGATAGCTGAGGTTATCGTTGGTGTTCCAGCCAGTAATATCCTCACCTTCCCGCAAAGCTACAGCGGTAAAAAAAGCAAAAAGTGGCCTTTTCTCTGGATCCTGCTTATCCAACTCTGTCAGGATTTCTTGCTTTCTGGCAATAATTGAGGCTAATATCTCTTGTTCATCAGATTCGCTGATCACTTGCTTAATGATTTCCCAGCGGGCTTCTTCCTCCAATTCACTTAGGTCATAGGGCTTTTCTTCTTCATTCAGAACATATGAAAAATAATGAGACCGCGTTTTGGTATTAAAAAGACTTTGCCTTAAGTCTTTATCAAACTCACGCTCCAAAAGAATCACCCGTACTTTGTATTCAAATTTATCTTGCTCTGCAAGAGATGCTAGAGTCTCCAGAATACTCCCTACTTTCTCTTTCTCACTTTTGACATAATCCAACACAACCAAAGTAGCAGCCCTTGGCTTAAATGACTCCCAATCAAAGTGTTGGTTTTTATCCTGATCACTGAAACCTGCTATCCACCTAATCTCTCCCGCCCTGAGGCATATTTCATTGGCCAACCGGCTTTTTCCGGCTCCTCCAAGCCCACTGATGGCATAGAACAAAAATTTTCTTTCATCCATCAAAAAATCTGTCAGTGTCTCGATAGCATGGTATCTCCCCTGAAATGTGGTGTAAAGGCTCTTGAAAGAAAACTGATCGCGGATATCTGTTTTCCGTACCTGATTGCGGGTTAGTTTAAGTGCCCACTGCTCCAGTATTTCATTCCGAAGCCCTAAAAATTCAGCTGATGCTTTTTCTCTACTTTCCAGAACACTTTTTTCGATGCTTGTCAGCTTCGCCTCTAGAAGATTAACAATATCCAATAAGCTTTCTACATTTTGACCAATCTTACCTAGGTAGGTGACAGAATTTTCCAGGAGCTGGGTCTGGTAAGCTTTTCGGGCGGGTTCGCTATTATGGAGATTTTGAAGTAAATGAAAGCGGAAGCGATCCCTGAATCCATCAATAAGAGCTTTGCGAACACCCTCTTCGTGCTCCTTCCTGAATTCTGGAAGATAAATGGCTTCTGACTCTAATACTTTCTCAATCAAAGCAGCCGGATCAAGTTGCTGATTAGCCTCTAGGATCTTTTTGATCCGTTTCTCATTTTGAAGCGCTTTTTCCAAAGGCAAGAAAAAGTGCTCTTCCAAAGACTTATTTAGGGTATAATTCTCATTCAGATCAGGAATCGAAAAACCATATTCTATAGATTTCAGTCTCCACCAATCCGTTTTGAAACTATTTTTTTCAATAAAATCATTCTTTACGGATTCAATAGTTTTAGAAATAGTTTTTTGAAATGCTTCCTCCAGCTGCTTGTTCAGTTTAGGTTCTTTGGAGAGGTGATTTGTTGCCAAACCACATAAAACATTTCCACCTACATTAGGTAAGGACTGGAGTATGGCCGCGATTCCTGTACCTGCAAGGGATGCCGTACCACCAGTTAAAAACACATCCATACAAATCGCTGTGGATAGAAGGAAACCTGCTTGTCTAGAAATATTCATAAAAATAAAATTTAATGACCTAGTTAAAAGAATCCACAATCTTGTGCTTTAGAAATTCTATTGATAGCAGACCTTTAATATACTATGATTAAATAAATGAAAATCTGTATTTCGAACCAAGTAAAAAAACAACTATTTAAGACTTTTAAATCTTGGAGTAGTCTGATTGGTTGGATACTAGAAGTAAGAATATCTTACTCATTTTCTAAATGAATATTTTGGGTACCCGCAATGATGCCAGTAACCTTATTTTCTTTGCTCATGGGGACCGAAGACCGAAGACGGAAAACCGAAAACCAGAATTCAATGTGTCTTTGGATCTTCGATCCTATAAATTTTCAACTGTCAAGATTCCGTATCCTCACATTACTTAATCATTTGAAATGAAGAACGTCTAACAACTACCCTTTAACTTTTCTCGTCAATTCCTGTCGATTTCAGAAAACTATGTTCTGAAGTATCGTTTAGATTAAACTAATTCCTATTTTGTGTCTTCAAAAAAACTCTTCAAGCTTTTAAAAATGAAGTTTATCAAATCAATTACCATTTTATTTCTCATAGTTTTCCTCTTTGGATCAATACCTTCTCAAGATCAGACAGCCTATTTGGAGATAGCTAAGTTCGTGGATGGCGATACATTTTGGGTGAAATACCCATATGGGAAGGAGGAGAAGATTCGATTTATTGGTATGAATACCCCTGAATCGAGAAATACTGGCAGAACTAAAATCGAGTACTTTGGTAAAGAAGCGTCAGAAAATGTGCGTCAATTACCTACAGTAAAGAAGGTAAGACTTGAATATGATGTGCACGAAATGACAGGTACCAGAGAACACTTGCCTATATCTATTTGGAGGATGGGACATTCTTAAATGCACATTTACTGGAAGAAGGATATGCAATGGCAGCAACCTAACCACCTAATGTAAAATATGTAGATCTTTTCGTGGAGCTTGAGCAAAAAGCCAGGGCACAAGAAAAAGGGTTGTGGGGAGATCGTTAAAAAGTAGTAGGTCACAGGTTAATTTCGTTTTTCATGGTAAATAAGTTGACACGAGGGATTGCCCTTGGTTTCTTTCTATTTGGGCTGATTGTCTCTTTAACGATCCTTGGAGCAGGACGGGATTGGTTAACTCTTAATCCTTTGCTTTTGAAAGGAGTGGGTGTTGATCCTGTGGCAGACTTTACCTTTTCGCCCAATGGTAATTGTGCAAATGTCCCTGTTAAATTCACCAATGCCTCTACCGGAAATGAATTGACCTATGAATGGGATTTTGGAGATGGCAAAAAATCAACTTCGAAAGATCCAACGCACACCTTTTCTTCAGCCACTGGGAATGGGATTGAGTCCTTTGATGTAAAACTCACAGTAAAGGACAAAGATGAGGTAGTCAAAAGTGTAACAAAAACCATAAATGTAAAAGAGATTCCCTCTCTAAACTTAAAAAGTGATCAAGCAGTAACCACTTTTAACAACGTTCAATATTTTATTGTTTGCGACATCCAAAGCTCTGAGTTTACATTCTACAATGCAGAGGCACCAACCGAAAACAATATTTTATATGAAATTGACTGGGGGGATGGAAGCCCATTGTTCGATGCTGCTAATTGGACTGAGTTAAAACATGCGTACTCTGTAGGTATATATAATATTACCTACACTGTAACACCGTCTAATGGATGCAAGGTTAGTAGAAAGTTCGGGGTATTTATTGGCTCAAACCCTTCAGTAGGTTTGGGAACTCCAGGAAACACAAATGTATGCGTAGGAGAAGAACTTACATTTCCGATTTCAGTACCAGCAAATAATCCAGATGGAACTATCTATACGGTTAATTTCTCGGATGGGTCACCTCCTGAAGTTTTTACCCATCCTCCCCCGGCATCTGTTTCGCATATTTTCACAGATGGCTCATGTGGATCACAAGGAAGTGGGTTAATTAACTTTTTTTCTGTAACTATCGTAGCGGCAAATCCATGTTCCTTTTCCCAAGCTTCCGTACTTCCAATTTATGTTTCTGAACCCGCAGTTCCAGAAATAGAGATATCTTCAGATGTTGTTTGTGTAGATGAAACTGTAAAAATTGAAAATATTACAGATTTTACAGGCGAAGTAAGTATCAATGGCAGTTGTAATGTGAATAAAAGATTTGTTTGGGAGATTTTTCCTGAGACCGGTTGGACTTTGTCTAGTGGAAGTCTAGGAAATCAGCCCAATCCGTCAGAGCCAAACTCATGGACATCTGGTTCAGAAGTTATTAATCCCACATTCACTATTCCAGGCACATACACTGTCAAGTTGATGACAGGTAACCGATGTGGACTAGGGGAAGAGACTAAGACTATTGTCGTTATTCCAAAACCAGAACCATCTTTTACCTTAGATAAAACTGAGGTTTGTGGACCTGCCACAGTCAAAGCTACAAACACATCCAACACAGTAGGAATCCCTGAATTAAGCGGTGAGCCAATTTATACTTGGAGTATCAGTTACACTAATGGGGGATGTGGATCAAACTCTGGTTGGGCATTTGCCTCGGGATTTGATAAGAATTCAGAAAGTCCAAGTTTCATATTCAATAAACCTGGAATTTACACCATAGCACTTACTATTACCGTAAGCTGTGGCTCCTTCACGCAAAAGGAAAAAGTAACTATCACTGCTCCCCCGGCTATCCTTCTTGATCCAATGCAGGATAGTTGTGGGCCGACTACCTTTACCCCTAAAGCAACAGTAAGTGCGTGTGGTTCTGATACTCCAACCTATAAATGGACTTTTGAGGGCGGAACTCCTTCATCATCCACCTCCCTTGATCCGGGACCAGTGGCATTTAGTACAGTTGGTGTAAAAAAGATAATGTTAGAAGTCACCTCAGGATGTGGTACTACCATAGCTGAAAAGACGTTTTCAGTTGCAAACCCTCCTAAGATTGACATTGGGCAAGATCAGGAAATTTGCAAAGGAGTAGAAATTGAACTGAAGGGTTTGGTAACTGAAGGAAGTGGAAAGTATAGTTACAAATGGACCAACAGCCCATCAAGTTCTATTGCCGGATCTACGGCGGCAGACATTAAAGTTAAACCTAACCAGACGACAACCTATACTCTTACTGTTTCTGATCAAGACACTCAATGTATCACTTCAGAGCAAGTAGTCATCACTGTAAACCCTGCTCCAACTATCCAATTTAGCCTTCCAGACCAGGAAATATGCTCTGGTGAATCAATACAGGCGATAGCATTAAACTCTTCACCTTCTGGAGAATCTTTCACATGGACAGCAGAAGCAAATGGAGCATCAGGAGTAACTGTTTCAGGAACTAATGAAATCCCCATACAAACACTTACAAATACAACTGGTGAACAAATCAAAGTCATTTACACCGCACTTATCCCTAATTCCAGCCAAGGTAACTGTACGGTTGTTCCAGCCAATTACACTGTCATTGTAAATCCTGAGCCTTCCTATCTAGGTGATAAACTGACAATTTGCAGTGGCGAAGGATTTGACTTTAAGCCTTCCGGGGTAGTTTCTGGCTCTAAATTCACTTGGACAGTTACTTCACCAGTAGGAATAACTGGAGCTACAAATTCAACTCTAGCAGAAACCTCAATAAAACAGCAATTACAAAACAGTACGAATACTCCTCTTGATGTAACCTACACAGTCACTCCTACAATTGGTACTTGTACTGGTCAAGATTTTGCTTTGCTAGTCACCATCCAGCCTGCACCATCTATTACTTTTTCAGAAGAAGATCAAAATCTCTGTACAGGATCTGAATCAAAAGAAGTGAAATTTACTTCAGATGTGTCCGGAGCGACTTTCACCTGGACAGCTGACCCGAAGGGTGTGCAAGGTGTTACAACGTCAGGAACGAGCGCAACGATTCCCGTTCAGAGCCTAATAAATCCTACCAGACTTCCGATCACTGTAGAATATAAAGTGAGCGTAAAAACCAGCTCTGGAGGAATTTGCTCTGGAGCACCAAAAACCTACAGAATCACTGTCAACCCATCGATTACAATAGCTGAAGATATTTCAGATTTCAGCGGATATCAGATCAGTTGCTTTAGTGAGGGCGATGGTTTCATCAAACTCAATCCTTCAGGAGGGAACGGGGTCTTTGCTTTCTCTTGGACTGGTCCAAATGGGTTTACTTCAGCCAATTCTACTATTGAAAACCTTACCCCTGGAATCTATCAAGTTAAGGTGGAAGACGAGTTTGGCTGTTCCTTATCAAAATCATTTGAAATTAAGGAACCAACGAAACTCACTTCATCAGTGGTTTCAACTACGGATGTGCTATGCGCTGGAGACGAATCAGGAGCTATTGAATTAGCAGTGACTGGCGGAGTAGAAGCAGAAGCATATCAATTTGATTGGATAAGAAATGGGGTTCCTTTTCCTTCTATAACTCAAAATCTATCGGCTATTCCTGCAGGAACATATGATGTCACTATATTTGATGCAAATGGATGCTCTTTAATTATTACAGGTATTGAAATTACAGAACCTGCTGCTGCAATTGTCATCAATTATACGAAGACTGATATCAGTTGCTATGGTGCTAATGACGGATCCCTTGATTTGGATGTTAGTGGTGGTTTGCCTCCTTATACTATAAATTGGTCATTTGGATCTTCCCAAAGTGGTTTTGACAACTTGGGTCCCGGCGATTATACCTTGACAGTTTCTGATCAAAGTGGATGTATCAGATCACAAACAATCACTATTGAAGATGCTCCTCTATTTAGAGTTGATCCTGAGGTTAACAATATCACCTGCTTTGGAGCGAAAGATGGGATTATTAAGCTTGACCTCCAAGGTGGATTTGGCGCAACAACTATCAGATGGGATCACGGGGCTGAGCTTGAAGATCTATTCAACCTATCAGCAGGATTCTATGCAGTTACTATTAAAGATCAAACGGATTGTGAAATAAGAAGTGAATTCAATATTGTCGAACCAGCGCTGTTAGCCGTGGAACCTAAAATTACTGATGCATTGGCTTGCGATAACCCTCAGAGTGGTGAGATTCTATTGGGTATTTCTGGCGGAACTCCACCATATGCTATTAAATGGAGCAATGGGCAAACAAGTGGAAACTTATTGGGAATAACATCAGGACAATATGCAGCGACTATTACCGATGCTTCAGGTTGCACGATAAATAAGGTCTTTGAAGTGAAAAGACCACCTGGACTCGCTATTACAGCATTCCAGAGTAGCAAAGTCCAATGTGAACCGAGATTTATAGAAGATGAGATAAACATCACCATATCTGGTGGTATCGCTCCTTATAGCATATCATGGTCTGGCGGTTTAATATCTGCTGATCAAAGAACCATGACTACTACTGAGCCTGGGTATTATGAAGTGACTGTAGTAGACAGGAAGGGGTGTGTAACAACTCAGTCATTTGACGTTGAGAATACAGAAACTATCGCCAAGGCAGATATTGAGTCAGCGGCTTTTGATCAATACAACTCCTACTTGGTCAATTTTGAGATTCAGTTCTGGAATAGATCATTTGGAAAGATTTTAACTTACCACTGGGATTTTGGTGATGGCTCAGAAAGCTTTGATGAAAATCCTAAGCATACTTATGCAGCAGAAGGAGACTATGAGGTAGTGTTGACTGTCACTGATGTATTTGGTTGTCCCGTGGAAGTCAGGAAGAAGATTAGTGTCTTCGACTACTACTTAGTTGTTCCAAATGTATTCACGCCTAATGGTGATGGCATCAATGATTATTTCTTCCCAAGGTTCGTAGGCATTGAATCCTTAGAGTTTTGGGTATTGAACAAATGGGGTGAAACCATCTATCATACTGTTGATTTGAGTTCTCAGGGATGGGATGGCAACCTTAACCGTGAGCCTTCTATTCCAGGAAACTATGTTTACAAACTACGATTCAAAACGCTGGACGGCAGAACTCAGACAATTACAGACCTTTTTATGCTACTGAAATGAGAAAGCTATTTTTATCTACCCTACTTGCTATTGGATTTGTAACGGTCTCCACGGCTCAGGATTTTCATTACTCCCAGTTCTATGCTGCGCCCTTGTATCTGAATCCTGCTTTGACAGGAAGTACAGAATTATCCCGTGTTGGAGTTAACTACCGAAAACAATGGCCTGGTTTGGAACAGGATTTCAATGCCTATTCAGCATACTTTGACCATTATAGTTTTGATCTTAGGAGTGGGATAGGTGTTTCAGTCAATAGTTTTCAAGAGACCAATTTTAATGTCAATACTTCTGATGTTTCCTTCTACTACTCCTACAACCTTCAGATAGCAGATTCATGGAATTTCAGAATGGGAACCCAAGCATCCATAGTAAGACGAAGTGCTGCACTGGATAACCTTGTATTTGGTGATCAGGTGGATCTTTTCAATAGAACTATAAGCACCGCTACGATGGACAATATTCCTGATTTTGATCCATACTCGTATTTAGATTTATCCTTTGGAGGTTTGCTCACCAATAAGAACTTTTGGTTGGGGTCATCCTTTCATCATGTCAATGAACCTCAATTGAGTTATTATCCTGATGATGAAAATGGATACTTACCAATCAAATGGAGCGTACATGGTGGATGGAACTTTCCATTGGGAGCTAACCAGTACTTCGGCTCCAAGTTTGATAACATGGCCTCGATAATGGCTAACTATAAGAAGCAGGGAGCTTTCCAGCAGATAGACATTGGCACCCAACTACTCTACAGATCTGTTATTTCAGGAATAAGCTACAGAGGAATTCCAGGCTTAAGAGATATGCCTAATCAAGACTCTATCATATTCATGCTTGGGCTAAAACTGGAATCAGGAATGGTAATAGGATATAGCTATGATTTTATGGTTTCAAATATTGGTTCTCAAACCAAAGGAGCACATGAGCTTTCAGTTAGGTACCAGTTCTTTATAGGAGATCCAAGACACAGGAATCAAAGGAGTCGTATCCTTAAGTGCTTTGATTTCATGATGTAGGATTAGTTTCTAATTAAAAAAAAGAGCACTGCCCTGATTTTACTGGGTAGTGCTAACCCTTTAAACTTCGATAGGGACGATATGCCACACAGCTAAGACATAGCCAATGATCATACAGTCTTCATCAAATTAAGTCACCTTGTCCTAAAGCATTAGTCTCTTGCCTATTTGTAATGCTTCACAAAAATCCGACTTATCTATATTCATTGGGAGCCAATCTCCCAAACCTTTCCCCCAAAACCCCTGAATAAGCCTCCTGCACCGCATCTGAAATAAATGAATGGCTGATTAAATCCAATACTTTGGACTTCTTTTTTTCAAATCTTGCAAAGACTCTTTCTACTTGCCTTTCTGTTAGCTCCAACTCAGCTCCGAATTCTAAAAAATCCTGCTTGGAGAATTTTCGCTTTCTTATATTCAGCTTGTCATACGGGCATAGAAAAGGTGATAATCATCCCGATGATCCCTCTGATAATCGTCCGTGTATTGAAAATGGTATTTACCGTCATCCATTTCTGTCAGAAGTCAAGCAAGTATATTTTTATGTAGAATTCTGGCGTGTATCGTTATTCATCAGTTCTTCACTACTTACAGGCGATAATCCATGACCAAAAAAGAGTATTTTTTCGATTGATTAAACTCTCAACATTAAAAAAAGCCTGTAAAGAAATTCTTTACAGGCTTATATGGGATTGAAAGCTCTATATTTTTTAAATAATAGAAATTCCGACGCGTCATTCATGTAGATTATCTACCTGATATAAAAGACGCACGTAGAAACTTATCGGATATTGATTTCCGACGTTCTTTCCAATCTTATTTTATTAAAAGGGAGTTACTCGTCGTCCCTTTCCGACCCTTCAGTTTTTACGATTTTGTTATAAACACCGAATAATAAAAACGGTGCAGCCCACTGGCCTACAAATAATGCAGTGTGGTTTTGCTTAGCCACCTTAAGACCCAAGGATGCTACCATAGCACCTACAGCAGCCCATAGGAAAATATCTGAAGGGATTTTTGCAGTTTGATGTTCGATAGCTTTAGCGATTTTGCCCTCTTTCTTTGGAGAGACTTCGTGATAGTCAGGATTTTCCATGATAGTTATTTTTTTGGTTAGTATCTAGTGATATTCAAATCTATTGCCATCACCCATAACTGCCCCAATTACTACATTTTCACTTTCTGAGCGCTCAAGATATAATCATGTTGGGTTTAAAAATCCCGATAATGTTGAAAATTCTCTCTGAGATTAATGAATTCATGTTTGGTAAAATGAGAGCTAGCAAGATCCTATTATTGGGGAATTTATGTACCCGCTTTTCTGCCAGTAAATACAGAGTTCAAACTACAATCAGGCATGGTCAGCCTTTCTTCGGTCAGGGGTCTTGTCTGGTTCTTCCATAACCTGGTATATATAGGAAAAAGTCTTGTCTGCATCTAGTTCAAAACCTAAATGAGAAGTACAAGACTACCTCACCCAAGTAACTGAGCCAACTTAAGAACCCCTTTCTGCAAAAACTACCGTAAAGACATATTATAAGCTAGGATTTAAATGTAGTCAAATCGACCAATAAGGTTTGTGTGAAATCAGTCGCAATTATTTATGGTTAACATGGCTTTACAGCCGTCTTGATTAAAACGCGAAATACTCCTAATACAATCAAAAATTAAAGGTGACAATAAGTATCAGAATATCATCAGATCAACTTTAATTAAAAGCATATCAATGCATGCGCATAGGTTATCAGCTGAATGAAAAAGATGATTTTCTCTCAATTAGCGTTCGTCATAGGAGATTTTTATGCTCAAATCGTGGAATCTCGGTACAAATTGAGAATCAAAAAAATACGTTTCAAAACCATAAATATGCAGACTACAGCGTAGATAGAGTAAAAAGGTGGATTTTTATTATAGAAGTTGGTTGGCAATAAATTTGGATATTCTGATTTATAGAATAAACCTACCTCACGCAACTGTTATGATAATTCAAGCAAAATATTCAACTCAGGAATTCGAGCAACTTTTTATTGATCTGATAAAAAAAATTTATTGGGCAGAAAGGCATCTTGCAAGAGTATTACCCAAAATTATCTCAGGTGTATCTTGTCACAAAATTTCACACGCAATTTACAAGCATTTAGAAGATACTCAGGAACACGTAAATCGGCTGGAAGAAGTATTTAAAAATCTTCAGGTGAAATCTCATCCAAAAAAATGTCATAAAATCGAAGGACTTCTGAAAGAAGCGCGAACCATTATAGATGATACTGCTGCCGATTCTATGTTAAGAGATGCAGATATAATTATTGCCAGCCAAAGAGTTCTACATTACAAAATCTCTTCTTATGGATCATTAGTAAAGATTGCTGTAAAAATGGAAATTAAAGATATTGCGGAAATCCTAATTAAGACATTAGATGAAGAAAGAGAAACTGATTCTATTTTGACAAGGTTGGCTATATCAAGAATCCAGAAAGTATCCATAAGGGCGTAGGTGAAAAAAGTGTGAATTATTTAGAGACTTTTTAAGTTATGACGACACGTTATAAATCAATCCATTTCTAAAAAAAATTTGATAGTAAAACTATGCTTAAGTAAATTATCTTAATTCAAAGGTGGAATGCTTAAATAGCAAGCTACTATTACTACACATTATAGATAGAGCCAATTCGAATCTTGAATAGAAATTAAACTGGAAATTTTTCAAAAAATTGCATGATTAACTATAAGTTTAGCGAATGTGAATGGAACTATATATGTTGACAATTTTTATCATCAGTCTACTTAAGTTTTCTTTGGTATAGATGCCGCTATTATCAAGGTGGCAGTTGGGCTCACAATTGCCTAGTTAGCAGTTATCTCAGGGATGACCGGTGTACGGTCCATTAAATATTTTGAGCAAAAAAATTCTTTCCATCGCGGATTAAAATCTTGTATTTGTGGGAAGGAGATTTTCCACGAATTGAATTGCTCACCAAACAGAATTTGCAATTCCTAGAAAAATAAGCTCAGTTTTTGGAAAAGAACATTTTAACCAATTCATTGTTAAACCTTAAAACCTTATGAGTAATCAAATTACTACCGTGACTCTTTTTCGGTTTGATAATAGAAGGGATAAATTTTGGGCTTTAAAAATGATGCGACTTGCGATCCCGCATCTCGAAAACATCAAGGGGTGTACTTTTTTCAAAGTCATGGGAAGTGGCGCCGGTGGAGGATTTAGTATATTCCCAGATTTAGGCACTTATGCAATTCTACAAGTTTGGGACAATGAAGATTTAGCAAATGATTTTTTCAAAACCTCTCAAATTTTTGAAGATTATAAAGATCATTCAGAAGAACATTGGATCACTTACGCGAAAAATATTTCTGGCAAAGGAACTTGGCTTGGAAGTAACCCTTTCAAACCAAATGATGAGATTGACGTGAATAACAAATCTTTAATGTTCATCACGAGAGCGACGGTTAGGTGGAAAAGCATGTTGAAATTTTGGTCTCTGGTACCCTTGTCACAAAAGTCCTACGCGGGAAACACTGGCTTACTTTATACAAAAGGTTTAGGTGAACTTCCTGTTGTAGAAATGGCTACTTATAGTTTATGGAAGTCAGAAAAGGACTTATTGAAGTTTTCGCATGATCCCAAGGGACATGGGAAAGTAGCCAAACTTGAATTAAAAAATAATTGGTTCAAAGAAAGTTTATTCGCTCGTTTTCAGCCTTACAAAATCGACGGTACCTGGAGTTCTGCAGACTTGGAGGAAATTCAATCTCATTTTTAGAAGCTATAGAGGATCACTTTGCTGATCTCAAAGTGCTCTACGCCTTATACAGATCAAACTATCTCATTTTCGTTGAGAGAACGATTTCGAAAAACTTTATTCGTCCTTAAACTCTGACAGCTCATCCAGCCGAAATCGGGGAATAGGCTAACATGACTCTTTAATATACATTTCAATTTTGCAAGCCAGAAGGCATGAAAACTTTGAAAAAACATGTTCCAGCCTTTTAGATTTGCGCTTAGAATCATAGTCGTTGGATATCTCTACACCATTTTGGCTCCATGATATAAGTTTCTGATTCTGAATACAACAAGCTTTTGCTTTGCCTATTTTGTTTCACACTGACACGCAACGGGAGTACTTCCAAAGTCATTTATATAAAAAATTTCCCAAGCTTGGAATAGTGCTTACTTTTCCTCTGGGTTTTTTCTCTATTATCGATAGATCACCTGTAGTCTCTAATATGATCACATAGACATCATCTAAATTTGAAAAACCTTGAAGCCTACCTGCATTAAGAATTTCTTCTTTTGATAGCCGCTCTTTTTTCATTTCCTTATGAAGAAACCTTCCTCCATAGAATACTATAGTTGGTTTGCTAGTAATGAAAGTTCGAAAACCTTCAACCTTAACCGATAAGTAGGTAAGGAGAAACTGCATAAATATAAATAGCGAGAAAGATAGAACTCCGTCCAACAAGCTGATATTTTTATTAAGGGAAATTGACGCAAGGCAAGATCCGAGCGCAACTGTGACCACGAAGTCAAATGCATTCATTTTCGATAAGGTTCTTTTGCCAGAGATCCTCAGAATGATAACAATAGCGACATATCCCAGTACGGTAAGTATAATCGTTCTGACCGTGCCCTCCCATCCAGAGAAAAAGATGTTTTCCATTTTTCAGTTTATTAAAGTGATATTTGATATTGGTAGCTCCACATATCATTCCTAACCTAGTTGATTCCTAATTTATGCTTAATTTGAAAATAGAATATTTGAAAAATTTTAGTCAAAATTTCATTGGGAATTTTCTTCTCATCTAGTAGAATAACCTCAGCATTTTGATGATAGGTTTATTTCTGGTCTAAGTCTTATTTGCCCAGATTATTCTATTTTACGCGTATTGAGATGTGTTTTGTTGAAAAGTAGGTGTGGGCTTTAAAATTGATTGGTAGGATTAGTATCTAAAATCAATTTAACCTAAAAATCCAATTTTTATGGCAACTCAATCAAAGTCGAAAGACTCAAAATTTAAAGAATTATTTATCGATGAGCTCAAAGATATATATTGGGCAGAAAAACATTTGGTGAAAGCCCTTCCTAAAATGAGCAAAGGAGCTACTTCAAAAAAGCTAGCAGATGCTATTGATAAACATCTTGAAGAAACAAAAGAGCAAATAAAACGGATCGAAGATGTTTTCGAAATCCTTGGAATGAAAGCTCAAGCTAAAAAATGTGAAGCCATGGACGGCCTAGTAAAAGAAGCAGAAAGCATACTGGAGGACACTGAAGCGGAGACTATGGTAAGAGATGCCGGGATCATTATCGCAAGTCAGAAGGTTGAGCATTATGAAATAGCATCTTATGGAACCTTGGTGGCCTTCGCGAAAAAAATGGGAATGGGCGATATTGCTGACCTTTTATCTAAAACTTTAGAAGAAGAGAAAAAAACAGATGTCTCTTTAACTAAATTGGCTGAATCTGAAATTAATGAGGAGGCTGCGGCGGAATAATAATAATAAAAGCGGATAGGGACTTCCTATCCGCTTTATTTTTTTATCAACGGCTATAATCTGACTAATTAAATCCTTCAGCATTGCCTTAAAGTTTTATTTCCTCGCCATTTTCGTGCAATTCAATAGGCCTGGCGAAGTCTTTAAAATGAATTTCATATGCTTTCAATCAATCGCTTTTTATAAATTTCAATCCAAGGCTCTCTATAAATATTTTTATTTCTTTACTGGCACGATTGAAGATATTTAGAATTACTAATCACCCAAAATTTCTGTTTATACGACCATTCAATTTTATATAGATGCAAACAATTGCTTTAATAGGTGGCGGACCCGCTTCACTTTTCATTTTCAAAAGGATAGTGGAAGCAGAGCTAACCGAGTATAAGATTCATATTTTCGAGCAACACGATAAACTGGGGGCTGGTATGCCATACAGTAAATACGGGGCTTCTAAGGAACATATTACCAACGTTTCAGATAATGAAATACCTGAAATCAAAACTCACGTGAAAGAGTGGATTTCAGATGCTTCGACAGGAATTCTTCAAGAATTTGATATGGAACAGGTTAAGCTTAATGAATATAAGGTGTTACCCAGACTTTTATTTGGAGAATACCTAGCTGGGCAGTTCGAGTTACTTTTAGAAGAAGCAAGAAAATTAGGCATTCAAACTGAAATACATTTGAAAACTCGGGTGATCGATGTAATAGATATTGAGCCCAAAGATAAAGTAGAGGTAGTGATCTCTTCTGGCGAGAAATTTAATTTTGAAAAAGTAGTAATCTGTACTGGGCATTCTTTTCCCAGAGATAAAGAAGAGAAATTAGCTGGCTGGTTTGATTCTCCATATCCACCTGAAAAATTAGCTCTAGAAATCAATCATGAAGTGGCTATTCGTGGGGCTTCACTTACAGCCGTAGATGCAGTTCGGACATTAGCCCGAGCGAATGGAAGTTTTTCAACTAATTTGGATGGAACGTATAGGTATTTTTTAAAAGAGAGAAGTAAAGGCTTTAAAATTATTATGCACTCATTGGGAGGATTGCTCCCATCACTGAGGTTTCATTTGGAAGAAAGCCAACCGGATCCTTCAGACCTTTTGTCAGAAATGGAAATGAAAGACATTATGGATAGAAATAATGGCTTTATTCCACTTGATTATCTATTTGACATAAATTTCAGAAAGGTGCTGTCGAAAAAGCAACCTACGCTTTACAATGCTACTGAAGGGAAATCCATAGAACAATTCATAGACTTCATGATGGAAAAGCGCCTACATAAAGATGCTTTCGAATTGTTCAAAGCAGAATTTGATGAGGCAGAACGATCTATAGAGGAACATGATCCAATCGTATGGAAAGAAACATTAACGGAACTGAGCTATGTGATTAATTACGCGGTTAAGCATTTCTCTGCAGAAGACATGCTTCGATTTAAAAAAACCCTGAATCCGCTGATTGCCATAATTATTGCATTTGTACCCCAGAGTTCGGCAAGAGAAATCTTAGCTCTGCACAAGGAAGGTTTGCTTGATTTGGTCAATGTAGATAAAGATAGTTCAATAGAACCGTCACCCATTGGAGGTGGTACCTACACCTACCAAAATGAGGAGAAGGAGAAAATCCAGAAGCACTATAAAATATATATCGATGCTTTGGGCCAAAAACCATTCTTTTTCAATCAACTACCATTTAAGGGCTTAATAAATAAGGACACGCTCTGTCCCGCATATCTTCGTTTTGCTGATACAGAAAATGCAAAGAAAGAAATCGAGGCAGGAAACAAGGAAGTTATCCAAGAAGCTTCTGGAGATTTTATGCTTCAGTTGCCCGGAATTTGTATCAACGACCATTTTCAGCCAGAAAATCAGAATGGAGTTGCGAGTACAAGGTTGTTTATAATGGCTGTTCCGATTATTTCAGGAATGAACCCAGATTACTCTGGGTTGGATTTCTGTGAAGTGGCTTCAGAAAAAATAATTCAGAAATTGACTAATATGAGTCTACGGAATTCTGCCCCTATCCAAATCTAATTTCATAATCACCTCGGTAAGCTTGGTCTCCGGAGCAAATTATGAATAAAAGAAAACTCCGGAGGCCGAGCTTTTCGAGGTCAATAGGAACGATCGAAAATCTAAGACACAACGAATTTTGATTTACGGCCTTCTTCGGGGTTCTCCTACTTATTATAAAGCTTCAATATTCCGATTTCGATGAAATGTGCCTTGTTATGGATATTGATAGCCGAACCATAGTCAGTCCCTAGATTTTTCAATTGCCCTTTTCGACTAAGCAAGTTTAGAACCCATGGATTGGTAATTGGGGTCAATGGAGGTAGAGCTAAATCTAGATTTATGATTACCATGAGAAATACTAAGTTTAATTTTCAACAATTCTTCTGCTACATTATTTGCCCAAGTATTTGCAAAATCATTTCTCGTCCGAGACAAAGTATCATTATCCAGAGTCATTCCCTCTGTCGGTGTTCCATACAAGGTGATTTGCGAAACTACCGAACCATGTTTTGAAACAAGATTACCTGCCTGATTTATTTCAGGCCATTTGAATTGGATAGAATCTTTTACAAAAGGCCTTGCCAATCCGTTTTGTAACAAACTTTGAAAAAGCGGACTATTTCTTTCAGGAAAATTACTTTTGGGAATAGTTGCCTGAACCAGATAGTCAGCCTTGATAGAATGTCCGGATTCGGGTGAGAATATCCAATATGATCCTTCTTCAAACTTTCTAAAATGTGGGGCTTTACCTAGTGTCAGCTTTAGTAATCCCATCTCCATTAAGCAGTGTATTTTTTTCATTGATATAAGAGGTGGGCCATAGCTTATCTGATTAAAACGTCCCAAATAATTACTTTGGAAATCCTGCATAGAGCTCGCCTCAAATCCTCCAAAATTGTAGCATTCAGTTACTATTTCCAGTGCATTTCTCCACACAGCTGATATTTGCTGGAGAGGACTGTTTTCAGGCGGGTAACTTAATTCATCGATGTAATATTCCAATAGCTTCGTGACTGCATAATGGTACACTGAACTATCTTGAAAAACCTGATCCTGAAAAGGAGCAAATAGAGTGGAAAATTTAAACAGTTTGAACCAGTCCACATCTACTTCTGCTCTATTGATAACCGACGAATACCAAACATCTTCCATTTCAGACTTAATCAATGGAAGTAAATCTCTTTCAAAATCAATGGATCCCCAACTGTCTTTCAATGCGTTCAAAGATTTTTTATTTAAAAACTTTGAACGCGAATTTTTAGGAATCTTTCCGCTACGGGGAATCATGGGTAACCCAGATCTGGAAAACGCAAAAATTTCTTTCGGTTCATTTCCACTGGAATGATAAATTATTTCTTCGCCTTCAATCTCAAATCTTCCACCCTTCCCTTCGGTCAGCGCCAATATGGCATCAACGAATGTCAATCCCAATCCTGCTACTGCAACAGAATCGGTATTGGTTATTCTGTTCAATTTCTTTTCAACTGGATAAATAGATTTGATCAACCTATCAGATGTATCAAAAGGAATCAGGGGAATTGGCTGAAAAGAATGTCCAGTCGAAATCATTATACTATCATAGTTGAGTGCCTCATTAGTAAATTTATGGTCAAGCTGGAGAAGTGCTTTGCCTGATTTGATTAGATGACAAGAGGTGACCTCTGCATGGAAAGCTAGCACTGTCACATTAGTGGGCATATTCTTTATAAGTGTGCTTAATACATCCTGCAAATACAAACCCACCAAAGCTCTCGATGCAAAATCTCCAAGTTGTACCGCACGTTCAGTAAGGTTCCGATTTGCAATCCAATCTATGAAGGAAAGCTTATCCTCAGTGCCCATTTCCTCTTCCTTCCATGCATTGATATTTTCGACAGGATAGTTAATCAAAAGAAAATCAGGCTGGTCCGGACTATAATTTGGACCCGAAGCAATATAAGGATGTGAATTGAAAAGATGAACTTCTATCGGTATGGCTGATTTTTCCTGAGAAAGTTTATGTTGAAGTGCTGCAAGACTATAAAGTCCTTTAGGACCTGTACCTATAATAGCCACTGAAAATCCTGTAGGGACTATCAAGGAATAATCCTCAGACCGTAGGATCGGGAGATCTACTTTAGCTGGTTTGGCGATATGATTTTTATTCCAGACAAACATTTCTATAGCATTTCTGAATGTTGTTGGGGAGGATTGATCGTGCTTTTCATCCCTTCATCTGAATAAACAGCATCCAAATAACGCTCTCCACGATCACTGATAAAAAACGCAATCCTGGATTCTGAGGGAAGAGTAGGCAGACTCTTTTCCTTAAAAGACACTATTGCTCTTGTGTATCCCCAGGCTAAAATAGCATCTCTTTCAAGCAGCAGTGGATCTACTGGAATAAGCTTTTCAAATTTAGCTACCGGCGTATGGCCAATAGGAGATAGAACACCAGAGTAATTCATAATTCAAGTTGGTTAGTTTGATTTTGAGCAAAATCCTTAACTCCTGAACTATTTGCAAATGGATAGCCATTCAAACTTTCAGCTCAACATTCATCAATAACTAAGCTTTGAATTCTTTCTTTCCGTGGTAATTCAATGTGCCATTTAAAAAACTAAACCCACTTTTTTAACCTAAAACAATATTTTAAAGCACCTCCAGCTCTCTCAACAAAAATAATTTGAGTGATCCTTATTTACTGATTTTTCTATAAAATGAATTCAAACATTTCGATTAGAATGAGTAACATACACCCCAAAAATTAGAAATTTCCCCTCTTTCAGTCATTCACAGTTAAGGTGTTGCAAAATTATTTTTAGAATCTGAGAAGTAAAACATCAAAAATAGATCAATCACCTAAGTGTAAAGGCTGTATATCAACTAACCGTTCTGGATCACCACGAGCTTCTGGAAATTGGAATATTTTTAGAGGATTATCTTCAAAACGTAAACTAAATCCCACACCGATGACCAAAAAACATAATTCAGAAAATGGCAATCCTAAGCAAGATGATCTCAAAGTAAACATGGAGGACGGAAGTGGTCAGGCAATGACCACTAATCAAGGATTAAAAATAAACGATGATAACAACTCCCTAAAAGCTGGAGACCGGGGAGCTACCTTGTTGGAAGATTTCATTTTGAGAGAGAAAATCACTCATTTCGACCATGAACGAATTCCCGAAAGAATAGTACATGCCAGAGGTTCAGGAGCTCATGGGGTATTTAAAGTATATGATGACTCATTGAAAAAATACACAAAAGCCAAATTCCTTACTGATCCTTCGCGCGAGACTCCCCTATTCACTCGCTTCTCTACAGTTGCAGGCTTTCGTGGTTCAGCAGATGTTCCCCGCGATGTTAGAGGCTTTGCAGTAAAATTCTATACAGAGGAAGGCAACTACGATCTGGTAGGAAATAATATGCCTGTATTTTTTATTCAGGATGCAATCAAATTCCCAGACCTAATACATGCTGTAAAGCCTGAGCCTCACAATGAAATTCCCCAGGCAGCTTCTGCCCACAATACCTTTTGGGACTTCGTTTCCCTTTCTCCAGAGACCATGCATAATATAATGTGGTTGATGAGTGATCGGGCAATTCCTCGGAGTTTACGAATGATGGAAGGTTTTGGAATCCATACATTCCGTTTGATAAACGAGGAAGGAAAGTCTCATTTCGTAAAATTCCATTGGAAACCACTTCTTGGTATACACTCAGTAGTTTGGGACGAAGCTTTGAAAATAAACGGCCAAGATCCGGATTTTCACAGACGCGATCTGCACGAAGCTATAGATAGCGGTGCTTTCCCGGAATGGGAGCTTGGGGTACAGATTGTTCCAGAAGAAGATGAGCACAAATTTGACTTCGATTTGCTGGATCCGACCAAGTTAATTCCAGAAGAAATCGTACCGGTGAAGCTAATAGGTAAAATGACCTTGAATCGAAATCCCGAAAACTTTTTCGCAGAGACAGAACAAGTTGCTTTTCACCCTGGACATCTAGTGCCTGGTATTGACTTTACCAATGATCCTTTATTGCAAGGAAGGTTGTTCTCCTATACAGATACACAACTAAGCCGTCTGGGTGGGCCTAATTTTCATGAAATCCCTATAAACAGACCAATAGCGCCGATGCACAATAACCAACGAGATGGGATTGCTCGAATGGAAATCAATAAAGGCAAGACAAGTTATCATCCAAATTCCATGTCTGATGGCTATCCTGAGCAAACTAAAGTAAGTGATGGAGGTTTTGCAACGTACCAAGAAAGAATAGATGCAAACAAAGTAAGAGCGAGAAGTAAAAGCTTCATGGATTTCTTCAGTCAGCCTGCACTATTCTACAACAGTCTATCAGAACCTGAGCAAACTCACGTCGTGGATGCTTTTTGTTTCGAACTGGGTAAGGTGAATATTACTGAAATTCGCCAGCGTACGGTAGGATTGCTCACTCAGATTGATGGTGGACTGGCAAAGAAGGTAGCCGACGGTTTGGGATTAGAAGTGAAAGAGCCGGAACATCCGATCAATCATCAGTTTGGTGCCGATGCCAATCCAGAGGATTATCAGCCTACTAAGGTAAATCCAGAGCTGAAAAGTTCTCCTGCATTAAGCATGGCCAATACGATCAAGGGTAATATAGCAACCCGTCAGATTGCATTTTTGACTGCTGACGGAGTTGATGGAAACTCAGTTTCAACAATGAAAGCTGCTTTAGAAGCTCAAGGTGCAATGGTAAAGATAATCGCTCCCAAGTCTGAATTTGTGAAAGACAGTGAAGGTAAAAATATTAAGGTGGATCATAGTTTTTTGACTTTCTCCTCAGTATTAGTGGATGCTATTTATATCCCTTCAGGTGACAAGAGTATAGAAACTCTTAAGCAAACTCCGAAAGCTATCCATTTTATTGATGAAGCATATTTGCACTGCAAAGCAATCGCAACAGCTGGTAAGGGTAAGGAGTTGATAGAAATTAGCTATGTCAATAACTACCTGAAAAAGAATCCTGAGAACTTAGAAGATATGGGGCTTGTATTGGGTAGTGATTCAGATAAAAACATCTCTGAAAAATTTATTACGGCAATTGGCAACCATAGATTCTTTGAACGTGAGAAACAAGGTAAAATTCCAGCTTAAATGATAAATCAGGGGAACTGCTACAGTTCCCCTATTTTACGAAACACGTTATGAAAGAACTTATCGACGCAGCTAGGTTGGGCGATACGGAAATGATTGCTCAGCTTTTAGACCAAGGGGCGGATGTAAATTTCAAAGATGAGAAAGGTTTCGATCCACTGATAATTGCATCCTATAATAACCAGCTCAAAGCTGCTGAAATGTTGCTAAAAGCAGGTGCTGATGTGAATGCAAGTGACCATGGTGGCAACACAGCCTTAATGGGGGTCTGTTTTAAAGGCTATACAGAAATAGCTAAACTACTGATGAAAAACGGTGCTGATCTCAACGCAACTCATGGAAACGGTGGCACCGCATTGATGTTTGCAAGTATGTTTGGAAAAAGTGATATAGTGAAGCTCCTACTGGACTCAGGAGCAGACAAAATGATAATGGATGCTAAAGGTCTAATGGCGGTTGACCATGCAGGCATGCAACGTAATATGGAGATTATCGAGCTTTTATCTTAATCTTAAAGCATTCACCTTATTTCAACTCTACTTACTAACAATCTTTCTGGTAGTCACATCCTGGATCTTATCGAAAAACAGGTTACATTTCAACTACTCTAAGACAAAAAAAATCCCTGCAAAAAGCAGGGATTTTTTTTGATTCTGAAATTAAATATAATGAGTGTTCGCTTTGTTGCACGTTCCGGAAAAAAGCAAAATCTTGATTCTAAATCGGATCAAATTCCCCCTTTCTTAAAGGGGGTAAGGGGGATTTTAGGAAGCAAATCAGTATTAAATTTGGCAACGTGCAGGATTGCGGATACTCATATTAAATATTCTGATTATACGGAATCTTGCCAGTGGAAAATTTATAGGATCAAAAATTCACAGATACCTAGAATTCTGGTTTACTCCAGTCTACGGTCATCGATCTTTCAACCCCTTGACCAAAGAGAATTCGCTTACTGGCAGAAAAGCGTACATACACATTAAATATTTAGGCTTTTTGCAACTATACTTGCTGATCTCTCAGCTGCTTAACTTTATCATGTGACTGTCTCAGGGTAGCCTTTTGCTCAAGAACCAATTGTTTCAAGTGTGCAGGCAGATCATCATCATTTGCGGCATCTTTATAGGCCTTCTGTGCAGCATCTTCTCCGTCCTCACAGTTTTCAAGAACACTTTTACGATCATGCCCAGTGAATACTGCCTTTACGTCCATCCAAGCTCTGTATAGCTTTCCGCTGGCCGTTGTACCTTGGTCAGTATCAGTTTTGAGAACGTTTAGTTCATTAGAAAGTGCCATCTTACATTTCTGACTTTCACCAATCATAGAAACAAATAATGTTTTTAAATCTTGGTTTCCTTCTTTCAAATTTTCGATCGCTTTTTCATACCCCTCAATTCGGTCATTGTTGATTTGCACCAAATCGTTTAGGATTTCTGCAGCCCCATTGTTATTAGAATTCATAATGTGTGGTTTGTGTGGTTATATGTTATTTGAAAATAGATAAGAGATGTTTCTACCTAAAATCGACTGCCCTTGTATAATCAGTTCTTAAGAGATTAAGGGATACATGGTAGAAAGCACCCTTTCTGTCAAGTATAAGCCAAATCCTCAGCCAAAGAATTTATAGCACCGCCTTTCTACCGCCTGGGCACTCAGGCAGAAAAACTGCATCAGAGATCTATAAAAATTCGTGAAATCATTAGGAAAAAGATTCTCATTATGTAGAAAAAAATCCTTGTTCTTAAAGGCGCTTCATTCCCATTTTGCTAAGCGTGATAAGTTTAGAAGTTCACCGGATTATCATTCCCCTGTGCGTCAATCAAAACTACCTGAGGCATTTGTTCTTGGATTGTTTTAGTTCACCTGCCTTTCTCCCAAAATCTCAACTTCCCTTTATTGTTGGACTTGATCATTAGGTAGCTTTCCGGTATCTCAGCGGCATCACCGCAATAGGTTACTATTCTTGTCCACTTCGGCAATTCTTCAAACTTCTCACGGATTAGCCTGATGTAAGTATGGAATTGCTCCAGATTGATGCTATTATCCTTGTCCAACTTATCTTTGAGATTGATGTTTTCTTCAAAGGCATTGAAAAAATAAAAGGAATCAAACCTTCCAAAATCAAGGTTTTTTAAATCGTCACAAATGAAGTCAAGGTTGTGAAGTCTAGCTTTTGAAGCTAATTTTCTGGAAAGACGAACGAGGTTCTCCCTTTGCTCTACTCCAGTTATTTTAGCTCCAGAATTTGCAGCTGCGATTAGGCAAAATTTACCCGCTCCTGAGCCCAAATCCAACACTGATTTACCTTCAACTTCACTTAAAAAAGCAATCGCATTTTTTGCCACATCCACCGGAGTCCAATGGGTGCCGGACAATGCTTTCATTTTTATGGGATAAAGTGCATCAAACTCTTCATCCGTTATTGCTTTCAATTCCATAGTAAAATCAAAAAAGTATGTAGAAGGACAGATCTTTCTTCCATATGTTTTTGCTGACTGGATCAGGCCGAATATATGGGAAGCTAGCTATATTATGCATAGATTTTGGACGATCTCAATAGAAAGAATTTCACATTCGTCATTGTTCTTACTTGAATTGCCAATGCTTATATTTTTCCCTTAAAAGATTCCACTGATGTATTACCTCTCCTGTTTTCAAGAAAGTTTGAGATTGAGGTGTAGGCTCAGGTGAGACATCATACTCTTTGTGAAATTGAAAGAGGAGAAGTCAATCATTGTAAAGGGGCCTGATAAACTGGCAAAATTTGTTGGTTTGGAATTATCATCTTCTGTCCAAAAACTACGCAAAGCCATGAAAACTGCAAGAGCTTTACAAATTAAATCAAACCTGCACGGCCCCTTTTGATGACCTTTTCTGATTGATTCGATGGTAAGTAATACATTTAACCAAAATCAATTATGAAACGGAACTTTTCAACTCTCCTCATTTTAGTCGTGTCGCTCGCCTTTACATCTTGTAAAGATGACGATGATGACCCAAATGTAGTCCAAGTCAAAATCAACAATGTTGTACCTGAGCAGTACTTACAGATCGTCCGCGGCCTTGGAATGGAAACATATACTGGAGATACACCACCAGACATTTCAGGCACCTATCTGATGAGCCCAAATCTATTATTAAGGTCTAATATCCCAAACGATGCCCCATCCAATTCTCCTTTTGTGAATTACACCATTAATTTTACCAATCAAAACTCTTCGAACTTCAGTATCAGCTTTACAGGAAGCGCATCTGGTGAACAGGACTCAAGCAATTCAGCAGTAATTGCAGGTTCTGGAAATGATTTTTCCGTTTATGGAAAGAGCACCACAGTTGTGGGATCCAATTCAGTTGTGTTGGGAGTGATCTATTCAGGAACAATGGAAGGCGGAAAAATAAAAAATCTGAAACGAGCAATTATAGTTCTTGATGATTCAAAGGGCGGACCTAATCTGCTGAAAAACGAAAACGCCCGAGTATTTCAGGATGGAGATCGAAGCTCTTAATTACTCTCAATCGAAAATCTTAAAAAGTAATCTTTACAATACCCTCCTATAAGTTTGGAGGGTATTTTTATTTGTGTGAGATACGCTTTTCCAGATCGTGGTCATCAAGCCAAAAGCTAGAATATTCTCTATTTTCATCAAAATGTCTTAAAGTCAAAATTACTGAATCGTACATTACTGCTAGCGCTTCGGGTAAATAATTGAACCTCCATTTAGATACTTTTTTTTTCACAGCTGATTTATAAGCATACTGTAATTTGCCCCAAAACCATTCGCTTGTCTTAACTAGCCTTAACAATTCACCCCTCAATAAAAAACAGCCGAGCTAATGGCCTTTTAGAGAAGCACAATATAATTCAAGAGGTTGAATTTCAAATACTTAATTTAAATTATCAATCCTGGCTTTAGTCAAAATCCAATTTATAGGTTGTTTTACAAAAGCTAAAAAAAGCAGGCGAACCAGCCAGAAAAGAATTCATTTTGCTTAATATTGAGATTAAATTACTCTTCAATTAACACCATGGGAAAAATCATTGCCATTGCCAATCAGAAAGGCGGAGTAGGCAAAACTACCACAGCGATGAACTTGGCGGCTAGTTTAGCTGTCCTGGAATTTAAGACCCTGGTGATTGACGCTGATCCACAGGCCAATACAACCTCCGGGCTGGGTCATGATCCCAAATCCATCAACAGCAGCATTTATGAGTGTATGGTAGATGGAGTTGATGTCAAAGAGATCATTCATAAAACAGATCTTGAGTATCTAGATTTGGTGCCATCGCATATTGACCTAGTCGGTGCTGAGGTGGAGATGATCAACTTGGACAATCGGGAAGAGAAAATGAAAGAAGTTATTCATGAGCTGAAAGATTTGTATGATTTCATCATCATTGATTGTTCTCCTTCCTTGGGACTGATTACTATCAATGCCCTTACCGCAGCCAATTCCGTAATTATCCCTGTTCAGTGCGAGTATTTTGCATTGGAAGGCTTGGGTAAATTATTGAATACTATAAAAATAATTCAAACCAGACTAAACCCTGATTTGGAAATCGAAGGTATCTTATTAACCATGTACGACGTTAGGCTTCGCCTTTCTAATCAGGTGGTGGAAGAAGTAAGATTACATTTCAAAAATATGGTTTTCGAAACCATCATTCCTCGCAATGTAAGACTCAGTGAAGCACCTAGCTTTGGTTTACCGGCTATTTCCTTTGATGCAGATGGAAAAGGTGCAGTTGCCTATTTGAACCTAGCCGGTGAAATAGCACAGAAAAATGACCTGCAAAAAGTGAGTAAATAACTATGTCAGACCAAAAACCGAATCGTAAAAAAAGTGTCTTGGGAAGAGGTCTTGGAGCCTTGCTAGAAGATAGCCCAGCCAAGCACAAAGCTGAGGGGATTTTACCTGAGGTAGTTAAAACTGGGATTTTCGAAATCCCTCTTGATCAAATTCAGGTCAATCCTTTCCAGCCAAGAGTACACTTCAACAAGGATGCACTGGCTGAACTTGCAGAATCCATCAAGGCTCAAGGTATAATCCAGCCTATCACGGTAAGAAAACTTGACACGAATGAATATCAGTTAATCTCTGGAGAGCGTAGATATCAGGCATCGAAAATTGTGGGATTGACTCAAATCCCCGCTTACGTTAGAACTGCAAACGATCAGCAAATGCTGGAAATGGCGCTTATAGAGAACATTCAGCGTGAAAACCTAAATGCCCTGGAAATTGCTCAGTCCTATCAACGGCTACTTGCAGAATGTAACTTGAAGCAGGAAGAATTAGGAGATCGGGTGGGAAAAAACAGAACTACTGTAAACAATTACCTTAGACTTCTGAAGCTCCCCCCTACTATCCAAGGTGCCATCCGTGATCAGCAACTGTCTATGGGACATGCACGTGCTTTGATCAATATTGAAAACGTGGATATCCAACTTGCTATTTTCAAAAAAACAGTAGAGGAAGAACTTAGTGTGCGAAAAGTAGAAGCTTTGGTAAAGGCTTTGAACGAAGGAAAACCAGAGAAACCTGCAGCTCCGGTACTTGATCCTGTTAGAAAATACGAGATAAATAAGCTTCAGCAGCGACTTGCCTCTCATTTCGGTACCAAAGTAGCACTGAAGTCAAATCCGAAAAATAAAGGGGAAATAAAAATCCCTTTTAACTCAGCCTCTGATTTGAATCGGATTCTAGAAATTCTGGAAATCATCTAGCCTTGAAGCTGCCAGTTTCCCATAGCATATTCCACAACAGAGCCCCACTGATTTTAGTGGGTCTTTTGCTTTTCTGTTTCAGTCTGAGTACGGTGTCTATTGCTCAAGAAGCAGATACACTAATAATAAAAACACCAAAGGTTCCAAAATCTAAACCTGACTATTCCTTACTTCCAAAGAATCCGAAAAAGGCGACCATACTCTCGGCTATTTTGCCTGGAGCAGGACAAGTGTATAATGGTAGATCATGGAAAGTACCTATTATTTATGGCGGCATCATTACAGATGTTTACTTCATAAATTTCAACAATCGGCGCTACCAAATTTTCAAACAGGCGCTAGCTGATTTTGACGATGACCTGCCAAGAGATTTCCCTAGCCTAAACCGTGATGGATTAGTGCGGAATGTGAACTATTGGAGAAAAAGCCGTGATCTTTGCTATTTGCTTTTGGTCGGCATATATGCATTAAACATAATTGATGCGAACGTGGATGCACACCTTTCAGGCTTTGATGTTTCTGATGATATCTCATTGAGATTTGAACCTCACTATGAAAGTTTTTCCTCTAATAATAAATCAGTGGGACTTTCTGTAAAACTCAATTTTTAAACATGAATATTTTACTTCTAGGCTACGGTAAAATGGGGCAACTGATAGGTCAGTTGTCTGAATCCCGTGGACATAGCATTGCTGGAAAAATCAACATCGATAATCGCGATGATTTGACTTCATTGGATCCTGGTACTATTGATGTAGCGATCGAATTCAGCCAACCTGAAGCAGCAGTGGAAAATATCAAATGGGCTATTGACCGGGGAATTCCTGTTATATCTGGCACTACTGGCTGGCTTGATCAAAAACCAGAAATCGAACAGCTTGCTCTTGCCAGCGATGGGGCATTTTTCTATGCTTCAAACTACAGCATCGGTGTCAACATCTTTTTCAAAGTCAATGAATTCTTAGCAAAATTGATGAATGAAACTACCGGGTACAAAAGCTCAGTGGTAGAGATTCATCATACTGCCAAAAAAGACGCGCCGTCTGGAACAGCCATCACTTTGGCCGAAGGCATCATCAAAAACATAAAGGGATTGAAAGAATGGAATCTGTCCGAAGATGCGAGCGAAAATGAACACTTACTTCCTATCACTTCCAAACGTAAAGATCCTGCTCCGGGAACGCATATTATCCGCTACTCGTCTGAAATCGACGATATTGAACTCACTCACACCGCACACAGCAGACAGGGATTTGCGCTTGGCGCAATTTTGGTGGCTGAGTGGATTCAAGGAAAGAAAGGCGTGCTTTCCATGGATGATTTTCTATCTTTCTGAACTTAAAAACAAATCATGAGTAAGTCAACTAAAAAAAAATCAGTCGCCAGAGAATGGGGTGATGCCTTGATTTTTGCAGTAGTAGCAGCCAGTTTGATCAGATGGCTACTTCTAGAACCATTCACAATTCCCACAGCTTCGATGGAAAAATCACTTTTGGTGGGAGATTTCCTTTTCGTAAGTAAAATGCATTACGGCACAAGGTTTCCAATGACACCATTACAAGTACCACTTACTCATCAGAAAGTATGGGGTACAGAAATCGCATCTTATTCAGATGCCATCCAACTTCCATATTACCGATTGCCTGGTTTCTCAGATGTAGAGAGAAATGATGTGGTGGTATTTAATTATCCTGTTGAATTCCAATACCCAACTGATCTGAAAACCAATTATATCAAACGAGCAGTGGGCATTTCGGGAGATGTGATCGAAGTACGAGCCGGTGATGCATATGTGAATAACGAACTTGCTGCTAAACCAGAGGAAATGCAGTATTCATACGATGTGATTACTAACCGACCCCTTACAGAAGATTTCTTCAACGATTATGACATCAATCCTGAAAGCCATTTAACTTTTAGCGATGGCTCAGGATACTTGGTTTTTGCAACGGATGAAGTCATCAATAGATTAAAATCATCGCCAGTGGTAACTTCGGCAACAAAGCGAATTCAAAAAAGCGGGGGCGAACTTGGGATTTTCCCTGATGGAATGACCTTGGGCTGGAACCGCGACAACTACGGTCCACTTAAGATTCCTGCAGAGGGCTGGACGATAGAGATGACCAATGAAAATGTAATGAAATACAGTTTCACCATCGAAAAATATGAGGGCCTAGAGAATGTAGAAGTAAAAGAGGGCCAGCTATTCATCGATGGTCAAAAAGTTGATAGCTATACTTTCAAGCAAAACTATTATTTCATGATGGGTGACAATCGTCATGATTCACTGGATTCCCGCTATTGGGGCTTTGTCCCAGAGGATCATATCGTAGGAAAAGCTTGGTTCCTTTGGCTTTCACTCGACAAACATGAATCGATGTTCAGCAAGATCCGTTGGAGTAGAATATTTAGCGGAATAAATTAAGCTTAAAGCCCTGAGAGATCAGGGCTTTATTTTTTTTAATCCACAGCGGACACGTTAGCTCGAAAAACCACACCTACACGAGGCAGGCCAGTCCAAAGACAGACACACTCACTAATCAGAGTTCGGCTGGCTCAGTAACTAAGGTTTAGGACGAGTCAGTTCTAGATCACTACCTTAGGCGACCGGCTGTAGCTGGGTAGAAAGTCGAACGATAATTTTAGGCTGAAAGGCAGACTGAATACTGCATTAATTTCAGTCACTAGTCTGAAGACTTGCGAGAATTTGGGACTGCAACTGTGACTGATCACTGGGACTCAACAAATGGACTCATATATTCCTTTACCAGTCAATCGGCTTTTTGCCTTTTGCCAAAAGGTATTCATTCGCTTTTGAAAAGTGTCTGCATCCAAAAAAACCGCGATAGGAAGAAAGTGGGCTAGGATGCGGAGCTTTCAAGATCAAGTGTTTGCTATCATCTATTAATGCGGCCTTCTTTTGAGCGTAAGCTCCCCAAAGTAAAAACACAACATTTTCACGGGAATCGCTGATCGTACGAATCACCTCATCGGTAAATTCCTCCCAGCCTTTTTTCTGATGAGAACCAGCTTCATGAGCTCGAACTGTCAGTGTCGCATTCAATAAAAATACACCTTGATCTGCCCAGCGAATTAGATTGCCATTATTGGGCAAAGGTTTACCTAAGTCAGATTCTATCTCTTTAAAAATATTCAGAAGACTAGGTGGAAAAGGCACTCCAGGCTTCACTGAAAATGATAAACCGTGAGCTTGACCAGGACCGTGGTAGGGATCCTGACCAAGAATAACCACTTTGACAGTGTCAAGAGGACTATGATTGAACGCATTGAAAATTTCATTTCCGGATGGGTAAACATTTTTAGACGTATACTCGTGTACCAAAAAAGTAATTAAGTCTTTAAAAAACTTTTGGTCAAAAAATTGATCTAAAGCACTTCTCCAGCTTGGTTCGATTTTAACTTTCATTAGTAATTATTATTATCCAAACTACAAATTGTATATTTGCTGGATTGAAGGTTGTTTTATGCATGGTAACAATATATAATGTATGGTAACAAAAGTTACATCTGGGATTCAAGTATGTGTTGAAGTCACCTACCAATCAGAATTCTCTAGTCCTCATCAGCACCATTTCGTATTTACCTACAAGGTAACTATTGAAAACAGAAGCAACCAAACTGTGCAGCTATTGCGCAGAAGATGGGAGATTTCTGATGCAGCAGAAGTTAGAAAAATAGTGGAAGGTGACGGTGTAGTTGGCCAACAACCAATTTTGGAACCTGGAGAATCGCATAGCTACGTATCTGGATGCAATTTAAAATCCGGATTGGGAAAAATGAATGGCGTTTTTTTTATGGAAAAATTGTTTAATGGAAGTAAATTCGAGGTGATAATTCCCGAATTTCAGATGATAGCTAGTTACTTCCATAATTGATTTGCTAAACAAAGTTTACCCACTTCTATCTTTTCTGACTTACTGGCTTAAGAGAGAGGACAAATACTCACTTCAGTCTCCACTTTTATTCAATACTTATCAAGATCTCTTTAGTTTTATTAAAGCTAGAAAAGAAGAAGATTTAGACATCGAGGCATTTAGAAAGCATCTACTCTCTTCGGATGAAATAATCGATGTGGAAGATTTTGGTGCAGGCTCCAAAAGTGTCAGTACGCCCAAACGACGTGTAAGCGACATCACCAAATTCAGCACAAGTAATCGGAAATTTGCCCATCTCTATCAGTTTTTCTGTTCCTTAACTCCTGCAGAAACAGTTCTCGAGTTGGGAACCTGCATGGGTATTACCAGTAGATATCTTGCCAGAGTCACTTTAGGGAAACTCTACACATTCGAAGGCTCCGAAGAAATCGCTAGAATTGCTCAGCCTGTCCAGGGGTTTGATAATTTGATCTTGGTTGCAGGTGAGCTTAGCCAAACATTGCCCTACACACTTGCAACCTTGGATAAAATTGATTTTGCATTAATAGATGCCACACATACATACGAAGGGACGCTAAAGTATTTTGAGCAAATACTCATTAAGACAGACAATAAATCCATAATTGCCATAGGAGACATTCATTGGTCACGAGGAATGGAAAAGGCCTGGAAGGAGATTAAAAATAAGCCCGATGTCAAACTCAGTTTGGATTTTTATGAATGCGGAATTGTGTTCCTTGATTACCCGGGAGAAAAAGCAGAGTATATCTTAGATTTTTGAATTCTCCAGAATCATAAACACTTCCGAACCCAATCTTTCAGGAATCGAATTATAACAAGGGGCAAAAGTATGTACTTCAAAATACTTTTCGAACAGAAACCTATACTCCTCCGACTTTCCTCCGAAAGGTGGGCCTTCGAAGTCAAATTCTCTATCAAACCAAACTCCTGCTATTTTTCCACCCGGACTTAGGAGCTCTTTCATTTTCTTCGCATAATCCACTCTGAGACCCGGATCAAGCGCACAAAAAAAAGTCTGCTCCAAAATCAAATCATACTTTCCTGTATGCAGAAAAAAATCTTCGTGATGAATGTGATCTAATGGAAAACTCGGATTTAAAGATTTAAACCTCTCCAAAGGCTCATATGAAAGATCCAGTAGCTGAAGATTATGGAAACCAGATTTCCATCCATATGCTGCTTCATACCCCGAGCCAGCTCCAGGAATCAAGACCTGAATCTCCTTATTTTTAATTTGGTCTAAATATTGCACAAGTGGTGGAGAGGCAAAACCAATATCCCAACCAGTTTTGCCATAAGAATATCTTTCAGTCCAATAATTTTTGTCTAAAAAAGCCATTTTAACGCCTTATTTGAATGAATACTGAATTTGAAAAGAACGCGCCAGAGAAGAAAGACCAAGGTAAAAACATTATCATAATTGTTTTGGTCCTCTTAGTGATAATTAGTGGAATCAAACTTTACACTGATTATGTGGATCGCACTAAAAAGTCAGAAGAAATTCTGCTTCTCTCTACTGAAAACAATGATTTAAACCAGCGGCTGGACTCTGTAACGTATCAGCTTGACTTGAGGATTCAGGAAATCGAAAAACTCGGTGGCGACGTGAAGTCCCTCGAAGAAGCCCGTGATCAATTAATAGCAGAAAGAAACACATCCAGGCAGAGAAGTTCTTCAGAAATAGTTGCCTTAAATGAGAAAATAAAGAGCTTCAATGGTATGATAGTAGAGAAAGATCAAGAGATTTTGGAGCTAAGGGCTATGAACCAACAACTTTTTACCGAAAATCAAGATCTGAAAACCACTCAGGCAGAAATAGAGGAAGAAGTAGCTCAGCTGAATATTCAAAAGGAAGATCTTCAAGCCAAAGTCAACGTGGCCTCTATGCTGAAAGCAGAAAACATTGAAATCGCTGCGGTAAATTCCAAAGGTAAAGAGCGGGTAGAAACTACTAAAGACTTTAAAAACCGTCAAATCGAACGGATAAAAGTAAGCTTCAATCTGGCAGACAATAAAGTAGCCGAAAAAGGCCCAAGAAACATATATGTGCAGGTTTTAGCGCCAAATGCACAGCCGATTTTTGATGTGGCAAAAGGGTCTGGAACCTTCATGATGGATGGAGCGGAGCAATTCTATACTGTAAAGCAAGATGTTATTTTTAACAATACAGAACAGGAGTTGACATTCTTCTACGAGAAAGGGTCGGATTACGTCTCCGGAACTCATCAGGTCAAGATTTACGTGGACAATTATGTAGTCGGCTCAAAGACTTTCACAGTAAAATAATCAAGAGGCTGTCTCATAGGTCAACTCAAGATCCCGAAGTTTGCCTATATGAAAATTAACTCATATGCCTACCCGAATAATAAATCAGGCTGTCTCAGAAGTTGAGACAGCCTGATTTTTATTATTAAGATCTTGGAAAATATAGAGTTACTCGGGAAACACAATTGTTTTGCGCCGTATCTATCAGAGAAAATGAACTCCTTTGGCTCTCGACTTACTTTTCAAATATAAGCCCGTTTTGGAATTGCAGCTGCGCCATTGTAAACTTCAAGCAGACGATTACAACATACTACTTACCACATTTCACCTGACATTCAGTCATTGACCTAGGTGCACAGCTTATAAAATTGTACTTCGGGAGCATTTTTCTTCACCCCGTCGCACTTTTGGTTTAGCTATCCGTTTGGAATTCAGTAAGATTTCCCTACTTTTGCATCCTGTTTATTAAATTCCTTAAACACATTAAAAAAATGTTCCAAAGAAATTACGAGACGGTATTCATTTTAACTCCCGTTTTATCTGATGTTCAGATGAAGGATACTGTCGACAAGTTTGTGAACTTGTTAAAAGAACTGGGGGCAGACGTTATTAATGTGGAAAATTGGGGTCTAAAGAAGATGGCTTACGCTATTGAGAAAAAGACTACAGGTTTCTACATTATGGTTGAATTCAAGGCCGATCCTACGCTCATCCACAAATTCGAAGTAGAATTTAGAAGAGAAGAGAAAGTGATGAGATTCTTGACTACTGTTTTGGATAAGCATTCTATTGTTTATGCCGAAAGAAGAAGAAAAGGAGAGTTTAACAAAAAAGTTGAAGCTAAGGAGGAAGCCACCAAATGACATTAGTTAACGAGCCAATCAATAGAGGCGAAATCAGAAAAAAGTATTGCCGATTCAAAAAGCACGGCATCAAGTACATTGACTACAAGGATCCTAACTTCTTGTTGAAATTTGTCAATGAGCAAGGTAAAATTCTTCCAAGAAGACTTACTGGCAACTCTGCGAAATTTCAGAGAAAAGTGGCTCAGGCCATCAAAAAAGCAAGACATTTGGCTTTGTTGCCATTCGTAACCGATGGGTTGAAATAATTCGGTCTTGTATCGTCCAATCACAAAAGATCATTACAAATGGAAATCATACTAAAAACAGACATCAAAGGTCTTGGCTATAAGAATGACTTGGTAGCTGTAAAACCAGGATACGGAAGAAACTACCTGATCCCTCAGGGTTTCGCAGTACTTGCAACTGGCTCTAACAAGAAAATTCTTGCTGAGAATATCAAGCAAGCTGCTCACAAAGCAGAAAAGATTAAAACTGAAGCTCAGAATATCGCTGAAAAACTTGAGGCCCTTACATTGGAAATCAAAGCGAAAATCGGTGAATCAGGTAAAATCTTCGGTAAAGTAACTACACTTCAGATTGCTGATGCACTAGCATCTCAAGGTATCGACATCGACAGAAAGAAAATCTCAATCAATACACCTGTAGATGGTGCTGGAGAATTTGAGGCAGAGGTTGATCTTCACAGAGAAGTGAAAACTAACGTTAAATTCAACGTGTCAGGAGAATAATCCTCTCACCTTGATAAAAAATAAAAACCCCGAATTATCGGGGTTTTTTTGTGCTTAATTCAATGCTATTTCAAGGCTCTCTACCAATTTCTTGGACACTGCCTTGGCGTTCTTTTCTCTAGCCTCTTCGAAAATCGCTAAAGCTTGTTGACCTTTTTCAATCACTCCCACAGGATTTTGATCATTTTGGAAGCTGACCCAGCACCAAGAAAGCTCTGATGCTACGGCTTCGCCTGATTTCAACTTAGCTAATTTCTGCAACACTTCAGGAAGTATCTTTTCTAATTTCTCAACTTGCATGACAATTAAAGGTTTGGTAGTTTTTCAATATTTTAACAAAAATGAACAAATATTTCTGAATAAGCAATACAAACGCCTCACTGTTAACAATATCACAATTTTGAGCTACTAGTATTCCGTTTTCTGGAATATTGATTTCATCCCAAATTCACTCGGACTGCATTTAAACCAAATTTAAAGTCTCATTATTTTCAGCTGATTCAAAGGCAATTAGCTGAAAAACACAAAAATGTTTACGGGCTAGTTTGGAAAAAATGAAGCAAGACTTTACCTTTGTGACACTTTAAGAAAGGCTCTCGGGAAATCTTAAACGAAACTGGCTTATGGTGTAACTGGCAACACGTCTGATTTTGGTTCAGAAGAGTCCAGGTTCGAGCCCTGGTAAGCCAACAAAAAAATAAAAAACCGCTATATCAGCGGTTTTTTTTTATTCCTTTTTTAAAGCGTCATAGCTCATTTCATTGATCTGCTAGAATCCAATACCTCTATCAACTTCTCAATATCCACTCCTGTATTAAACACATTCACGGACACCCGCAAATTGCCTCCACGATTAGATACAGAAACCTTATTTCTCTGCAGATTGCTTTTCAAAAGCTCAGTATCAATATCCTTAGGGAGTTTCAACCCAAAAAGATGATAAGAAGTATAATGCTCCTCTTCTAGGACAATATCCCTGCTTTTCAGATAGTCATATAGGGGTATGGTGAGGGTGTGGCAATAGTTCTCTATTTCCGGCACAGTCCATTCATTGATCTGTTTCAGAGCTTCATTCAACATAGGCAAAAGGATAAAGTTGCTCATCTCGCCTATATTGTATCGACCAGAATCCTCGGTGTACTCATGATCGTATTTTGTCAGATTGGCAAAATCCTGAGAATTGGTGCGGTTCAGCCAAGACTCCTCCAGGGGCTGGCCACCGTCAAATGCATGACCGAAATAGGAAATCCCTATACCATAAGGACCAAAAAGCCATTTGTAGCTGGCACAGATCAAAGCGTCAATCTTAAAGCGCTTCACGTCCATCAGAGCTGCACCAGTGGATTGAGTACCATCCACGATAAAGATCGCGCCCACAGTTTTACATTTTTGACCTATACTTTCCAGGTCAAACTTCAACCCATTCATCCAGTGCACAGAAGACATCAGCACCACAGCTGTCTCAGAAGTGATACTTTCCAGCAAGTTCTTATTCCAACTTTTCCCTGGCGTAGGAGCATCTTTATCAGGACCAATCACTTTAAGCGCAGCTTGATTCTTATCACACCAAGATTTCAGAGAAAAATACCCGCTAGGAAATTCGTCTTCCAATACAATCGCATGCTGACCTGGAGCACAAGGGATATTACTTAATGCAGTAGCAAAACCATAAGAACTTGATGGAATAAGTGCGACTTGTAGCGGATCACAATTCACTAACTCAGCAAATCGTTTTTTCACTTCCTTTGGCAAAATGAAAAAATCTTCTGGAGCTATACTCACAGGATTTCTTTCCCTAATGAGCGCTTCTATTGCAGCTTGCTCAGCTGACTTCATGAGCGGCCCCTTAAACCCACAATTGAGGTAGTGTATTTCTGGATCGAGACTAAAGCGGTGTTTCTGAGAATCCATAAGATTTGATTTAGTTAGAGCATTAAAATTTACTATACTAAATGTATTTCCACATTTAGCCAACTGCCAAATGTAAAACTAGCATAGGATGTGTCTAAAGTACACGATGAGGTATCATCGGTCACCCGTCATCTGTCATCCAGCCAATTCACAAAGTTTTTGCTAGTAATCAGTATAAAGTCACCCTAACACACGTAATCTATAAGCGTTCATCGCATATTTCCCCAAATGCTCTGTCAAGCGATAATTTGCAATCGCCCCTACTCCTGCCCCAACAATTGGGATCAACTGCGCCAGTTTCGCAAGATCGATGTAATCTCTGTAATCCAATTGAAAAGTCTTCCAATCAAACTCCTTGAGGTCACTGGGCAAAGTGCCCCTATATTCCTCCCAATTTTCCACAAGTCCTATCAGATCATTCCTTCTTTGCTGACTGGAAAAACTAAGTTGGAAAACATACAGCAAAAACAGACGCTCGTGGTAATCCTTGGTATCAAAACCATATAGTGCTGCGATATCAAAAAGCATTTTCATTTTGATAGTTAGAAAAGCAGGAAAATCGGCAAAACCTAACAAAATCCCTCCTGCGCCAGTGAGTGCACCTTCCACAGAAGCCGTATTTCGATACCACTTAATTCTGCTTCGCACTTTGAACTCACGCTGCTTGAATGAAAGGCTTTCATGTGGCTTTGGCACAATCCAGCTGGAACCTGTAATCACTACTTTGACAATATTTTCTATTGCGGCAGTAATGGCTTTGTGTACCTTATCAGGAATCCAGCTATTGATTTTATTCTGAACACCATGCGTAAGCCTCCCGCCCAGACTTGGCTTTTTTTTCATTCTATACTGCCAAAGCGCCAGTTCCGCATGGGCATAATGTAAATAGGAGTCCATAAAATCAATTTTGTTAACCTTACTATCAAACGGATTTCTGACCAATAGTTCCTATGCTCAACTTATTTACTGAATCATTCATCAAATCCAGGCCGAATAAATTGATCATATTTCGGAACTAGAGCGGTTAGCAGTTTCCTCGATTTCTCCAAAAGAACCAGCAAGCTCAAAATTGAATCTTGCTCATCTTCCATTACATCAAGCAACATTTTCCATGCTTGCATACTTCTCTCCATTGAGATCATAGCGATCTTCGCCGAGCCGTTATAACTTTTCTCTTCTTCAGGATACTCTTCCCAAAAGTCACCTGAAAGATCGTTAAGCACTCTTTTTGACTTCACATGGATAAAAAACAAATACCATTTAATCACTTCAAGAGCCTCATCAATCTTTGCCTTTTGAGCTTGAGCTTCAGAAACCTGCATCAATCCAAGATTTACTTGACGCGCTAATTCTTCCAAATAGCCGTTGATCTTTGACGACTCCAGCCAATCCTTTCCCTCAAATAAATACTGGTCAGTAATCATACTCAGTGGATGCTCATCCAGCATTTTATCTTCCTCTTCCAAAGAAGTGTCGTTTTTACTATCCTCTATAATGTGATCAATATCAATCCCATGCTCCTCAGCCATGGCATGAAGCATCTCCAGAGTCTCTTTGAAATTCTCAGACAAGGCATTCCAAAAGTCTTCTGGGGATTTTAAGTCTCTTATTTGCTCTCGCTCAAAGACTCTACATCTCGCAGTGAAAGCACAACGCTCGCACCAGCGATCACACCAATTATGTATTCCTGGGATAAAAGCTGAATCGTCGTCATCCATGGATCAATGAAAAAGGGTGATTGGTATGCATACGTTTAAGGTAAAAAAGATTTATGAATTAAGCCTTCAGAAATCAGGAAACAATCCAAACCCAACTTCTGGGTGAGAAAGACAACTCTGGCCGACGCACATGTCACAAGAACGGCAGTAGTAAGGTTTTTCTAACAATCAACTATACCTCTCTGTGAAAAACTTTGCGTCCACCACGGTTTAAAATAATCATAAAAAAAACCGCCTCTCTCAAGGCGGTTTTCAATAATTAGAAACTAGTGTGCTTATTTATACAATCCGTTGAACAGCATCTTAAATGTGCCGTGAGATTGAGCTCTGAAAGTGATCTCTGGACCAAAAGCATAGAATTTACCTTTCCCGATTTGAGCTTCAAAGGCCGTTACACCATTTTTCAGGTAAGATTGTCCCCAAGCCCAGCCACTTCTCAAAGGCTCTTCTTCTCCAAACCATGCAATTGGCTTTACTCCCATATTTCCGGCGCTTGGTGAAAGCTTAAATACTGGGCTTCTATTGAACATGATGTAAGCTTCCTCTCCCATGCCATAATTAATAGGAACAGAATTATCTACATGCATCTCAAGCACGGAGCCTGGCACGTAGTATTTCTCGCCACTTAATGACTTGGCTTTTCCATTTGCTCCTATCTCAACCAATGCATCTTCCACAGGCAGACCAAGATGAAATGCTAGATCGGTAGCTGATCCTACAGTAATGACTTCTCCTCCCGCCTCGATGAATGTCTTTATTTGAGAGACAGACGTGTCTGCAGAGAAACTGCCTAGCATATGATGATACTTCTCCTCGATTTCTTCAGGCTTCGGCTGGGATCTGGAATAACCACGGGAGCCTACACTTGGAATCCCAGAACTTATAAACAGCATCACATCATACTTTTCTTTCAAATCTCCTGCATCAATTTCCTGAGGAAATACCAATTGATATTCAAAATGAAATTGCTCCAGCATCCAACGAACCCAACCAGATGGCATAGAGCCGCCATAATAATCATATAAAGCAATTCGAGCTGGCTGAATTTGAATAGCGCCTTTAGGCATAGTCGCAGGAACTGGATAAACTCCATATTCCTTCGCTGCTACATCCAGTTGTTTTTTACCTCCAATTACATAAAAGGAACCAGCAGGTAATCCATCTATCATTGCAGTGGTTCTATAAACCTTCACTTTTGCTTTTAGCAAATCGTTCACTGCCATGAAACTGTTGTTGTTTCGTACATCAAGTAAATAGCCGGAACCGTTTGCTAGCATTTTTGCCGGGGGCGATTGGATCTCACCATAAGGAATTCGCTCAAATGGACCTTCAAAGCCTACATATAACTTATCTACCTCTACTCCCATTTGCAAAGCCAACGTCCAGCCTGCCGCATCATATGGACGGATGGGAGGCCCGCCTGGGTAAAGAAAATCATTCGGATGATCTTGTGGCTCAAACATATCTATCACATGCGGACGGAATGCCTGAGCTGTTTTCACGATGAATGAATTAGCTGGATAAGTTTTTCCATTTACAGTAAAGTCTTCGGTAGCTTTTTCCACCAAAATCCCTGACTTAATCAAAGCATTCATAAATTTCACTGCCGTAGGAAAATCAGGTTGATCAGAAGAGAGGATATAACCTCTAGGATCTCTATTTACAGGATCCATATAAACGGAATCATAAAATTGAGATGGCAAACCAGATCTATTTCCATAGTTTATATCTTCTTTATCCTCATCTTCTTTTGTCTTTTTGGACTTGGCAAATGCATCCTCGACCGCCTGCGCATATTTCGGGTACATGGTCCAGTTGTCCTGGCTGCCCTTTTCAATGGACTTTCTCCCCATCAAGTATATATTCAATAGCAGTTCATCTCCATGTCGTACAGCATGATTCAGGATTGCGTAATTCAAGGAAACAGAATAGTCAATAGACTGTCTGAAATGCCAGTCCTGAGGCGTCACTGGATAAGGAGTCCCATTATTTGGGATTAAACGATCTGGCACCAAAGGCACCTTTGAAGGAGTAGGATTCCCTATTATTTCGGTGAGAATCCCTATGATATTATGATAGTAAGGGGTTGTTCTCAGTCCACCATTCCACCAAGTAGAAAACACAGAACCGTCTAATCTTGTGTAGCCAGGTCTATCTTCTTGATGCATTCTATTGATCATTGCTGCGCCTACAGCATCGAGGCTCGTGATAACTAGCGGATCAAACACATGATTAAAAGGATCACGGTAAGGAGGTCCCGCCACTACCGTTCCAGCTGGGCCTGTTTGGTGGTGATTGTAAATAATCTGAGGTATCCACTCCACGTACTGCTGAAGTGACATATTCGACGCTTCGCTCATGTTATTCATGTAGAAATCACGATTGTTATCATGCCCCACATATTTCTGATAGAGAATAGGGATATTCTGATCCCGAGCTTCTTGATCATCTTTTCTCATGTACCAATCGGACATGATTTCCATCCCATCAGGATTCGCATGAACAAGCAAAATGATCACATCATCCAGAATTTTCAGCGTCTCTGCATCATCTCTTGAAGCTAATTGATAAAAAGTCTCGATCAACTGATGCGGCCCTACTACTTCATTTGCATGTAAACCTCCATCAATCCATACGACAGGCTTACCTTCTACAGAAAGCTTCTCTGCTTCTTCTCTGGTGATTTCTGCATGGGCAAGCTTACGAGATATTTCTTTGTACTGATCTAGCTTCTCAAAATTGGCAGGTGCAGTCACGATCAACATCGGTTGTGATCTGCCGTATTCGGTTTTACCTATTTCCACCATTCTCACGCGGTCACTCGCTTGAGCTACTTTCTTAAAGTAAGCTTCTGTTTGCGAGAAATTGGCAAGCTTGTAATCATCTCCTATTTCAAAGCCAAAGTGAGCTTTCGGCGTCGGAACGTTTTGTGCAAATACTCCTAACGAAAAGCATATTAACAGAACAATTAGAGTAGTTTTTAATCTCATAAGCATATGGGTCGGTTTATTCGTTGTCTAAAATAGCACGAAAAAAGAGGCTACCGTTGATTGATAGCCTCTTTTCCTGAAATTTTACAGGACTGGAAAATAGAGTCAATGAGCTAATCAATCTGAGATCAAACAATTTACACAAAAAACACCCAAGCTTTTAATTCATGACTAGTTGAAGTGCAGACTAACTATCAACTAGTACATATTGCTTAATTCAATAATTATCTTTTCTGATTATCCGCTTTTGTGCCAGTAGCCAGTAATAAACCAAATGGCCTCGGCTAGGATCGGCCACCGGTTTAAGAATAAGTCACGGGATTTTCAGCATTTGCTAAAATAGTTTTAGAAAACAAAGTTATCTTCTGAATCAACTCGCAACACCCTAGCCATCCGATCAAAAATTATTACTTTTGATCTTAAATCCTTTCCACATCTTTCCCGAAAAAAATCCCTGACCATGTCCGAGGTTAAAATCTTTTCAGGCACCAACAGCCAATCACTTGCAGAGAGAATCGCTAAAAACTATGGCAAAAAGCTAGGCGATCTTACACTTTCCAAATTTAGCGACGGCGAATTATCTCCTAGCTTCAATGAATCAATTAGAGGATGTACCGTCTTTTTGGTTCAAAGCACGACCCCGCCAAGCGACAACCTTTTGGAGCTCTGTCTGATGATAGATGCCGCCAAAAGAGCAAGTGCATATAAAGTGTGTGCAGTGATTCCATATTTCGGATATGCCAGGCAAGACCGGAAAGACAGGCCAAGGGTATCTATTGCAGCTAAAGCTATTGCCAACATGATCACTTCGGCAGGGGCAGATCGAATCATGACATGTGACCTTCATGCCGGACAAATTCAAGGTTTTTTCGATATACCTTTGGATCATTTGAATGGATCAGCTATTTTTGTGCCCTATTTGAATTCGCTTAGGCTTCCAGATATGATTTTCGCAGCACCAGATGTGGGAGGAGTGGCTAGAGCTAGGTCTTATGCCAAGCATTTTGAGGTAGAAATGGTCGTCTGTGATAAGTACAGAAAAAGAGCCAACGAGATTGCTTCTATGCAAGTAATCGGTGATGTAGAAGGAAAGGATGTAATTCTCGTAGATGATTTGGTAGATACTGCAGGCACGCTTTGCAAAGCAGCAGAAATGGTCATGGAGAAAGGAGCAAATTCAGTAAGGGCCGTTGCAACACATGGCGTACTTTCTGGCAAAGCCTACGAAAACATCGAAAACTCAGCTTTGGAAGAGCTGGTAATCACAGATACCATCACACCAAAGCAGCAATCATCAAAAATCAAGGTATTGACAGTCGCTGACCTGTTCGCAAAGGCTATCCACGCCGTTACAGGAAACACGTCTATCAGTTCTTTATTTATTTAAGAACCAATTTAATACAAATACAATATGAAAAATTTAGAGATTATAGGGTTTAAAAGAGCAAATCTCGACAGTGCCAGTCTTTCTGAATTGAGAGAATCAGGTAATGTTCCCTGTGTGGTTTACGGACCTGGTATCAAAGAGCAGATTCACTTCTACTCTCCAATCATCCTTTTCAGAGAATTGATTTATACTCCTGAAGTTCACATGGTTGATTTGAACATCGAAGGAACGATCATCAAAGCAGTATTGAAAGACGCACAATTCCATCCGGTTAGTGAAATGCTTTTGCATGCTGACTTTGTAGCTTTTGCTGAAGACAAGGCTATCAAATTTGAAATTCCCGTGAAAGTTGTTGGTAGCTCACCAGGCCTTGCAAAAGGTGGTAAGCTAGAATTGAAAACTAGAGTATTGAAAGTAAAAGGTCTTGCAAAAGACTTCCCTGACGTTATCCCGGTTGATATTTCTAACATTGACCTTGGCAAATCATTCAAAGTTGAAGATTTGAAAGTAGAAGGATTCGAAATCTTGACAAGTCCATCTGTTTCTATCTTGACTATTGGTATTCCAAGAGCACTTAGAGGCAAGAAAGGCGGAGACGAGGAATAGATTCGGTCTCTTATTCATTCTAAATCCTGCCCATAACCGGGCAGGATTTTTTATTTTCATGCCGTATAGCTACATAAGATGAAATACCTAATCATAGGCCTCGGGAACATTGGCCCCGAGTACGAACTCACCAGACACAATATCGGATTTTTGACCGTGGACAGACTTGCTGATGCAAAAGGCTGTTCATGGAAGAGCGATAGACTTGCCTTCACTACAGAATTCAAACATAAAGGCAGAACAATCCACTTGATCAAACCTACCACTTACATGAATCTAAGCGGCAAGGCGATGAACTACTGGATGAAAGAACTTCAGTTGACCAAAGAAAACACCCTCGTGATCGTAGATGATGTAGCCATCCCTTTTGGGAAAATACGCATGAAGCCTAAAGGAAGCGCAGCTGGTCACAACGGTCTGAAAAACATTGAAGAACTCACAGGCGGCCAAAACTATCCAAGACTCAGAATGGGAATAGGAGATGATTTTCCTAAAGGAAGACAAATTGATTTTGTTTTAGGGAAATTTACTCAGCAGGAATTTGCTGAATTACCCATTATAATGGACAAAGCAATAGAGATGAGCCTCAGTTTTTGTTCAATTGGAATAGATCGCACCATGAATGAATTTAACGATTGAGCAAATAAGATTTGGAAATCCCCGAATCCCGTTCTTTCTTTGCATCACTTCAGGCAACTGATTTATAAAGAAGAGGCGAGAGATTAGGCTCTATAACCCTCTGGCAACCATCCCGAAACGGAGAACGGTGCCAATTCCTACCCTACGCGGGAACTATAGATTGGCTTACTTCACAGATAATCCCATATAGTTCATTTACCGTCTCCGGGTTTGATTTTCTCAAATCTGCTTGATTAGTATTGTCAAACTCTAAACTGATCAATAAATGAGTAAGCACTTCGAAACGAATTCTGTACGGATCGCCCCTTCCAAATCCAATCAAAGAGAGCATTCAGCTCCAATCTACCTTACATCCAGTTTTACGTTCGATTCAGCAGAAGAAGCCAGAGCTACTTTTGCTGACGAGATAGAAGGAAATATTTATTCCCGATATGCCAACCCTAATTCCAGTGACTTGATAGAAAAAGTCTGTGCTGCTGAGGGAACGGACGATGGATTTGCGACAGCTTCAGGGATGGCTGCAATGTTTGGAAGTATTGCGGCGCTACTTCAGCAAGGAGATCATGTGCTTGCAGCTCGTTCACTTTTCGGGTCTACTCACCAGCTTTTAACCAGAGTGTTTCCTAAATGGGGTATTACATCTACCTATGGGGATATTGCTGATTATTTGAACTGGGAAAAACTAGTCCAACCCAACACCAGAATGCTTTTCATCGAAACTCCATCCAATCCCGGTTTGGAAATAATCGATCTAGAATGGGCGGGGAAATTTGCGAATGCTCATAATTTAATTTTAGTGGTGGATAATTGCTTTGCATCACCATATCTTCAGCAACCTGCAAAATGGGGCGCTCATATTGTAACTCATAGTGCCACCAAATATATCGACGGACAAGGAAGAGTTCTGGGTGGTTTGATCTTGGGGCAAGCTGACCTAATGAAAGAAATCCATTTTTTCGCCAGACACACAGGCCCTGCCATATCTCCATTCAATGCGTGGATTCTTGCAAAAAGCATGGAAACACTTGGAGTGAGAATGGACAGACACTGCAGCAATGCATCTAAAGTAGCGGAGTATTTCGAAGGAAATTCAGAATTGCTTGCAGTTAAATACCCATTTCTAAAGTCTCATCCTCAGTACGAAATTGCCAAAAAGCAAATGAGTCAGGGCGGTGGGGTAATCACCTTAGATCTGAAAGGCGGAGGACAACGAGCTCAGCGATTTATAGATCAACTTCAGATGCTATCTATCACAGCTAATCTTGGTGATAGCCGCAGTATCATCACTCATCCTGCTTCTACCACCCATAGCAAACTTTCGTCTGATGAAAGAGCTCAAGTAGGAATTTCAGATGGATTAGTGAGATTGTCTGTAGGCTTAGAACACTTTGAAGATATCATACTAGATGTAGAAAGAGCCATTGATAAATCTAAATGAGGATTTCACAAATGGTAGTGGACATTTTACTTTTTTAAAATACTCAAAATACTGGCAAAGGGTCCGGTGATGTTAGATTTCGCTCTTTCAGAGCTTTTTAGATATTAAGAGTGCATTTTTTTACCCAGCCCTATCGAGCTGGGCTCGGGTATCCAGGGCTTTCAGCCCTTATACTTTAGAAAACTAGATAGTTAAATTGCGCTCTCTGCGAAAACCTCTGTGCCCTATGTGGTTGATAGACTTTCAAAAAAACATTCATCCAACTAGGGACGAAAGAATAAGCCAAGGCAAGATTTTGGAAAAAAAGGACAAGTGCGCTCTCTGCGAAAACCTCTGTACCCTATGTGGTTGATAGACTTTCAAAAAAACATTCATCCAACTAGGGATGAAAGAATTAGCCAAGTCAAGATTTTGGAAAAAAA
>NZ_MSSW01000062.1 GCF_002150685.1 Algoriphagus antarcticus
TTGATGGACCAATAGAATAAATGCCCCCAACAAGATTCTAACCTGTTGGAGGCATTCACTTTTTTACCAATAATACTTTTCACCAAGTGGTATGCTTCAACGTAGGAAATGCCCGAATCACATCACTTAGACTAATCTGGCCCAAAAGTCTTCCGTCTTTCATTACAGGGAATCTTCGGATTTTATGTTGCAAAAATTGAGAAGCTGCATCGAATATTGACAAATCCGGAGAGAGCGTCAGAACATCAGTGGACATATGCTCACTTACTTTAGCTGGGAATTTCGGTGTGTTGGTGTATTTACCTTTGATAATCTCTTTGAGACAATCCACTTCCGAAATAATACCAACCAATGCACCAGAAGCATCAATCACTGGCGCTCCAGAAATCTTTCGCTTAGTAAATATTTCCATCACCTGATCAATTGAATCATCTGGTTTGAAGGTGATCAAGTTAGTACTCATGTACTCTTTGACAAGGATTTGCGGAATCGGGGCTTTTTTGGGTTCTGCCATTCTAACCCCTTGAAAACTTTTTACCATTGGTTAAAAATTAAAGGTGAGAGAATAAATTACCGATATTACTCCGAAATTAAAAATTATAGTTTAAGAAATATGATTAATCAGTACTATATTTTTAAATATAGTACTATCTCGAAATTTTAGTTCATCTTATTCTCCAAGTAAATAAATGGCTTCCAAGATTTAGTTGCCCTTTTATAAAGGTCATCAAACTCGAACGAACCAACCATTAGGTCAATATCGCCATCCAAATCAGTATCGCCAGAAGTCATGGTGAGCCAATTTCCATCAACGTTTTCACTCAGCACAAACGGATCAAATTCACCTTCCTCATTTTGTCTGAAATAAATCAGGTTCTGCTTTGGAACTTGCGAATCATCGGGGAAGAAAGACAGCACAAAGAAATCCTGATCACCGTCCCCATCAAAATCCGCTATTTCAATTCCACTTGCTCCATACATCGGATAGAACCAAGACCTTTCAAATTCATTTTGTCCATTATTGAAAAAAACATGAACACCGTGGTAATTCTTGAGCACTTGTGACAAATCTGCATTATCCCCATTCACGACAATAATGTCTTTGTGACCATCCTTATTCACGTCCTCAAACCGAAAGTCGCTGGATCCAAAAGCTGGCTGAAAGCGAAGCAACGTCTTCTCTTTAAATTGATTCCCTCCCTCATTCAACCAAACATAAACTCCTTCCTTTGCCTGAGCCATTAGTCCTAGCACGTCCAAATCTCCGTCCCCATCAAAATCAACAGCAAGCGCACGCCTGGCTCCAGGCTCAGGACGTAAAATCACTTCGGCTGGACCAGTAGAGCCCGACAGATAAATACTCATCTTTCCAAAGTGATCCCCAAACTGTGAAACCACCCTATCCATTTCTCCATCCCCATTCCAATCTGCAATAGCAAGATTTACTGGACGGATTAACTTGGTCAAAAGCTCGTCACTTTTCCAATCCTGAGCTTCCTTCCAAAATCCCGAAACCTTGCCTAAGGTATCATTGGATGGATCCATTCTTCCCATCGTCAGCAACTCAAAAGTATCATCATCATTCCATGTGATATCCACCGGAGCTACTTCAGTTGGAATAGAATCCTTTATCTGAAATCCATTTTCAGGATCTAAGATATAAATCATTTTTAAACGATCTCCGAGCCATAGGTCGCCTGTTTTGGGATGAACCCGAAGCATAGTAGATAGATTTCCCTTTATTCTATGGAAGTCTGGTCGTGAAACTCGGAAACCAGGAATTCCTTTAGTGGGCTCTGCTTTTTTTGCCTGTGGCAAAGGAGAGTCTGGCGCATGTTCCAGGTAATAGGCAAGAATTTTATCCCAGTCTTTTGCTCGAATTAATTGAACCTTAGAATATACTCCTGCAGGGGCACCCAAATCTTCAGGCAATGTCTGCCCAAAGTCCTCTGGCAAAACGAGCCCCATTCGCTTGCGCATATCGGGAAGCACATCTTCCTTCCAGGTGGTTTTATCCAAAATCTCCGGCTCTGGCTTGATATGACAACTCGCACAATAGGCATTTGCAAGCTGCTCTCCATTCAGATTCAAGTCGGTAGAAGCCAATTGCTCCAGTGTAGGAGGTGGTTGCTTCCGCTCCGAAATTGGATTACAGGAATAGGATAGCACTACTATAATTAAAACAATCAGACTTCTCAACTTCATTTCCCTATTACCTTCAAAAACTGATTAACGACTTCCTTATCTATTCTGATGTGGTGTGTGAAGGATTTTGAATCATCGGAAAATGACACTTCCGGATTGAAAAATTGATTTGTAGAAGGCTTCCAGGTTTTGCACGAGGCGTGGACTTCTTTCAAGAACCCAGTTTTTTTCAAATCAAAAACATGCTCAGGTTTTGTCCCCCCACCGGGCATGATGCTGATTCTATCTTGAGCTTTCAGCAATAATTCTTTAAGGGTTTCCAGCCCGTCAGTAACCGAATTTTTACCCCCAGAAGTCAAAATACGATCAAAGCCACATGAAATGATTTTCTCCAAGGAATCGAAATAATCAGCAGAAGCATCAAATGCACGATGAAAGGTGCATGGCTTCCCAGAAGCAGCTCGCAAGAGTGACTTACAAGAATCAATATTCACAAAGCCTTGATTATCCAACACACCAAACACAAAACCATCTGCACCCTGCTCACCCAGCAATTCTATGTCTCTCTTCATCACCATCAATTCCTTCTGAGAATAAGCGAAGTCGCCACCCCTCGGCCGAATCATCACAAATACCGGAATATCAATCTCAGTTTTCAAAAACTTTAGCATTCCTACACTTGGAGTCTCTCCTCCTTCGGGAAAATTAGCGCAGAGCTCTAAACGATCAATGCCAAACTCAGCCGCATCAAGTGCTGCTTCCAGGTTGAAAACCGGAACTTCTAAGATTATTTTACTCATCCGTTGAAATGTGATTTAGAATCGATCATAACATTGCTTTTTAGTGTTGCTTGCGCAAAGTTGAAACCCGGATGTACCGCGTAAGCTCCCACTTCTCCGTCTTTATTTATGGCAAGGAAACCAGCTTGTAAATCTTTAATATTCTTGTTTTTTGCGATCAATCTCTTCACAGCCTCTTCACAAGCTTCCTGCGGAGTTCGTCCATGACGCATCAATTCCACAATCAAAAAGCTTCCACAGATTCTGATTATAGATTCTCCCAGCCCAGTGGCCGTAGCAGCCCCTACTTCATTGTCTACAAACAAACCTGCACCAATTATGGGGCTATCTCCCACTCTACCATGCATTTTATAGGCAAGTCCACTTGTGGTACAGCTTCCTGCTAGATTTCCTTTGGCATCCATTCCGATCATCCCGATGGTATCGTGATTTTCAATATTAATAACTGGCTTGTACTGGCTAGTTTCTTTCCACTTCAAATATTCCTTTTTCGCATTTGGGCTTAGCTCTTCTTTTTCTATTGGAAAACCTTCGGCAATTGCCAATTGTTTGGCACCTTCACCCACAATCATTACATGGGGGGTCTTTTCCATCACCACTCGTGCCAAGGAAATCGGGTGCTTTACCTGTCGTACAAAAGCCACTGCGCCACAAGACCCGTCGCCTGACATAATAGAAGCATCAAGTGTCGTGATCCCTTCTCGATCAGGTAAGCCTTGCAAACCTACAGACAAGTTGCTCAGATCCAATTCAGTGTCTCTCACGCCCGTCTCGACGGCATCCACTATACTTCCGCCTGCCTTCAATTTTTCCATAGCCGCAGCATTTGCAGGCAATCCATGATTCCAAGTGGATAAGATCAGAGGTTTTTCACCTTTGAAAAGTGAAGTTGCTTTTGCTTCAGAAATGGTAGAAACTCCGGGTATTAATAAAGCAGATCCTAAAAGTGATTGCTTGATAAACTTTCTTCTATGTGACATTCGAGTTAATTTAGAATCAGGCTTCAAATTATTAAAAATGGGGCTATTTCAACTTACCATCCTTCATTTCCTTTAAAATCAATTGTTGAATTTGATTATCCGCAATTCCCCCTACTTTCAAAAAGTTGACTTCGTAAGCTTACGGATCTCAAATCGCCTAAAATTCAGTCAATTTATGATCCGTTATTCAGAATTAGGCCAGTAAACTTAAGTTCCTTGATTAAATGGCTGGAAGACCCGCCACAGCGAGTCAGGCCGAAGACGGGTGACCGAAGTGGCGAATTCGCTAGTGTTTTCAAAACCCTATAATGCTTTTATTCTACTACTGACAGGTAAAATGATACACGAATAATGATATATGTTTTGTGGAGAAGTACTAATCTGATTACATTTCCAACAACTGAATAACAATACACGAAAGAAAATATTTATAGTCCATGAAACCTTACCTACTCGCAGAATCCAACTGGAAAACACTTGAAAATCATCGTTTTGAACTGGCAGTTTTACCCTGGGGAGCAACTGAAGCGCATAACTATCACATGCCATATGGTACAGATGTATATGAAGCTGATGCTGTAGCTGCAGAGTCAGGAAAGAAAGCTTGGGAAAAAGGCGCTAATGTCACCATTATGCCCACGATTCCTTTTGGGGTAAACACAGGGCAATCGGATATTTACCTAGACATCAATTTGAATCCCAGCACGCAGCTGATGATTCTAAAGGACATCATCACGGTACTTGATCGACAAGGAACTAAGAAGCTTCTGATTGTAAATAGTCATGGTGGTAATGATTTCAAAACGATGCTTAGAGAGCTTGGGTTGAAGTTTCCTGAGATGATGCTTTTCACTTGCAACTGGTTTCAGGCATTAGATAAAACCAAGTATTTTGAGGAACTGGGCGATCATGCAGACGAAATGGAAACTTCCATCATCATGCATCTGCATCCTGAATTAGTTTTGCCACTTGAGGAAGCTGGAGATGGATCTGAGAAGAAATCCGCAATCAAAGGCATTCAGGAAAAATGGGCTTGGGCCGAACGCAAATGGTCCGAAGTATCGGCAGACACTGGAATAGGCAATCCAAAAAAATCCTCCCCTGAAAAAGGAAAGAAATATTTTGAAGATGTTACCGATAAAGTTGCTCAACTAATGCTGGATATCTGCGAGGCAAAGACGGGGGAATTATATAAATAACACGATTATCCTTAACACATCATTATGGAAAAAGCGCTGTCTTACAGAAGACGAATAAGACTGGAGACCGAAGATGCCAAATGTTAGTTTTAAACAAATTCTACTTTAGTTTTTCTTCGACGTAAGGATAAAAAAGATAGTAATATGCGAATTACCTCAAGTGCGATGTGTAAATGCGAAATGTATTAAATGATTATACGGAATCTTGCCAGTAGAAAATTTATAAGATCGAAAATCCAAAGACACATAAAATCTGGTTTACTTCGGTCATCGGTCTTCCACCCCATTGACCAAAAAGAATTCGCTTACTGGCAGAAAAGCGTATATACGGAACGTATTAAATGAGTATCCGTGATCTTGCACGTATCAATAATATATTTGGCTTTCACATGTAAAAATCCCCCTAAGCCCCCTTTGGAAAGGGGGAGTAGCCGAAACTGATCCTCTAACATTGATTCCAACCATTTACGTGCAACAGAGCGAACAGTCACAATGAATTATGTGATCTTGAAATAATCATTCCAGCGTATTCATATCTACATCCTTGATATTCCCTTTATAATCCTGCAATTGAATTCCTTTAACTCCTTTTGGAAGAATCACTTCTCTTCCTGATTGGGATAAGAATCCAGACCCAAGACTGGTTTCAATTCGCTGTTTTTGACCATTTTCCAATTCCAAAATTACAGCCATTATATCCTGACCTGGAGTAAGTGAACGACTATCATCGCTATTTGTATGCTGGAACATCAAGAGTTTTCCTCGGTTTTGGGATGCGACAAAAAGAGAACCACCTTGCGCGGAAGCCATTTTTACCAAGGCTTTTCCATCACCCGGAACCACAAAACCACTTTCCTGTGGACTCATGGGAGTAAATTCACCTTTTCCATCGCCCAATAAAACCAATCCTAAATGAGCATCAAGGCGGCCTACAAAAATCTCATTCCCATAGTCATTCCCTATCATTACTACATCAGGAAATCCATCGCCATTGACATCCCAAGTTGCAAGTCCATTCACTGGCGCGATCTGTGCTTTAGTTGGCAGCCTTTTCACCTCAAATTTTCCGTTGCCTAGATTTTCTATGTAAGCCGTCTTATCGTAATTCCCAGTGAGAATCAAGGCATCCTTTTTCTCTTCTTCTGAGAAAATTGTCGCCTCAGTACTCAAAGCATACAACTTGTACCGCTCGTATTTCCTTCTAAACAACGTACTTTGTCCATATAGATCGCCCCAAAAGTGGCTTGGGAACGAGTTATAATTACCCTCCCTATCCTTGTAGTATGCAAAAGTGATGGGATCAACACTGCCATTATTGTCAAAATCCTTTGCATAGATTTTTACAGGTCTTTCAGCCGTTGGGTGATGCGAATTATTTTCTCCTAGATTTCCTACTACAAAGTCAGTATCGCCATCCTGATCAAAATCGCCTGAAGTGATGGAATTCCACCAACCCAAGTAATTTTCAAGACCTGTGTTTTCAAGCTTAGTAAGCTTTTCACCAGTATTTTTGAAAACGGATATCTCCATCAACTCTCCGACCACTATCAAGTCAACCAAGCCATCAGCATCCACATCTGACCACACAGCATCCGTGACCATACCCACTTTACGAAGCCCCGGAGCAATTTCATCCGTTACATCCTGAAGTTGCCCGTTGATGTTTTTAAGAAGAAAGCTTTTATCAGGAAATGGATATTGCGCCACTGGAGTTCTGCCTCCTACAAACAAATCCATAAACCCATCTCCATCGAAATCAGCACCTCTTACAGTAGATCCACTTGCTTTTACCGATGAGAAATTCTTGTCGAGAGTAAAATTTCCAAGCCCATCATTCAAAAACAAACGATCCGAATACTCGGTAGCATCTCCCAAAAACTCATTGCTTCCTCCCACCAGATACATATCCAAATCCGAATCGTTATCTATGTCAAAAAGAAGAATCCCCATTTCTTCAAAGAAATTACCATCCTCCTGGATCAGATTCTTGGCAGAAAACATCCCTTCACTATTTTGGATGTATAGCTGTGGAGCAAAGCCAGAAGCTGACCCAACGACCAAATCCTCAAGTCCATCGCCATTCACATCACCGGTAGCGAGACTAGGCCCATACTGACTCAATTTGTGCGGAATTATCCGTTGAATGTTGTAATCAACTTTATCCTCCTCTTGATGTGTGTATTCCAAACCTTTGGCCGAGGACACCTCCGTAAAAAGTGCATTTGTTGTTTCTGAAGGAATAACTGCCAATTTATTCTTTCCTTGCCTAGCATCTGAGTACGCAAATTCAAGCTTCTGATTTGATTTCACATTGATCAAAGAACTTTCTTTACCATCAGGCCAAATCACTTGAATTGATGGGATTTCAGACGCTTCTCCTACTCCAAAATGCACCACTTCGTCTATCGATGACATATAGCCTCGCACGACTTGCTGCTCTTGATAGAGTTTACTGCCATCTGGAAGTGTAATCAATACTTTAGCACCCAACCCTTGTGGATTAAGCTTCGATCCATTCAGCTTAAGCCTGATATAGTTATTCTTCTCTTCAATGTTTTTGAGTGTGTTTTCAAAGACAAATGCTGGGTCATTGATATTATTTACCACATAATCCAGATCCCCATCATCATCTAGATCCACAAATGCGGCTCCGTTTGAAAAGGATGGTTTGTTCAAACCCCATGATTTTCCTTCGTCTGAAAAAGTTAAATCACCATTATTTTTGTAAGCATAGTTTGGGATTTTTACGATAGGAATGGAATCTAGCAATTGTCGGTCAGTAGCAATATTCCCTAAATCCGCACGATAGTTTGCAAAGTCCTTGTCTGTAATGTCTCTTGGAAAGCCATTGGTCACTAATAAATCACGGTGGCCATCATTGTCAACATCTCCAAATAAGGGTGCCCAACTCCAGTCGGTTTGATATACACCTGCCAACATACCAATCTCACTAAATGGAACATCTGCTCCATTATTCATCTGAAGCATATTTCGAACATATTGGTACTCATAGCCCCATTGCTCATTGCTGAGATAAACTTGATAGGAGTTATTGCCGATGGTGGTTTTCTTTCGATAATTATCCTCCCCGAGCATATCCAGCGTGATGATATCTGGCTTAGCGTCATTGTTGAAATCAGAAATATCAGCTCCCATGGAAAATTGGCTTTGATGTCTCAGCATTTCTTTGGATTGATTGGAAAAAGTGCCGTCCTGATTATTGATATAAAGAATATCATTGGTCACATAATCATTGCTGACATGAATATCTGGCCAGCCATCGTTATTCAAATCAGAAACCAAAACACCCAATCCATAGCCTTCGATGGTGATGCCTGCTTCAATGGTCACATCCGTAAATGAACCATCCCCATTGTTTCGATAGAACTTATCGTTATTAATCGCAGATCCGTCTGTTATTTTAAGACGATAGTTACTCGGAACATTTCGGCTTTGCTCGTTATTCAGCACATACAAATCCAAATCCCCATCTAAATCATAATCTACAAATGCTGCCCACATGGCATTTCCTGAATCAGCAATCCCATATTCAGAAGCCATTTCCTTGAATGAAATAGCCCCAGCTGCATCTTTCCCTTGATTCACATAAAGCAAGTTATTCCGCTCTCCTGGACCGAGCTTCATGGCTGAGGCAACATATATATCCATCCAGCCATCTCCGTTGATATCTACTACGGCTGCACCGGTGCACCATTGATTAGCAGCAGCAACACCGGCCGATTCTGTCACATCTTCAAAATTAAATTTCCCTGAATTCAGATACAGTTTATTAGAAACCTGATTTCCTGTAAAAAAAAGATCAGGAAGTCCATTGTTGTCAAAATCTGCAACGGCCACTCCACCACCATTAAAGATGTATTCATCTGTAAGGATGTTGAATGAGTCTGATTCTACAATAGTATTATTAAAATCAATTCCTGTCTTGCTGGGCGGGATAAGTTCGAATAATGTTGATTCTTTATTGCAAGAGGAAAAAACCAAAAGGAATAAAACCAAAAGGCAAGAATAAGTGAACTTCATAGTAAATAGGTTGGGTACTTGGGTTGCGCTGAAATTAGCACTTTTGGAGCATAAGGGAAATAAAAACGCAGCTTATTAGGTGGGTAGAAGCAAAAAAAGGGAGACAAATGTCTCCCTTTTAAAATTATATCAATTACCAAATCAAAAACCAGGATTCTGGATTAGAATATCAGAACCAACCAGGTCAATCTGATCTTGCGGAATAGGAACCAGACTGAACTTATCCGTGTAGTTAGCTCCGCCTAAGGCTGCTGCCAATTGAACACCATCTAGTGCAAAATAGTAGTCAAGTTCAGCTTGAGCTGTACCCCATCGTATTAGATCATAGAATCTATGTCCTTCCATTCCGAGCTCGAGTAGACGCTCCATACGCACAGCGGTCCTAGCTTGAGCAGCATCAGCAAAAGGTGCAGCGTATGTGTTGATTACATATTTTGCAGCCAAAGTACCATTAGCTCTTTTCAGATTAGAATTTATCGCTCTAGTTCTAACAAGATTTATATACTCACGAGCCTTTTCTAATCCACCAGTTTCGATTTCAGCTTCTGCAGCCATCAACAAAACATCTGCAAATCTAATAATCATAAAGTTGATACCAGTATAGCCAGGAGTCCATGAAGAGTTATCTTGGAAAGAGCCTTGTTCTGATTTAGCATAAACATATTTCTTAGGAGAATAAGGGCCTCCATTTGGTTGATTTCTGATCCAAGCAGCGCCTGGAAAATCTTGCCAATCTAGGTAAGGAATACCTCTTCTACCTACTGTATGATCCAAACGAGGGTCTAAATTTCCTGTGTCCGGAGTGAAAGGGTCTGCGGTTTGGATTCCCATATCATTCTTCACTCTGTTAGCCGGAGCATTGTAAGTTCTATCCAACAATGGTAGACCGGCAGCAGTAGTTCTAAACGCATTCACGAAAGTAAAGCTCGGCTGGAAGAATCCGCAACAGTTACCCGGACCAGATGGACCGGTATTGTATGGGAAATTCAAATCAAATTCTGGGTTCGCATTCGAAACTGATCCAGTACCGGCAGCAGCTTGATAAGCCCAAACAGATTCTTGGTGGTTATCATTTTTACCTCTGAACATGTCATCATAATAGGGAACCAAACCATATTTCAGGTTATTGCTGGTTACACCATTGGTAATCACATCAGTGAAAAGCGTTTTAGCTTCAGCAAATTTTTTCTGATACAGATAGATTTTTCCCAAATAGGCTTTTGCTGCCCAAGAATTAACCCGACCAACTTGAGGCTGAGTAGCAGAAAGGTTATCAACAGCAAACTTCATATCCGCTTCAATAAGTGGCCACAAGTCAATATTATTCACAACATCCTCAAGACCACTTCCATAATCTATAGTCTCATCTACATAAGGTGTGTTACCATAATCACGCTTCAATTCAAAATAGTAATGCGCTCTAAGGAATCTTGCCTGAGAAGATATCCGCTTTACATCATTTGGAGTGACATCTGGACCTGGTTTAGCTAAAAGCCTTAGCACGTTATTTGCCCGTGCAATTCCTTCATAAGCCACGTTCCATTTGGATCCAACGTCACCTGATGCTGCATTGATCTCAAATCTTTGAATTGGATTAATTGTAGTGAAATCTCCAGGGTCAGTACCCTTATTCGCTTCACCACCTCTAATGCTACCCCAAACCCAATTGGAAGGAGATCCTAATCTATTTCCTCGACCGTTTACCTGAGAATAGGCCGCAATCAAAGATGCGTCTATACCTGCTAACGTGGATAACTGAGCCTCCGCCAACTGTCCTGTCGGCGCGACATCTAGAAAATCATCGCTACAACTCACTGCTACCATCATCATCCCTGATGCGAATAACGCTCCGATTTTTAATTTATAATTCTTCATTTTTTTTTAATCAATTATAGTTTCTATAACTCGATTTATCAATACTTAGAAGCTAAGATTCACACCGACAGTATAACCACGAGTAACTGGATAGTTACCAACGTCAATACCAAATGTCAAATCAGCATCACCACCAACTGCAGGATCCAATCCCTCATAACCTGTGATAGTGAACAAGTTATTTGCAGAGGCAAATACTCTCAGTCTCTCCATTTTCCATCTTTCCAATATTGGAGCTGGCAATGTATAACCTAAGGTTACGTTCTGCAGTCTTAGATACGAACCATTTTCTACGTAGAATGAATTTTCAACGTTAGAAGTAGAGAAGTTTGAAGTCTTTTCTACGACTGGGATGGTAGCATTCAAATTGTCAGGAGTCCAAGCACCCTTTAGTCGCTCAGAGATTGCTGCCCCTTCGAATGTCTGGAAGAAATCCGTAAACCACTTAGATTGGTTCCAAACCTCATTACCGATAGAAGTATACAAGTAGGCTGACAAATCAAATCCTTTGTATCCAACGGTGAAGTTTACACCACCAGTGAAGTCAGGAATTGGATTACCCAAATTGATTCGATCATCAGGATCAATTTTTCCATCTGGCAAACCAGTCAAATTACCTTCAGCGTCTCTTCCATTCGTATCCTCAAACTTGAATCTACCTGGAGCTGCACCATCCTGGGTTGGATGATTAGCTACATCCTCGGCATTACTAAACAATCCAAGGGTATTGTATCCAAAGAAGGTAGAAAGTGGCTGACCTACTGAATTTCTAATTGGACGAATTCCTCTATAAGATGGATTCGCACTAGTAATGATATTCAAGCCAGGAGCAAGGGATACAATTTCATTCTTCAATATCGAACCTGTGAAAGTAAGCTCATAAGTGAAATCAGAAGAAAGATTACCCCGAGTCGTGACCAAAAGATCAAGTCCTCTGTTTAGCATTGATCCAATATTCACAGCTGGTGGCGAAGCGTTGCTTCCCGCAGTCAAAGGAATTGGTACTTGGAATAATAAGTCCTTAGTGTCTTTTTTCCACCAATCAAAAATCACATCTAATTTGCCATTGAAGAAGGTACCATCAAATCCAATGTTTGTGGTCTCAGCAGTTTCCCATCGTGCATCCGGGTTACCAATACGAGTTCTTCTAAATCCGATAATGGCCGAAGAGTTTGAACCTGTGATATCATAAGAAGAAGCTCCAACGTTTCCACCGAATAATGAGTATTGATTATTTGGATCCACATTATTCGAGTTACCCATTTGTCCCCAACCACCACGGATTTTCAAATCATCAATCCAAGTAGCGCTAGATAGGAATCCTTCTGAAGAAAGTCTCCATGCTGCAGAAAATGCAGGAAAAACACCGTACCTATTGTTTGATCCGAATCTAGAAGATCCATCACGTCTAATTACACCACTGAAGAGATATTTATCATTGTAGGTATAGTTTAGACGACCAAAGTAAGAACTGAAGTTTACTCCGCGACCAAAACCTGAATTTACTTGTCTCGTAGGAACTGGAAGGTTAGAAATATTGATGAAATCAATATCAGTTGAAAAAGGATTCTGCCCTGATGCATTAATACCACGACCTACACCGTCGTTTAATGCTTCTTGTCCGATAAGCACATCAAAGGCATGCTTTCCAAAGGTTTCCTTCCACGAAACAGTATTGGTAAATGTCCATCCGAAACCAAATGAAGAGCCTTCGCTGTATCCAAAGGCCGAATTATTTTCTGAGTTTTCATACTGCAATCTAGAATAGTTCCAAAAGTAACTAGTTCCATAATTAATTCCTAAAGCAGTTCTAAATGTCAAGTTGTCCAAGATATCATATTCTGCATAAACGTTACCAAAAGCACTCGCTGAATAACCTCTGTTATCATTTTGACCATCTCTACTTGCAACTGGATTACGTGGGTTATTGAAACCTCTTGCCGCAGTTCCAGCATATCCACCAAACTCATCATAAACAGGAATTATAGATGGCATACGGAAAGCTTGAAGAATATCATTCTCATCATCTGAAACGCCTCTACCGCCGGTACCACCTTGCTGGCCTAATACCTGACGGTAGGTAGCCTGAAAGTTTTCACCGATTCTTAACTTTTTGGTCACATCAAATTCAGAGTTAGCTCTGAAAGTAATACGCTTAAAGTTATTTCCAATCATGATACCTGCCTGATCTTGATATCCAAAACCAATATAGAATCTACTAGTCTCAGATCCGCCATTCAAACCAATTGATTGTCTGTTCAATGGAGCATTTCTTGTCAAGGCACCATACCAGTCAGTTCCTTCTCCTGTAGCTGCTCTTACCACTTGGTAGATAGGACCTTTGGAAGGATCAACATTATATTTTGCTCGCTCTTCCTCTAGACGATCTGCTGAGAATGGCCCAGCAACTCCAGCTACTCCGCCTACATTGATGTAGTAAGGAAGTACTGGGCTTGAACCTGAACCAAATTGTGGATGTCCATAATTAGGTGCTCGATTACTTATTCTAGCTTGGTTTGTTTCTGCTAACCAAGTGGTCGTTGCAAAATCCTGAGGATTCATCATTTCTAAGCCTACTCCAGGGGTAGTGACCCCAAACATACCATTGTAGTCTACACGAATCTTTTGATTTCCTCTTCTCCCTTTTTTGGTGGTGTAGATAATCACGCCGTTTGCAGCTCTTGCTCCATAAATGGACGCTGCAGCCGCATCCTTCAAAACTGTAGTAGATTCGATGTCATCTGGATTCAGGAAGTCTGTGTTTCCCACAGGCACTCCATCCACCACGTAAAGTGGCTCGTTACCACCGAAGGCACCGAAACCACGAACACGAACTATTGACGAGGTTCCCGGCTGGCCGTTTGTAATAACTGTCAAACCAGAAACTCGACCTTGAAGGGCTTGTTCCACGTTACCTGTAGGGATTACACTCAGATCTTTAGGATCTACAGTTGCAATAGCTCCCGTAGTTTCTCTTCTGCTGTCGATGGTGTAACCAGTTACTACCAATTCAGTAAGAGTTCTTTCGTCAGGAGCCATTTTAATATCAACGATGCTTCTGTTTCCTACAGGCTGCTCAAAAGCTTTATAACCTATAAAAGAGAAAACCAAAACAGATTGATCATTTGGCACGTTGAGGGAGAATTTCCCATCAATATCTGTAGCTGTACCAGTTGTCGTTCCCTTCACAAGAACTGTAACCCCAGGAAGTCCAACATCGTACTCGTCTAACACAGTACCAGTAACGGTTTTTTGCGCAAAGGCAGCCGCACCGGTTAGGACTAAGAGCACTAAAAGTGCACTTAGATTTTTGTAAAAATTTTTCATAAACATAGATAGATTGGGTAACAAGATTAATTGCAAAAACTTGTCTTTTTAATATTTTATCGCAAACGATTGCGACTTTACTCAAAATAATAGCCAAAGGAAATCTCCCGATCTACAGGATACTTTTGCGACTATACCGCGGTTTTTTCAGAAACCAACTAATTAAGAAACCTTAGGTTTGAGAGCACCTGTAAGTGATGCTGCAAGGTGGAGGACACACTAATTATTAAGTAGAATAGGTCATAGGCAGATATTTTGGGTTACGTTTTATCACTTAATCATCAATGTTAAAGATTCTAAAACGAAATTCAAACGCAACTGCAAAAATTAAATTTGGGATTGTATTGAAACTCCACTCAAATCTACACCACTGACCATTAATACGGCTCTAATTTAGCCTAAATATCGGATTTACCAAAAATAGAAATAATTCAATTGACTGTTATTTCCTTAGGTACTTAGGTGAAATATTAAATAATTGTTACTTATTTTTCATTATTGGTAACACTTGGCTTAAATATTCGGAAAAATTCATCAGATGACCTGATTTCTTAGAAAATCGGATTCACCAATCCTTTCTGATAAATTAATTCGCTGGCGTAAGTAGCCTTGTCCAACTGCAATAAAGCGAACACTGTTTGTCTACTTTCAACAGCAACCATTGCCAGTCCATAAAAACCTTAGCCATAGTTCCATCATGCCATCCCAGACTCTTCAAATGAAAGACTTGCATTGGAAAAATCCTTTGAAATGAAATAGGACAAGTTAAATTCGGAAAATTCCTAAAACAAAAAAAAGAGTCTATCAAGATATTCTCCGATAGACTCTTTAAAATTTGAACTAGACCAAATTAATAATTTGGATCCTGAGTCAAGGTAGGTTCGCCTCCTTTTAATGATCTGTCAATGGCCTCAAGTGGAATAGGAAAATATTCATTTTTATTCTTGGTAAATGTTTTTCCACTTAAGTACACTCGCTTAGTTTTCTCAACAGCCAGGTAATCATTCAAAACCTGGGCAGAAACACCCCATCTTTGAAGATCAAAGAAACGATGTCCTTCCATGCTAAACTCAAGTCTAGTTTCGAATCTTACAGCCTTTCTAGCAAGATCTTTGTCAGTCCATGAAACATCATACGTTTTGATGTTGTAATTCGCAGCTGGTACTCCATCCACGATGGTGAAATCATTTCTTGAACTTCCTTGGATAGCTTTAGGAACGAAACTATCTGGATTTGCAGCTCTAGTTCTGACCTGATTCACCAATTGCCTTGCTCTGTCAAGGCTTCCAATCTCAACTTCAGCTTCAGCCAGCCATAGTAAAACCATGCTGTAACGCAGGATCCTGTAGTTATTAGCTGTCAGATTACCCCATCCGCCAATACCAAAAGCTGCTTTTTCTGCCACATGCTTCATAGAAGAATAAGGGCCTGCGTAAGAAAGATCTCTTACGAAATCAGTACCGTGAATTTTGAAATCTTTGAAAAGAATACCTGGTCTACCTAAAGAATGATCGATTCTAGGATCTAGGAAACCAGTATATTCAGTTTGCCAAGTCACATCTGAATTATTGAAGTTGTCCAAAAGAGGAAGTCCAGAAGCAGATGTTTTGAAAGCATTCACCAAGTTTTGAGAAGCTTGATAGAACCCGCAACATCCCCATGGATCGATATATGGATGCGCAAGACCCACTCCCTGATTTGAAGCTTGGTCGTTTGCACTGTTTATCGCATATTGAATTTCAAAGATAGACTCTGCATTGTTACGAGTAGCAACCAAAAAGTTGTCTTGGAATTTATCTACAAGCGTGAATTTTCCGCTATTTACGATTTGATCCAAAAGCGCCTTAGCTTCAGTAAGTTTGGCAGTGTTGGCATTTCCGTTTGCATCCCATCCCTGGTACATTTTAGCTTTTGCCAGCAATGCCATAGCAGCCCATTTAGTAGGTCTTCCTACTTGAGCTTGCGTCTCAGGTAGTTTTTCCATAGCAGCTTGAAGATCGGCTTCTATTGCAGGCCAGATTTCCACATCATTAGGAACCTTTGTGCTTTCTACATCATTGATATCAAAAATCTCATCACTGATATATGGAGGGCTTTTCCACATTTTTCTAGCTTCAAGATGGAAAAATCCTCTTAAGAATCTTGCTTCAGCTATGATACGAGTCCTCGTAGCTTCACTGACATTCTCTACTAATTTCAAGGTATTAAGTGCATCATTTGCTCTTGCAACACCTTTGTAAAGGCCTCTCCATTTATTTCTGACGTGACCATTGAAAGCCTGGAAATCGTACGCTTCAATAAAAGACTGCTCAGGCTGATCACCTGCATCTGTGCCCTTATAAGCATCATCTGAAGCTATACCACCAAACACCCAGTTTTGAATATCATTTTCCCATGCAGCCTGGCCATCTAGTCCAGTACCTGAAAGCATTTTATAAGATCCCAAAAGAATTCCTTCCACTCCTGATTCAGTAGCCAATCCTTGGGATGAGAATTGTCCTTGTGGCTCATTTGTTAAGAATTCATCATTACAACTAATTGTAACGAGTAGAAAAATTACAAATGACAGTAATTTATATATCGTTTTCATAACAGAAATATATTTAGAAATTTAGATTAAGACCTACCAGGAAATTCTTTGATACCGGCATATATCCTCCATCAAATCCGAGTGTATTATCAGTATTTGTCTGAATCTCTGGATTTAAACCTGAGTATTTGGTAATAGTTATTAGATTTTGTCCCTGTACATATAAAGATGCTCGACCAAACCCAATTTTAGATAAGGCAGCAGCTGGCAAATTATAAGTCAATTGAATGTTTCTGATTCGGAAATAAGAACCATCCTCAATAAAGTAACTTGATGGACGGCTACTTACTTGATCATTCGCATCCATAATAGGAGCTGTTGCATTCGGATTAGCTGCTACCCACTGCGACTTTGGCGCCGATGGGTTGCTTGGTTGCCATGCATTATAAAGAGCATCTTTTGATCTGTTACCTTGGAACGTGTTGAAATCAGCGAAGTAACGAACATAGTTAAAGATATCATTACCTACAGAACCATTACCGAAAATGGTAAACTCAAAGTTCTTGTAACCCAAATTCAAATTGATACCATAGGTAAAGTCTGGATGAGGATTTCCAATTACGGTTCTGTCGAGGTCAGTAATCTCTCCGTCGTTATTTACATCTTCTATTTTGAATTTACCCGGAGCATTATAGCTTCCGTAAGTAGCATGAGAATTAGCCTCTTCCTGAGTTTGGAATATTCCTAAGACATTGAAACCATAATAAGAGGACAATGGCAATCCTGCCTGAGTCAATGTTACCGCCGGTACTCTTGATCCAAATCCGAAGAATCTGGTACCTTCATTGTCGTCCAATTTATCCACCACATTTCTATAAACTGAGATATTACCAGAAACACTGTAACTAAAATCTCCACCTCCAGCAGTGTTTTTATAACCTAGATTTAGGTCAATTCCTTTGTTTGTGATTTGACCCACATTTGAAGAAGGAGCTGATGCATCACCTGCCGTGAAAGTAATAGGAATAGTAAATAGCATGTCTGTAGTAACTCGCTGCCAAACATCAAACTCCAAATTAACCTTATCACCAAACATCAAAACGTCCAATCCTAGGTTGTTAGAAGTAGTTGTTTCCCATTTAGCATTAGGATTTCCGAATTTTTGTGCATCAAATCCGATGGTAGGTGAAGTAGTGGATCCATCAATAGGATATCCTGCGTTGAAAATATTAGATCTGTAGGTAGTGAAAGCGTTGTAATCACCAATCGCCTGGTTTCCAGTCTTACCCCATCCATATCTCAATTTCATATCAGTCACGAAAGGCAAAGCCGATTTGATTGCAGCCTCCTCAGACAATCTCCATCCCAAACTGAATGCTGGGAAAACCGCACTTCTTGATGCTGACAAGAATCTAGAAGAAGCATCATTTCTTACGATAACTTGAATTAAGTATTTATCATCATAAGAATAGTTGAATTTACCAAACTGAGAAAACAAGCTGTAATCTCTGAATACGTTTCCTGAGTTAGATGCTGTGGTTGCATCACCTAAATCCAAATAGCTAAGGATTTCAGGGGAGTTAAATGCAAATCTTTGTCTTCCTGCTTCAAAAGACTCACCAAATTCCTTAATCGCTTCAGTGCCGACGTACACGTCCACCTTGTGAACGTCATTGAACGTCTTCGTATAGCTTAAGACATTTGACCAAACCCACTGATACTGATAGTCACTAGTTGCAGTGGTACTATTGATGAAGTTTCCTTCTACATATTCAGGCTGAGGGCGACCTAAGTACCTACCTCTGCTTATGTTTGCATCAATACCTAGACTTGTTTTAAACTGGATATTGTCTGTGAAATCATAAGAAGCATAAGCGTTGCCAAAAACCCTGATTCTGTAAGTTCTGTTGTCTTGCTGGCGTGAAATGATTGCAAAAGGGTTAAAGTTGTTTCCAAGGTTAGCTCCTCTACTTCCTGCAAAATTGCCAGCGATATCATATACAGGCAACAAAGGATGGTGCTTGTAAGATCCAGATACGGCATTTTGTTCGTCCTGATTTCCAAATCCTCCTTTTCTGTTGTCAAATGTTACCGAAAGGTTTTCTCCAACAGTCAATTTATTGTTAAGAGCTTTGAACTCGGTGTTAGCTCTCAACGAATATCTTTCATAACCAATGAACTTGATGATACCTTCCTGATTGAAATAACCAACTGATAAAGCATATCGACCGCTCTCAGTTCCACCAGCAGCAGAAATCTGATAATTTTTAATAGCCGCTGATCTAGTCACCTCATCCCACCAGTCGGTATCAGCTGACTTGGTGATAGCATAAATATTTCCCGGTCTCAAAGAATAAAGCTCAGGGTCAGTAGCTGGGTCACCATTCATAGCTCCACTTGGGAAAACATAATCAGGAATCCCTACTTCTCCATTAGGACCAAAAGTGTACTGTCCGTGAGTTGGAGTTTTACCGGCATAGATATCAGCTAGATATAAGTACTGACCAAGTTCTGCTGAATTCAACACATCCACAGAATTCCCTGACTGCTGAGTTCCATAATAGGTATTGAATGAAATTGATGTCTTACCTACTTTCCCTCTTTTAGTAGTAATAATAACCACTCCGTTTGCAGCTCTTGACCCATAGATAGAGGCAGCAGAGGCGTCTTTCAATACTTGAATAGATTCAATGTCGGCGGGGTTTAGATTGCCTTGTCTCTCTGTAGGTACACCGTCAATCACATATAAAGGATTATTGTTGCCGATGGTACCAAAGCCTCTGATACGAACAGTCGCTTCACCACCTGGAGTAGCATCGTTGACAATGTTCACACCGGCAGCTCTTCCTTGAAGCTGCTGAGCAAATGTAGTCGCTGGAATTGAGAGCAATTCGTCTGTATCCACTGTGGTTACAGCCCCGGTAATATCTCTTTTAGACTGAGCTCCATAACCAGTCACAACAATCTCCTGAAGTGAACTTTCTGATAGTTCCAATTGAACATTGATCGAGGATCTGTTCCGAACCACTTCTTCCAATGTAGCATACCCAACGAAAGAGAATACAAGTATTGATTCATTAGAAGGAGCTTCAATACTGTAATTTCCATCAATATCAGATACAACCCCTGTAGTTGTTCCTTTTATAGTCACAGTTGCACCTGGCAGTCCAAAGCCAGATTCATCTAAAACCTTTCCTGAAACATTGATTTGAGCGAGTACAACCGTACTGGAAATCGCCAAGAGCATCATAAGTGCACTTAGCTTTTTGTAAATATTTTTCATAAACATAGATAGATTTGGTAACAAGATTAATTTCAAAAACTTGTCTTTTTAATATGTCATCGCAATCGATTGCGACTATACTCAAAATAATAACAAAAGGTAATCTCCCGATCTACAGGATACTTTTGCGACTATACCGCGGTTTTTGATAAACCAACTAATTGAGAAACCTTTAAGTTTTGAGCACCTGTAACTGATGCTAAGAGGAGGAGGATACAATACTTCTAAGTAGAATAGGTCATAGGCAAAAATTTTGGGGGTTACGTTATAAAACTTGATCGTGAAGGCTAAAGATTCTAAAACAGAATTTTAATGCAACTGTAAAAATATAATTTGGGATTATCTTTGAACTCCATTCGAATCTTCACCATTGACCATTAATACAGCACTAATTTAGCGCAAATATCGGGTTTACCAAAAATAGGAATAATTCAATTGACAGTTTTTGAATTATCTACTTAGGTGAAATATTAAAGAATTGTTACTTATTTTTCATTAATGACAACAGGTGGCTTAAATATTTGGAAAAATTCATCAGAAGACCTGATTTCTTCGAAAATCGGATCCACCAATGCTTTCTGATAAATTAATTCGCTGGCGTGAATTGCCTTGTCCAATTGTAATAAAGCTACCTCTACTTGTCCGCTTTCGACAGCTACCATTGCCAGTCCATAGAAACCATAGCCGTAATTCCTTCCTGCCATCACAGACTGCTCAAATGAAAGACTAGCATTGGCAAAGTCCTTTACAAGGAAATAGGCCAAGCCCTTATTAAAAAAATCTTTTGGCTCAGAGTAAGAGTAATCAAAGCGTAGTGTAGCGAGTTTGTAATCCCCTCTCATAATATCCAAGGCTCCTCTCAGACTTTCGTTGTATTTCAGAAAATCTTCATTTTGGGTTAGTACGGAAGCATCGGAGAGCTTCTTATAAGCATCCCACGTCTTGCCCTGCAGCACCAATATCTGACCTTGATTATGTAGCACATATGGACTGGAGTCAATTTTAGCTGCCTGATTAAGCAAAGCATTCGCTTCTTTCCAAAGCTTATCCTTGGTAGCCTGATCAAGAGTTCTTTGAGCTAGTCTCATCTTCACTACAGCCAGGTTATTGTAGGGTATCACGGATCGAAACAGCTCGGTCATTTTACTGTATATCTTTGCCTTATCCTCGAGTCTAGGAGATACCTCCCCGGCAATGGCCCAGTCAGCCATATCGAGATCCGAATTTGCGGTGCTTTCGCTCAAAGCCTTTTGAAGTAAAGCTGTCTGAGATTGATCAAGTCCCGGAAGTGGTTTAGCTACAACTTCAATTTTGGCAGCTCTTAGACGTGGAAATAGATCGCTTGCGACTTGGTTGAATCCTGGAATCTTTTTTAATGCTTGAGATTGGGATTGGTAGTCTGATCCATCTAGCAAAACGGCGTAATATTGATCCTTCCTCTGGGTAGAAAGCTTTTCATATTCCCGCAGCTGCAGTCGAAAATCAAACCAGTCATTCCATCTTGACTTTAATTCCGTCAAGCTATCTCTAAGTGTAATATTAGACTTGCCTAGCAGTTGCTTTACTGACTCAGCCCTATCCATCCCAAGTTTACTACTTTTCCCTTCTGCGTTTTCCGGAGCTTGAGTTCCAGTGATTTTAAAAGACACCACAGAGGAGTTCTCAGTCAGAAAAGCTTTCAAATCAGCAATAGTCTGCTGGTTTGAAGTATTCATTTTTATAGAGGAAGATCCTGCATCAAACGTAATCAGGAATTCTTTGGAGCGGGAAAGATCAGCATCCATCACTCCTGTGGATATAAAAAGTCCTACCTGGGGAATAGGCTCATCGGGATTTACATTTCCGATTTTGGCCAGTAACGGGGTAGTAATCACTCCTCTGGCAAGCACTTTTTTCTGAAAAGGTTCTGCTTGGTCTTTTTTACCCTGAAAAAACTGAGCTTCTAAATATGCCCCTTCCATCCAAGGCTCATATGCAAGGTCGAAAGACTTCTTGTAGGAATACGCTGCTAAATTCTTGGTCAACTCAAGATCTTCGAAGAGTATAGAATTCTCCGAAGATTTCAGAAGTATATTGATCTTAGGGTTTTTCGGACTAAGAACCGACTCTATGGGAATGCTGCCTGTCACCTCAAAGCGGACCGAATCTCTAAAGAACTCCAGCTTACCAGGAGTCACTTTTGAATCTTTTAAAAAATCGGTTTCGGGCACCATTATTGAACTACAAATAAGTGGCAATAATATGACTAACAACAAAACGGGCTTTTTCTTAAACAATTGGTCTATCATTCTTATTTATTAATTCACGAGACTTTTTGCTAAATTTACTGCAACGAAACCACCTATTACCATGGAAAAGCTGAAAATATTCTTCGAAGAAAGAGCGTTTGGGGTTTGCTCACGCTTGGGTGAAAAACTTAATTTCCCTATTGACAGCATTCGTTTATTCTTTATATATGCCTCATTTGTCACGATGGGCTCGCCGGTGATTTTGTATGTGAGTATGGCGATGACTATGAAAATCAGAAAGTTTTTTAGGAAAAAGAACAACCCAATTCTTTTTGATTAAAGTTGCTCAAAGCTTTTCTTACCTAGAACCTTCCATTTCCAAAACACAAGATTAACCTTACCTTTTCGCAGTACCTCTTCTCTTCCTTCCCATTCAGGATGGAATTTCTCAACAGAACTCTTTTTTAATCTAAAGTCTCGATAAGCATCCAATACAGCGCGTGAAAACTCTTTTTTTCCCTGGATCAAAAAGCTTACTGCTGCCAGATGCTCTAACAAAGATTTGACCACAAAAATCCTGAGAAATCTGGACGCAGTTTCATTCTTATAAATCATGCTGAGGCTATTTCGAATATTAAGGTACATTTTCTTCGGACTAGCTCTATCAAGAGTGGCGCCGCCCAGATGATAGACTTCCACTGCACCAATATACCCTATTTTCCAGCCTGATTTTCTCATTCGCCAGCACAGGTCTATCTCCTCCATGTGTGCAAAAAAATCTGGGTCAAAGCCCGACAATTGATGGAAAACTGTCCCATTTACCACCATGCAGGCACCTGAAGCCCAATCCACATCAATAGTATCATCGTAGCTCCCTTTATCTTTCTCTATACTATCCCATATCCTGCCCCGGCAATAAGGATACCCATACCCATCCAAAAATCCACCGCCAGCTCCCGCATAGTCAAAGGTGTCTTTCTCTTTCCAAGAAAGAATCTTAGGTTGAAGTGCTGCATAATCAGCATGAGCTTCTATCCATTTGATCAGACCCAAGTCCCAACCTGCGGTCACTTCCACGTCAGAATTGAGCAGGATAAAATAGTCGTATTGTAGTCTGATTTGCGCCAGTCCTTCATTATATCCGCCAGCATAGCCAAAATTCTTGGAGAGTTTGATCTGCTGAATCTGAGGGTAGGACTCTTCTAAAAAGTTTAAAGAGCCATCTGTACTTGCATTGTCTACTACCCAGACATCATAGGTGCTATGCATACAAACAGAAGGAAGAAATTTCTTCAACATTTCTTCCCCGTTGTAATTCAGTATGACGATGGCGCAGGATTTCATCCAAACATTCCGCCTAGATCCATTCCCGGGATATTTGGCATCATGCCTTCAGTAGCTGATTTCATCTCTGCTTTGATCTTAACGTCAATGGCTTCCATAGCAATATTGGTAGCAGCGACGATCAGATCGCTTAGCATTTCCTTATCCTTTGGAGAAAGAAGTGATTCATCAAAGTCAATGCTTACCAACTTCCTATCACCATTCACAGTTACTTTCACCAGGCCTGCACCAGATTCGCCTGTGGCAGTTAGGTATACAAGTTTAGCCTGTGTCTCTTTAATTTTTGCTTGGGCTTCTTTCACTTTGCCCATCATGCCCATTATATCAAACATATTTTCTGTATTAAGATCTTCTCAATGATTGTGATTTTCAATTTATTTTAATCGCTCGACAGCCTCTTCCAAACTTACGGATTCCTGAGCGCCAGTTTCTAGATTTTTTAAGGCTATTACATTAGCCTCAATCTCCGAGTCCCCACAGATCCCCACAAATGGAATTATTTTCTTAGATGCAAACTCAAGTTGCTTTTTCATTTTGGTCAGATCAGGATAAAGCTCAGCTTTGATTCCTGCCGCTCTGAATTTCTTCAACAAGCCCAACCCATAGGCAAATCCTTTCTGATCAAAGTGAGTTAAAAGAACTTTCGTACTCTGAACGCTATCTTCTGGAAACAAACCCAGCTCTTCAAGTACGTCATACAAGCGATCTACTCCAAACGAAAATCCAACTCCAGACATTCCCGAAAGCCCAAAAACTCCCGTCAAATTATCATATCGACCACCTCCACTGACGGATCCGATCGATACATGGTTCACTTTGACTTCGAAAATCGCCCCAGTATAATAAGATAGTCCACGAGCTAACATTATATCCATATCCACAAAATCCAGGTTTTCACCCATACTTGTCAGGATTTGGAATACCTCTTCCAATTCACTCACGCCCTGAAGACCAATCTCACTTGTTGCCAAGAATTTTTTAAGGAAAGCCAATTTTCCCGCCTGATCAGTTTCCAACTTCACTAGCGGAGCCAATTTCTCCAGAGAATCGGAAGCAAATCCACGCTCGCTCAATTCTTCTTTGACTTTTTCCCAGCCGATCTTGTCCAGCTTATCTATCGCTACGCAAAGTGGACCTTCATTTCCAGCTTCCCCAATAGCCTCCGAGATGCCAGTCAGAATTTTCCGGTTGTTCAACTTGATGCTGTAATCGGTAAGTTTCAATTTCTCAAAAACAGATCGGATCATCAGAATTATTTCTGCTTCGCAAAGCAAACTATCCGTGCCCACCACATCAGCATCACACTGATAAAACTCACGGTATCTTCCTTTTTGAGGTCGATCTGCCCGCCAAACAGGCTGAATCTGAAACCGCTTGAACGGAAAAGTCAAGTCATTTCTATTCATCACCACAAAGCGGGCAAAAGGAACAGTCAAGTCATAGCGTAGGCCTTTCTCAGAGACCTTGGTCAGTGTCTGCTTGTAGCCGTTTTGTAAATCTTCTTCACCTACATTTTTCAGGTAATCCCCACTATTCAAAATCTTAAACAGCAACTGATCTCCCTCATCTCCATATTTCCCAGTCAGCGTGCTGAGATTCTCCATCGCTGGCGTCTCGATCTGATTATAGCCAAAAAGTTGAAAAGTGCCTTTGATCGTATCTAGGATATAATTTCTTCTGGCCATCTGAACGGTTCCAAAATCTCTGGTTCCTTTTGGCAGACTTGGCTTTTGCATGGAGTGTTTTTTGGTGATTAGCTGCCAAATTTATTGAAAAAAAAGGAAACGCTCCCTGATATCAGGAAAGTCCAGGAATTAAATCCCAAATTATTTTAGGCTAAAAAGAAATGTTTATTTACTTTTGCGACTCGTTTCGAAACAATACTATTAAAAATATACGACCATGGCAGTTACTACACTGAAGAGAAAACTTAAAAGAAAAAGACAATCTCAGACCACACGTGTGATTAAGATCAAGCAATTGACTGCTCAGCCTGTAATCAGAAACGTGGACGTTGAAGAGCTTAAGAAGTCTTTCGCGAAATAATTTTTATTTCTGCAAAAACATTGAAGGCGGTCAATTGACCGCCTTTTTTCGTTTAATTTTTTTGAGATTTTAGATGCAAGACATAAGACAATAGAAAGCATCCTTTGACTTGGTTCAAGTCTCATGACTTGGACCTACAGAAATGCAGTCTCAAGACAGCAATCAGAACAATGCACAAGTCTGATCCCGATAGCCAACTGGATTGCGCTAAAGATACCACTCAACGCGCCACAACTGTGACTGATCACTGTGACTGAAAACTAAGAACTGCACTACCTCTCACTTTTCACATCTTACCATTCACCCCATTCACCACTCACAATTCTTACGGCTTAAAATAAACTCACTATGCCTGAACACTGGAATACCTCCATACTTTTCATTTCTTACCTCTTACAATATTTACAACTTACTACTCACAAAACCCTCCCTCTCTTCCCCAACTCCACCACACGGAGATTTTTTATCTGACCCGCTTCCAGGTCAAAAAGTAACATCGTCCGCATCACATGAAACCCATGCTGTCCGATAGCCCCAGGATTCATATAGAGGCAATTCACTGTCTTATCAAATTCCACCTTGCAAATATGAGAGTGTCCACAGATAAACAGATTGGGCGATGAAGCCTTGATCCTTGTTTTGATCCCTGTGGCGTAGCGGGGAGGTTTGCCCCCGATGTGTGTCATCAGCACCTTCACTCCTTCCAGGGAGAATTCCTGCCACTCGGGATAAGTTTGCTGCATCACCTTATCGTCGATATTTCCGAAAACAGCCCGCACAGGCTTTCCCTTAGGCAAAGCATTCATGACTTCAAAAGTCCCGATATCCCCCGCATGCCAAATCTCATCTACCTCTTCCAGAAAGGCGAGCGTTTTGTCATCTATGTAACTATGTGAATCAGATATGAGAGCGATCTTAGTGGACATTTGAATTAAATCTTGCTAAATTTTCATTTCAATATGGAATAGCAATCTTTCACATCAAACTCAACAACCATGAAACTTCAAAAAATTCTTTTTCTGGCAATTGCTCTCGTTTTAGTCAAAATTGACTTCACACTGGCACAATCCACTGAGGTAAAAGCTCTTAATGTATCAGAATTTGGAGAACTAATGAAAAACAAAGGTGCTGTAAGAGTAATAGATGTGCGCACGCCAGATGAAATGGCAGAAGGTCATTTGCCAGGCTCCATAAACGTGGACTTTAAAAACGACAATTTTAAAAACGAAATTGCCAAGCTAGACAAAAAAAGAACCTACCTGCTTTATTGCAAAACAGGAATCAGATCCGGTGATGCAGCATCAATGATGAAGGCTGCAGGATTTACTCACATCTATTCTCTGGATGGAGGAATCGAAGCCTGGCAGGAAGCAGGAAAACCCATAGAAAAATGACAGGTATTAAATCAATCAATCCCTATTCAGGGAAACTATTAGCAGAATTTCAATCACTAACTGAAGAAGATATTGAGAAAAAGCTGAGTGCTGGCTCATTGGCATTCTCTAGCTGGAAAGAAACTGATTTTACGAAAAGAGCTGAGTTGATGAACAATGCAGCTGTCGTATTGAAGGACAAGCGTGAAAAATACGCAATGATTATTTCGCTGGAAATGGGAAAAGTCCTCAAAGAATCTCTGGCAGAAGTGGACAAGTGCGCTTTGGTCTGCGAGTATTATGCGGAGAATGCAGCTGAATTCCTTCAACCAGAATCTATAAACTTACCAGATGGCGCCAAATCCAAAGTCATTCATCAGCCACTTGGAATCATCCTGGCTGTGATGCCTTGGAACTTTCCTTTTTGGCAGGTCTTCCGCTTCGCCGCACCTACTTTGATGGCTGGAAACGTCGCAGTATTGAAACACGCATCCAACGTGCCCCAGTGCTCATTGGCTATAGAAGAAGTATTCGCTGATGCTGGATTCCCAGAGGGTGCTTTCCAGAGTCTTTTGATTGATTCCGAAGCCACGACCAAACTGATAGAAGATGACAGAATCAAAGCTGTCACGCTTACAGGCAGTGAAAAAGCGGGCTCATCCGTAGCGGCGGCAGCTGGCAAGCACATCAAAAAATCTCTGCTCGAACTGGGCGGAAGTGATCCGTTTATAGTACTGAAAGACGCAGATATTAAGAAAGCAGCCAAAACAGCAGTAAAAGCGAGAATGATCAATTTTGGCCAAAGCTGTATTGCCGCCAAGCGCTTTATCATTGAAGAAGAAGTTTACGAGGAATTTCTAGCGCATTTCGTGGAGCATTTCAGAAAACTCAAACAAGGCGATCCCATGGAGGAAGCCTCTGACTTTGCTTGCATGGCTCGACCAGACCTGGCAGCAGAACTTTATGCCCAAATTGACAAGTCTGTGAAAGCGGGCGCTACACTTCTTTTTGGAGGAGAGCAACCTGAAGAAGGTTCATCCCTATTTCATCCGACTATTTTATCAGATATTCCGACTTCAGCACCAGCTTATTCTGAAGAGCTTTTTGGGCCGGTTGCAACTATTTTCAAAGTAAAAAACGAAGAAGATGCAATTGCTCTGGCCAACGATTCTGAATTTGGACTTGGCGCTTCTATTTGGTCTGAAAACAAAGAAAAAGCAGAGATCTTAGCTGGCAAAATCGAAAGCGGAGCAGTGTTTATCAATGCCATGGTAGCGTCAAATCCACACCTTCCTTTTGGTGGAGTGAAAAAATCTGGATTCGGAAGAGAATTGGGCAGATATGGGATTTTAGAGTTCGTAAATTCAAAAACAGTGTATCTGGGCTAATCAATTAGGGATAAAGCTTGCTTATTTTTTGGTTTTGGCCAATTCCTTTCTATTTTTACGAGCCAAAATTTTGTCATAAACTAATGAGAGAAATACAGTTTCGAGAAGCCTTAAGAGAGGCAATGTCCGAAGAAATGAGACGTGATAAAGACGTTTTTCTGATGGGCGAAGAAGTTGCTGAATATAACGGAGCATACAAAGTATCCCAAGGAATGCTGGAAGAATTCGGTCCTGATCGTATCTATGACACACCGATATCCGAACTTGGTTTTTCTGGACTAGCTGTAGGAGCTGCGATGAACGGGCTGAAGCCAATCGTGGAGTACATGACTTTCAACTTCTCTCTAGTAGCAATAGATCAGATCATCAACTCCGCAGCGAAAATGCTAGCCATGTCAGGTGGAGCGTATAGCGTGCCAATAGTTTTCAGAGGCCCAACAGGTAATGCCGGTCAATTGGGCGCTACTCACTCTTCAAATTTTGAGAGTTGGTTTGCCAACACGCCAGGCTTGAAAGTAATTGTACCATCTAATCCTTACGATGCAAAAGGCTTGTTGAAAGCTGCAATTCGTGACCCAGATCCAGTGATCTTCATGGAATCTGAAGTGATGTACTCTGACAAAGGCGAGGTGCCGGAGGGAGAATACCTTCTTCCTATCGGCGTAGCTGATGTAAAAAGAAAAGGAAAAGATGTGACTGTCATTTCCTTTGGAAAAATGATGAAAGTTGCCCTTGAAGCTGCCGAAGTAATGGCAAAAGAAGGCATCGAAGCTGAAGTTATTGACCTTCGTACCGTGAGACCAATAGATTACGCTACTTGCATGGAATCTTTAAAGAAGACCAATCGTGTAGTAATCGTGGAAGAGGCTAATCCAATCGCAGCTATTTCATCTGAATTGACTTATCACTTCCAGCGTTATGCTTTTGATTACCTAGACTCTCCAGTGATACGAGTAAATTCCATGGACATTCCGTTGAGTTACTCTCCTACTTACATTGAAGCTACTTTGCCAAATGTGAAGAGAACCGTAGATGCAATCAAAAAAGTCTGCTACAAGTAGTCCTTTCGTTTATTATAGAAAAGCCCGGCTTCAGTAAATGAAGTCGGGCTTTTCTTTTTTTAGGAGGGACAAATACTTGGTGGCCATTCGTGTGACCTTCGTTCCGGCATAGGCGGGCACGAACGGTGGCAAGAATCCCCTTTCTAAGTATAGTAAAAATCCCAAGTTCAACGTCAAGGAAAATCAATCCGTGAACTTTACGGATCTCAGCGAAAAACTTTGCGTCCCCTGCGGTGAAAAAAAACACAAAAAAACCGCCCTCAACTGAGGACGGGTTTTTCTCTTGTAACCCAATCTACTATTTAAATTAATGTGATTATACGGAATCTTGCCAGTAGAA
>NZ_MSSW01000063.1 GCF_002150685.1 Algoriphagus antarcticus
AGATTCTTCAGTCTTCCGTCTACTGTCTGCCAGCTCCCAAAACCACTTCCCGATACAGCGCCGCAAGCTTCATGCTTTCACGCACTACCTCACCAATGATGATGATTGCTGGAGCTTCTACTTTGGAATCTTCAGCTTTTTGCTCAATGTCTGAAATATATCCAGCCACAATTTTTTCTTCACGTGTCGTTCCACTTTGGATAATCGCTATAGGCAAGTCAGCTTTTCCAAACTTACTATAAACCTCCGAAATCTCAGCCAGCTTCTTGGTTCCCATCAACACGACAACAGTTGCAGTGGATTGTGCAGCCAAAGCCAGGTCCTTGGAAAGTTCACCAGCTGAAGTAGTACCAGTCACTACCCAAAAACTCTCAGAAACTCCTCTCTTCGTCACTGGAATTCCAGCCGAAGCAGGAACAGCAACAGCCGAAGTAATACCGGGAATCAATTTAGTAGTTACTCCAAATGCTTCTATATATTCTATCTCTTCCGATCCACGTCCAAAAACAAATGGATCTCCACCTTTCAGACGAACGACATGCCCGTGCTTTTTTGCTAAGCTGACGCAAAGTTGATTGGTGTCCTCTTGTGGATGGGAATGCTTTCCTACACGTTTGCCAACAAATATTTTGAGGGCTGTCTGCGGCGCATGATCAAGTAAAACTGGATCTATCAGCGCGTCATACAAGACCACATCGGCATTGTTTAGTGCCAAAACAGCCTTAAGTGTGATTAATTCAGGATCACCTGGGCCAGCTCCGACCAGCGTTACCTTTGGTTGAATGATTGGTCTCATGCTGTAACTTCCTCTTCGCGATAGCTTTTGAGCAAACCGTAAATTTCCAATGTGTTTGCAGCGTACGTATTCGCAAATTGCTCTGTAGGCTCATTTTGATTGATCTGGTAGATCTTTTCTGCGAAAGTTCCTCCCAAATCTATTTTTCCGCTTGCTATAAAAGCCTCGTCAAACTGAGCGATAATGTTTGCATAGGAGTTAGCACTTAAGCTTTCACTTAGCAAAATTGCTTTTGCCGCATTGATCAAACCTGCGTAATGATGGTAAATACTATCTGACCAGCGGCCTTCTTCCAGACATTTTTGAGCGATGTCGATTTTCTCCTTGGCTTCCAAAAGCAAAGTAGCAACCAAGTCAAGCACCACACCGGCACATTCACCCACACCAACCGCGATTTTATATTCTTCGGTATTTCCCCAATCCACATAATCTGCCGGGGTTACTGTAGAAGCATCACCCAATTCTTTCAACAATTCATAGAAATATATCTGGCCTTTTTTGTCGTAATAGCTTAAGAAATCCTGTCCGCTGGCATTTGCTTCAAAATCATCTAGTAGAACCCTCAATGCCTGAGGGCCTCTTTTGCTAGGAATCTTTGTCACTTTATCTGCAAAGCGCCCGTTTCCATCGCCCATATTTCCTCCACCAAGCAACACTTGAAGTGCTGGAATTACAACTTTTCCAGATTTCATGGACATGCCCTGAAAACCAATATGAGCCATGTTATGCTGACCACAGGCGTTCATACAACCTGAGATCTTGATCACCAAATTCTGATTTTTCAAATACTGAGGATACTCCGCAAGGATTACTTTTTCCAATTCTGCAGCGATACCTGTAGAACTCGCAATTCCAAGATTACAGGTATCCGTTCCAGGGCAAGCGGTGATATCTCCCAATGAATTATAGCCAGCAGCTGCCAAACCAATTTCTTTTAACTCCTTGTAGAAATACGGAACCAAATCTTCACGTACATCCCGAATCAGGAAGTTTTGACGAAGAGTAAAACGGATCTCCGAATTGGCATATTTCTCTACTAAATCAGCCAGCTTTCTCGCCTGATCTGTGTAGAAATCGCCAAGCGTAACTCTTATTCCCAAAGAGACATATCCTTCTTGCTTTTGAGGTAGAATATTAGTGAGTTTGAAATGCTCGAAATCCAACCCAAGTTCCTCTTCCACATTCGCGGAAGGAGCATTGGGAAGCTTTTGCGCAGCTTCATAATCTTCAAAATCTATTGGATAAGACTTGAAGGAAAGTGCTTTTTTCTCATTTTCCACCAATTCCAAAAACGCTTCAACGCCCATATCCTTGATCAAAAACTTCATTCTGGCTTTCATGCGCTTAGCTCGCTCGCCATGTCGGTCAAAGATTCTAATGACGGCATCTGCAACAGGAATGATTTGATCAGTTTCCACAAAGTCAGAAATCGCATCTGCATGACGTGGCTGAGATCCTAAACCTCCACCAAGCATCACTTTAAATCCACGAACTTCCTCGCCGTCGATCACTTTCACTTTCGGGATAAAACCCAAATCGTGCAAATAGCTCAAGCCCGTATCTTCATCTGAAGAGGAAAAGGAAATTTTGAACTTCCTTCCCATTTCTTGGGAGATAGGATTTCTCAAAAAATATTTGAAAACCGCATCAGCGTATGGAGTGACATCAAATGGCTCATTGACATCAATTCCTGCAGTTTCTGAAGCAGTGACATTTCTTACGGTATTTCCGCAAGCCTCCCGGATAGTGACATCATCCCGCTCCAATTCCGCCCAAAGCTCGGGCGTCCTATCCAAACTCACATAGTGAATCTGAATATCCTGACGCGTGGTGATATGAAGTCTTCCTGTAGAATATTCATCGGATACTTTACAGATCCTGCGTAGTTGATCCGAAGAAACACGGCCATAGGGTAATTTGATACGAATCATCTGCACCCCTGGCTGACGCTGTCCATAGACGCCACGGGCCAGACGAAGACTACGGAATTTTTCTTCATCGATATTACCTGCTTTGAAAAGCGAAATTTTCTTTTCTAAATCGATGATATCCTGTTCTACTATATTGTTTTCGAGTTCTGTTCTAAAGCTTTGCATGGCTGTAATAGGTTTTATGGTTTGGGATTTTCACTCATTTCAGACCGCCAAGAGCGAGAGAGAAATCTCCTCAAATAATAATGAATATCGAATTTTGAATGATGAACAGCGAAGACTCGCTATTCTATAAATCCAACTGAAACGGTATCGTATTCTGCTTCGTCGATCAGGATAAAGCTCCCATTTGACTTATTTGTATGATAAGAATCAAAATGGATCGGCTTGCTCAGGCGGAAATGAACTCTTCCGATATCATTCAGTTTAAGCTGTCCCGCTTCCTCAGTTCCTGTAAAGTCAGTGTGAATTCTGGATTCGATCTGATCTACTTTTGCCATTACACGGTTTACACCATGTTGCAAAATGTATTTACTACCTACTCTCAAAGGCTTATTGTTCACCTGGCAGATAGTGGCAGTCAATCGCTTCTCGCTTGTCGGCAATTCTCCGCTTTTCACCAGCATATCTCCACGACTCAAATCCACTTCTGTATCTAGTGTGATCGCTATGGAACTGCCTGCAGCGGCTTCTTGGATTTCCTGATCGAAATAGTGAATGCTTTTGATTTTAGAAGTATTCAGTGAAGGCAGGAGCGTGACTTCATCGCCTACTTTTAAGTTTCCTCCATAGAGCATTCCCGAGAAACCTCTGAAGTCATGCCAAGCTTCCGTCTTAGGACGAATGACATATTGCACAGGGAATCGGGCAAGGGAACTTACTTCCAAATCGGCAGGCTCCAATACTTCTAAGTGATCCAAAAGTGTATTCCCTACATACCAAGGCATTTCTTCCGACTGTCTTGCTATATTTTCTCCTTTCAAAGCAGAAACAGGTATAAAGGTGATCTGATCTTCAGTAAAATCTGATTTGGCAACCAACGCATCGAAATCCGCTTTGATTTTCAAATAGACATCTTCCTCATAACCCACCAAATCCATCTTATTGATCGCTACGACCACATGGCTGATGCGCAATAAATTAGCAATGAAGAAGTGGCGATAAGTCTGCTCTATCACGCCTTTTCTTGCATCAATCAGGATGATCGCCACTTGAGAAGTCGATGCACCAGTCACCATGTTTCGTGTGTATTCCACATGGCCAGGCGTATCGGCTACGATGAAATTTGTCTTATCCGTATTGAAATAAATATGTGCCACGTCTATTGTGATTCCTTGCTCACGCTCAGCTACCAAGCCGTCGGTAGCCAAGGAGAAATCCAGGTAATCATATCCACGTTGCTTGGAGCTACGCTCGATTGCTTCGATTTTATCCGTTGTGAGCGATTTTGTATCGTAAAGTAGTCGCCCTATCAGTGTGCTCTTGCCATCATCGACAGAACCTGCAGTAGCGATTTTTATAAGTTTTCTATTTTCAGACATGTTAGTTCTAGTTAAAGGATAATCTGGATTTTGTGAGCTACGCTGCTTCTGGAGAAGCAGCATAACGAAAGTGGGCTGCCGCGAATACTTGATACTTTGTACTTGAGACTTACTACTTTTTCTAAAAGTATCCGACTTTCTTTCTTTTCTCCATGGCGGCTTCGGATCGCTTGTCATCGATTCTAGCACCACGCTCGGATATTGAGGAATCTCGAATTTCTCCTACCACATCATCCAGCGATACGGCTTCTGAAAATACAGCTGCAGTACAGGTCATGTCACCTACAGTTCGGAATCGTACCATTTTCACTAATACCTCCTCATGTTCTTCTCTAAACACGTGCTCATTGGCAGTCCAGATCAGCCCATCACGAAGGAATACCTCGCGCTCATGCGCAAAATAGATCGATGGAATCTCAATATTTTCAGTTCTGATATACTCCCAAACATCCAATTCTGTCCAGTTAGAAATCGGGAAACAACGCACATTCTGGCCATTATGGATTTTACCATTCAGCATATCAAATAGCTCCGGGCGTTGGTTTTTCTCATCCCACTGACCAAAGTCATCTCTTACAGAGAAAACTCGTTCTTTTGCTCGGGCTTTTTCCTCATCCCTTCTCGCTCCTCCAATACAAGCATCAAACTTGAATTCTTCAATGGCATCCAAAAGCGTGGTAGTCTGAAGCGAGTTTCTGCTGGAATACCTTCCCCGCTCCTCACGAACTTTTCCTTGATCAATAGAATCCTGTACATTCCTCACGATCAACTCCAATCCAAGTTCTTCAACTAGTCTATCTCTGAACTCGATAGTCTCAGGGAAATTATGACCTGTGTCCACGTGTAGTAAAGGGAAAGGAATTCTCGCTGGATAAAAAGCTTTCTGAGCCAGTCTAACTAGCGTGATGGAGTCCTTGCCTCCAGAAAAAAGCAAAACCGGACGCTCAAACTGCGCCGCCACTTCACGGATGATGTGGATCGATTCTGCTTCTTTTGGATTAGGTATTAATAGGTTGTTCATGGTATTTATGATTTGCACTTTTCCACTTCATTATTCGTAATTCATCATTCTACATTCATTATTTTTCAAATGAGGAATTTCAAATTTTCACTGTCTAAGTCTTTAAGCTTTTTTGTCTTACTTCTAAATTTTTAATGTCGAATGATGAATGTTCAATAATGAATATCGAAGTGTGCACCGCTCACCCGACATCGGACATCCAACATCCGTCACTTACTATGCAACCCACATTCCTTCTTCGAGTCTTCCCACCACCATCGGCCTGCCCGGGCATCTTCGCCTTCGGCAATTGCTCGGGTACAAGGCGCACAGCCGATGCTGACAAAGCCTTTATCATGAAGTGGATTATAGGGGATTTTCTTTTCGCTGATATAAGCAATCATCTCATCAAAAGTCCAATCCAGCAATGGATTGAATTTCAGGATTTGATTTCCCTCATCCCACTCGATGCGCTTCATTTCACTTCTATTAGCTGATTGCTCGGCACGAAGTCCAGTAACCCAGACATCATTTCCAGCCAGAGCTCTTCGAAGAGGCTCCACCTTGCGTACAAAGCAGCAAGACTTTCTATTTTCAACAGAGTCATAAAAACCGTTGATTCCGATTTCACTTACCAAATTCTCCACGGAGGATGTAGTAGGATAATAAACCTTTATATTTTGCTTGTATTTAGCTTCAGTTCTTGATAACAGGTCTAACGTCTCAGGAAAAAGTCTTCCCGTGTCCAAAGAAAATATTGAGATAGGTAAGTGTGCATCAGCAATCAGCAGTGTGATCACCTGATCTTCCTGACCTAAGGAGGTCGAAAAAGTCACTTTTCCAGGAAATAAGTCAGCTACGAGAGCTAATCCTTCTTGTGCACTCAGCTCAGACAGCTGAGCTTCCAATTCATGCATATTCTTTTTGAGTGTCATCTGCTTGTGCTTTTGGAGTGCTTTCCCAAACTCTCTCGTGGAAATAATACAGGATAATCTTAGAGAAGACCTCTACAGATCCAATAGAGAGGGCCATCACCAGCTGCCCTGTCACGAAATAGGAAATGATAATCGTGTCAATGGTCCCTACAATTCTCCAGGAAATCGACTTAAGCAAACTTTTAGCATTGCTGTCCCTTCCGGACTTGCTAGAGAATAGCTTTTTAAGTGGCTGGTCTAAAATCATACTTGGTTTATTACGAGAGTCAAACACAAAAGTATATAAACCCTATAAATTATATAGGGTTAATTACAAAAAAATTTTACTCTTCCTTGAGAATATCTTCTAAGGACTTGTTTTCCAGTATTTTAAGCGTCTCATCCCTCACCTGAATCATGACTCTATTAATCCCACAGACAGCTTCATTCTTGCACTCATCGCAAGGCTCGTAATAATTTAAGCTTACACAAGGAAGCATTGCTATCGGCCCATCCAGCAATCGAATCACCTTTGAAAGAGGGATATCTTTAGGCTCCTTGATCAGGTAATAACCTCCACCCTTACCCTTTTTGCTCCCCAGCATTCCGGCCTTCTTGAGTTCAAGTAGAATATTCTCCAGAAACTTATGAGAGATCCCATACTCTTCTGAAATCTCTTGAATCAAAACTGTCTTCTCGTCTTTGTGCTTGCCCAAGTAGGTCAGAGCATGCAGGGCGTATTTGGTCTTTTTAGAAAGCATAGACAAAAATAAGCTTTTTGATGGAATACCCTAGTGTGGGAGTAGGCTTTGATAATCTTTGGGTTTCAGAAACCCCAAAGGTTTAAAAATAAAAAAACCATTGAGGTTTTTTAGAACTCAATGGTCTCATGAATTTATAGCCAAACCCTTCGATCTCGATTATTTTGGGATTGAAGGGTTATGTACTCATTAAAGCAATTCCACACTTCTCTTAACAAATGCAGTCAGTTCTTTACCAGTAAGCAAGCCTTGGGAAAGACGTGCCAGATCAAATGACTGCTTAGCAATCTTGATCTTTTCTTCATCGGTTTCTCATTATCTGATATCAATCTTTAAACAAGAAGAAGATAATAAGAGAAACTCCGACAAGTAAAGGCCCAACTCTACCTTTTAGGAATTCCCCTCCTTTACCTTCCTTCTTATACAAAATATATATATAAATTTGAAAAATTACGCCAAATAGCAATATAGATAATGCAATAGGTATAGATTTCAGTGAAGATGCCGAGATTATAACAGCAAGAGCAATTAGTATTGAAAACTGTTCAATTGTTTTTATTCTTTTCATTATACTTGATTGTCTACACATATAAAATAGGCATCCTGTGCTCCATCTATACATACTAGTTCAACTAAATAAATATGCCACCACACCCAAGGGCAAGAAGCAAGGTAGGTGATAAAAGACCACAACCAGCAGCTTCTAATAAAGCTGTATCCCTGCAAGTATCTTCGCTATTGTCCAAATTAGCCTCACATGGCCCCATTCTGGCATTGTCAGATTTTGAATTCTTAAATGACATTAACATTTGGTTCAGCAAAGTATTAAATTCTTTTTGATTCAAATTATCAATTTCAGGATATTTTTTTCTAATCTCTTGACCTAAAGAAGCTGAATTATGAATTTTTTGATATATTTCTTCAGGATTTTCAAAATTATCAAAAATATATCCTTCAAATTCTTCTAAAGAATTAAAATCTGTAGCCCTAAGATTACGAACATCCAAATTTCCTTTTTTTAGTTCACGAGTTTCAAATACCCCATTCAATGAATTAAAATATTCTTTGGTTAAAGAATCATCTAATATTGATTGAATTATATTGTAATCCTTATTGATCTCTAATGAATCATCATTCGGGATAATTTCCGTTTGATCCAATTCACATGCGGAGGCAAAGTATGCTAAGCATACCACTGCCACTAGTTTTATTGTCTTCATTTTTTCTTAAAAACTTTAGAGTTGTTAATTGATTAAAAAGTCTTCAGCGCCTTGAACTTGAACTTGAACTAAACATACCCCCACCAATTTATAAATCCAAATTTTAGTGGAGAAATGTTTGTAAGATTTAGTTAACAAGCTGATAATCAGCTATTATATTTTTAGTTCACAGTAAAATACTATTCATAACCTGTTATAATTCAATTAATTAGCCGAATACAGAAAGCTGATTTCAAACTGCAGAGATTTACGTTTGAAAAGCCAGAAACAAGAAAATCCCCGAGGAATTCGGGGATTTTTGGATAATCAAACTCTCCAAGGGTTAACCCCGAAAGCTATCGCGGGCCTTGGAGAGTAGTAGCTATTACTTTTTACAGCCACTCCACACTTCTCTTCACAAAAGCAGGTAAGTTCTTATGTGTCAGCAAGCCTTGGGAAAGTAAGGCTAGATCGAAGGACTGCTAAGAATTTTTGGTTTTTTTGATAATTATATGTGCATGCAAAATATTAATACAATAACATTTTATTCATATGATAGCAATTCAATGACGTAATTGTATTCATCTTCACCTTCTTTTCTTACTATCCTTGCAACCTCATTTGGACCTTCACTCCATAACTTACATAATATATTAACATCATACTTCTCAAAATATTTTCCAACTATCTTATAATCTTCATTCAATAGCAACATAAAAGAATATCTATTACTTAAATCAACATTTCCTCTTTCCACCTCAGCAATACCGGTTTCTCCCTTAATTAAAATTTTGTCATTAAGTTTATAAACACCGGTAACAATACTAGAATTCAAAGAAATTTGAATTGCTTTTTGTATTTCAGTGTTTATCAAATCTACTGGATTTCCATCAAATTTATTAAAAACAATAGATTCATCATTCAGAAGCTTTACTTTAATATCATTAATATTTTTAGTATTAACTTGAAAGACATTAAGACTTGTTGATGAAAGAAATATCATCGTATCATTGAAGAGACTAATGCCGCCAGCACAAACATTCAAGTTAGCTAATACTTGCTCATTTTCAGCATTACCTAAACTTTCTATAATCTTATTGGATGTTTTGTCATAAATTTGAATAAAAGGTTTTGAAGGCAAGGGGCTGATATATGTATATATATAATTTTTATCAACAACAAAATCTTTTACAGCATGATCGAAACCATTATATTCATTAATTGGCTCATCTAAATTATTATATTCAATCATTTTCAAAAGATCTTTATCCCAAATTATATATCCATCTTTGTAGGATTTAATTATATGTGGCGAGTAAACTTCTTTTTCACCTTGTCCAAAATTTGAAATGAAATTTAGCTGCTCTCCAGATGAAGAATAATGTACAATTTCTCTGGTCTCCGTTATGCCTACAAATGTACCATCCTTTAACATAGAAAAAGAGATGATAGGAGATATAGGATTTAAATTTTCACGAAGTATAATCTCTGTTTTTTTAAAATCGATAGTACTTATATTTGAATTTTTAAAATTGCAACTATAAATAATAGGTAAGATCAAAATAATTAAGGTATTTCTTAAAGTCATAATAAATAGGCCCGATTATAGATCTAATCGAGCTTGAATTTTTTAAATATTTAAACGGGTTGTGTTTGTTTTTCACATTTGAATTCCCCACCTGTAGTACAAGTAATACTTATAGTTGGATCTGACCAAGGCCAAAATCCAGCGGTAACTTCATAGGTAACATCCCAATAAGGGCAATATACATTTGCCAACCCGCCTGGTTGACATTCATTAAGAGCATTCGCATCCAGACTACTGCCAATACTAAATAAAATTGTTAAAATAAAACTGTACGCTACTTTCTTCATTTTTAGAAATTTTAATTAAAAGAATGATTTAAAAGTCCTCGTTTCCTTGAACTTGAACAAACATACTCCCCCCAATTTATAAATCCAATTGATAGTTTGAGGAATTTTAGACAATTTAGTTAAGCGCTTGTTAATCAGCTATTAAATTTTTGGTTCACGATATAATGCTATTCATAACCTATTATAATTCAATTACTTAATCGAATACAAAAATCTAAATGCATACTGCAGAGATTTACGTTTGAAAACCCAGAAACAAAAAAATCCCCGAGGTTTTCGGGGATTTTTGGATAATCAAACTCTCCAAGGGTTAGCCCCGATAGCTATCGCGGGCCTTGGAGAGTAGTAGCTATTACTTTTTACAGCAATTCCACACTTCTCTTCACAAAAGCTGTCAGGTCTTTACCTGTAAGCAAGCCTTGGGAAAGTAATGCTAGATCGAAAGACTGCTTAGCAATCTTGATCTTTTCTTCTTCAGTTGCTGCTTTCAGGACTTTGTCCACCGCAGGGTGATTTCCGTTGATCGCTACTTTGTAAGCGTCAGGAAGTGAGCCGTAAAAGCCCATTCCTCCGCCGCCAGTAGCAGCCATTTCCTTCATTCTGCGCATGAATTCCTCCATAGTGATCGTCACCGGAAGCTCTTCAGGACTCAAGCCTTCCACTTCTACTGTGTACGTTTTGTTGTTGATCGCTTTATTGAAGATTTCCTTCACTTCCTTGCTTTGACTCTTCAGTCAGTAAGTTAGCGTAAGTCTCATCCTTCTGGATTAGTTTCTCAGCTACATCTGAATATACACGCTTCAGCTGGGTTTTCTCCATTTTGAATAAAACCACTTTTGCATAAATCAAAGTACTCCTTGTCCCTCACTCCTTTTGGACAACAAATTGCTTTTTTGATTTCATCATGGATAGAATGACTTGACGATACACCTCATATACTGGCATTACCGTCTCAAGATGTACCCGCTCGTCAGTAGCATGTATTTGATCATAACTGACTCCAAAACCACTTAGAGCTGGAATGCCTCTGGACGCTAAAAAATTACCGATGTTGGATGGGCCACTTACAGAGGGGACTATATTTTTCTGAAATACTCTTTGGGCAATTTCCAAAAAAAGCTGGACGAACTCACTTTCAACTGGCAAATGGAATGCCGGCCAGCTCTCCCTATATTTTATTTGTGGCGGTTTAATTCCATCAACTAATCTATTGTTATAGATAATCGACTCAATCCATCTCTCTGCAACTTCCTTATTCACATTAGGTGTAAGCCGGAAATCAAGTTTACAACTGCATCGGTCAGGCACCAGATTATATCCATCCCCTCCATTTACTTCTGTGATAGTCACTTTGGGTCCCATTCCGAAAGAAGTATTATTTTCTTTAGGCAAAGATTTCTCTTTAATTGACTGAATAATCTTAGCCATCTCAGAAATAGCATTTATACCTGTTTTGCTACTCGACCCGGAATGCGCAGAAGCCCCATAAACAGTTATTTCTGCACGTAAAAACCCTCTTGAACCAATAATCAATTTGTCGTTGCCTGGGTAGCCGATTAGAACAGCATCAGGCTTGATTGGACTTTGGTCTAAAAAACTCCGGATACCCTGGAAATTCCCGGTGTGTTCATCTGCATCAAATACGAAAAATAGATCTCCAGCAAGAAGTGATTTGTTTTTCTGAAAATAGTCTGCCAGGTGACTAAAAATGGAAACTGCCACTTTTGAATCAGCTGATCCTCTTCCATAAAGATATTCGTCCTTCTCTATGCCTGATGTAGGCGAATAGATCCATTGACCTTCATCCCCAAAAGGCGCAGTATCTAGGCAGGAATTTAAACAAATAGCAGGCCCAGGGATGTCACTATGAATATGTAGATAAAACCCGACTTTGAGATCCTCTCTATCCAAAAGCGGGATAACGGCTATTTCTCTTTTCTCAAACCATTTCTCCAGATAGTTTTGAATTTTTTCTACAGAATCTATCCCAGCCCTGGATGGTATTTTAACCAGTTCAGATGTTAACTTAATAATTTCCTCTCTCATATGTTTGCCTCTGCTTCGGGATTACCCGATTTACGGGAACCATTCAAGCAATTAAGTGAATCAACGGCTTTCAAAGTTTCAATTTTTTGGCTCCAGCCGTATAGGTCTTTTACAAATCTACGTAATCCATCCACATCGTCTTTTCCTGTAAATAAAATCCCCGAATTATATTCTCCAACTCCAAGAAGTGAAGGTAGCAAAACCAAAGCTTCGCGTTCATTTCCAAGTATAAACGTCTCAAACTGCCTCTTATAATCATCGAAAACGCCAAGGTGAATAGTTTTTTGACCGTATTGCCGATCATCGGGATCTCTTGTCTTCAATAACTCAATTAAGTGATCTTTTAGCATTTGATGATGTGGAGGCCCGAAGAGTACTCTATGGTGCACCATTACTGGAAATTGTTTAAGTTTATCCTCTATGGCAGTCAGGTATATCTGATCTCGCGTACGGGATCCAGTCATATATAAATGCTCTTTCGCTTCAAGAATTATTCGCTGATTATGATTCAGCAGATCTGTGGCAGATCTGACCATAGTGTAAGTTCTGCCTCCCAGTTCGCCTGTATTGTCAAGAAGATATTTAAGCAGATGATTCCTTACTTTATTTTCAAACTCATTTCTTGTAGCGTATTCTCCAGATAGAGCTACCGCCATGAGCTTCTTTTTATATTCCAAAACCTTTACTTTCTGCTCTTCCTCGTTGCTGTTTTTACATTTATATGGCTTGGTATTGAAATACACCAACGTTTGAGGACGATTTCCACCACTTGCTTTCCATGAATTATATGCCCGATTTAATTCATGCTCAGTTCCAGAATCTGCATCTTTCACGGGTGTGCCAAATCTTTTCCAAAAGATACCAACCATGATGTCACAGTTGTCGATTTGTAAGTTTTTGTCAATCTGCCCCTGTAAGCCCTCGATGTGAAACCCGGGATAGGCATCTACCTCCCAGCGCCAAACCTGAATAGCTAATCCAAATTGAGCCAAAAAAATACTGTTTAAATCCGCTACGATTTCACCTATTTTATTACGTTCCCACGGTACATCTCCCGGTGAAACAACAATTAGATTCAAATATTTAACTGCTAAGGAATAAGTCATGATAAGTATTGTTTTGGCAGATATAGTCGAAACTTGTTTCAAATTAGAACTACTGCATTTCTATTCAATATTTATCAAAAAATAAGTAAATGCAACTGGGCAGAGATTTTAATAACACATATTCTCGGAAAAAATAGATGAAACAAGAAAATCCCCAATATGATCTGGGGATTATGGTGCTGAATAAACCTTTGATCCCGAAAATTTCGAGATCAAAGGTTATTAATGCTCTTAAAGCAACTCCACACTTCTTTTTACAAAAGCAGTCAGGTCTTTGCCTGTAAGCAAGCCTTGAGAAAGTAGCGCTAGATCAAAGGACTGCTTAGCAATCTTGATCTTTTCTTCTTCGGTAGCTGCTTTAAGCACTTTGTCCACCGCAGGGTGATTTCCGTTGATGGCTACTTTATAAGCATCAGGAAGGGAACCGTAGAAGCCCATTCCTCCGCCACCGGTAGCAGCCATTTCCTTCATTCTGCGCATGAATTCCTCCATAGTGATCGTCACCGGAAGCTCTTCAGGACTTAAACCTTCCACCTGAACAGTGTAAGTCTTATTGTTGATCGCCTTATCGAAAATATCCTTCACTTCCTTACTCTGATCTTCCGTAAGAAGATTCGCGTAAGTCTCATCCTTCTGGATCAGCTTCTCAGCTACATCAGCATCCACTCGCTTCAGCTGTGTTTTCTCCAGCTTGGATTCCAAGTTTTGGATAAAGTGACTATCAATCGGAGAATCCATCACCAAGACATCATAGCCCTTGTTGTTAGCAGACTGGATAAAACTATCCTGCTTGTCTAGATCAGTCGCATATAAGATGACAGCTTGGTCATTCTTATCTGTCTGATTTGCTTTTATTTTGGACTGATATTCTTCGATGGTGAAAAATTCTCCATTTGTGTTTTTAAGCAAAGCGAAGTCTTTTCCTTTCTCGTAGAATTTCTCCTCAGAAATCATTCCGTATTTCACGAAAAGTCCGATATCACCCCACTTCTGCTCGTAAGCCTTTCTGTCTTTCTTATAAAGCTCAGCCAGTTTATCCGCTACTTTCTTGGTGATGTAGCTATTGATTTTCTTCACGCTACTGTCAGCTTGCAAGAAACTTCTGGACACGTTCAGAGGAATGTCTGGAGAATCAATCACTCCATGAAGCAACATCAAGAACTCAGGAACGATGTCTTTTACCTCGTCAGTGATAAATACCTGACGGCTGAAAAGCTTGATCTTATTTCTCTGAAGTTCAAATTCGTTTTTCACTTTCGGGAAATACAAAACACCCGTCAAGTTGAACGGATAATCCACGTTCAGGTGAATCCAGAAAAGTGGATCCTCAGACATTGGATAAAGTTCCTTGTAGAACTTCAGATAATCTTCATCTGTCAGATCACCAGGAGATTTTGTCCAGATCGGAGCAGTCGTGTTAACGAAATTGTCAACTTCTACTGACTTCCATTTCTTCTCGCCTTTGTCATCTTCTCCATCTTCTACAGATTCGGTTTTTGTGCCAAATTTGATAGGTACTGGAAGGAACTTCGCGTATTTGTCAAGGATTCCCTGAAGCTTCCATTTGTCCAAAAACTCTTCAGAATCTTTGTTGATATGAAGGATAATGTCCGTTCCGCGCTGTTTTCTTTTTCCTTTGGAGATTTCAAAGGAAGTAGAACCGTCACAGGTCCATTTTGCAGCTTCCGCTCCTTCTTGGTAGGAAAGTGTATGAATCTCCACTTTGTCAGAGACCATGAACGCAGAATAGAAACCCAAACCAAACTTACCGATGATCTCATTGGCATCTTTGGCGTCTTTGAATTTCTCAACAAACTCTTCAGCTCCTGAGAAAGCGACTTGGTTGATGTACTTTTTAATCTCCTCAGCAGTCATCCCAAGACCGCTGTCAGTGATAGTAATGGTTTTCTTTTTCTCATCGAAACTTACTTCCACCTTGGTGTCACCAAGTTCGCCAGTGTACTGACCTAATGTCGCTAAACGCTTGATTTTTTGAGTCGCATCGACGGCGTTAGAAACGAGTTCTCTTAGAAAAATCTCGTTATCAGAATAGAGAAACTTCTTGATAATCGGGAAAATGTTCTCGGTATGGATCGAGATCGTGCCTTTTTCCTGCATGGCTATAAATTAGTTTAGTTAAACACAATGTTTGTCGGGCACAGAATTGCAACTGTTGTTCCAAAGGAGTTTTGGTGTCAATTTGGCAGGGAAACAAATTCTAAAATTTAAATTATGAAGTCTGAAAATTCACCCTTTCATACTTAATACCTCAAACTTCTGACTTACTTTTGGGTCATGTGGAAAGAAATCTCGGTTCTCATTAGCAAAGAAGTTACGCTGGAATGGCGCCAGAAATTCGCGCTAAATGGGATTTTACTTTATGTAGTTTCCGCAGTTTTCATCACCTATTTGAGTGTAGGAGCTAGGCAGGGGAATATTTCCTCGCCGACATGGAATGCTCTTTATTGGATTATTATTCTTTTCTCGGCTGTGAATGCGGTGGCCAAAAGCTTTGTCCAAGAGCATCAAGGCCGCCAGCTTTATTATTACATGATTGCTTCGCCTGAGGCGATCATACTTTCCAAAATCATCTACAATACTGGCCTGACTCTGATATTAGCACTTTTGGGTTATGGAGTTATTTCAATGATTTTGGGAAATCCAGTTCAGGATCAAGGCTTATTTTTACTCAATTTAGTTTTGGGAGCAATGGGATTTTCCGCAAGTCTAACGATGGTCAGTGCGATAGCTTCCAAAGCTGGTAATAACGCCACGCTTATGGCGATTTTGAGCTTTCCTGTAATTATCCCGATTCTTCTAATGGCAATAAGGATTTCTAAAAATGCACTTGACGGGCTGGATTGGAGTGTAAGTGTGGATAAACTTGTGACACTTTTAGCGATCAACGCCATAGTCGCTGTGACTGGATATATTTTGTTTCCTTATTTGTGGCGATCGTAGTCTTCATTATTTCACAGTCTTCATTATTCGACATTCATCATTCGTAATTCAAGATTGGTAGAATTTGTCGACCATGACAGATTGCAAAATTCCCTGGTATCATTCTGAGTAGCCAGTTTGCCGAATTCATGAAAATCGCAAGGTAGAATGATTAGAAAATTGATCTTAAGGCCAGAGGAGATACAAAAGGCTCAAAGTCTTTGTCGTTGTGTAAAAGCTCAATTTCATTTTTTATAAAAAAAGTAGCAATCACAGAGTCTATTGTTTTGCGGATGGTTACTCCCTTTTTCCTTAAAAATCTAAAATTTTCAACTGTCACTATTGCTAATTCTTTTCCTCCTAAATTAAAAAAATATAGCTCTTCGAAGAAGCCTATTGCTTCCGAAAAGCTTCTGTCAGAAGTAAATCCCTAAAGCACTTCCGTCATGATCAAATCACTCGTGCAGATTATTTCCGTCCAAAGTGACTCGTGCGATAATTCCGCCTATAAATTCTCCTTTCCATTGAAATAGTCTATCCAAACCGAAGAATGCAGCAACATCACGAATCTGTTCTCATTTTATACAAATCACCTTCCCATTTCATTTTGCCCCGAAACTCTTTGATCCGTTTCTGCTTTTTCAAGGTCAGAATTAACCTCAAACCTTCTTCCACGGTAGCCTTCTTCGTAGCCAAACCAGAAGCTTTCATCGCTTCTTCCATTAGCTTTTCATCAATTTCTATATTCGTTCTCATGATGTATATGATTTTCTTAGATATACACATTTAATATAGCTTGTTAATTGATTGTTTTAAGAGAATCAAATTCCATCACAAATTCAAGTGCACCAACCACAGCGAACTCTGTAATAATTCCCGTGGAGTCAGCTGTTAAAAGAAGTCAGAAAAATCGCCGTTTTCAGGAACTTATGCCTTATTTTTGCGCTTGAATTAGCAAAAATACCCTATGCGCCAATCTTGGTGGAAAATCCTAGCAATTGCCCTGCTGCTGTACACGCTAATCGCAGGCTTGCTGATGGAGGCCCCACGACTTCCTATCCTCAACGAAACTATCCGTGCACTTCATTTTCACGTGACTATGTGGTTCGGAATGATCCTTATGCTGGTAGCGGCTGTGTACTACAGTATCAAATACCTTCGAACCAATGACATCAGCAACGATGATTTAGCCATAGAATTCACCAATTCTGCAATATTATTTGGTGTGTTGGGAATCGTCACCGGTATGCTCTGGGCCAAGTTTACCTGGGGAGATTACTGGAGTGGTGATCCCAAACAGAACGCTGCAGCTATAGGAATCCTGATGTATTTCGCCTATTTAATTCTAAGAAATTCCCTGACTGATTCTCAGCAGAGAGCCCGTATCGGAGCCATTTATAATATTTTCGCATTCGCTGCTTTTATTCCTCTTATCTTCGTATTGCCAAGATTAACAGACAGTTTGCACCCTGGAAATGGTGGCAACCCGGGCTTCAATGCTTACGACTTGGACTCCAAACTTCGAATGGTTTTCTACCCGGCGATTATTGGATGGACACTTTTGGGCTGCTGGATCGCAACTGTACGAGTCAGAATGCGTAGGGTGGAGAGGATAATGGAAGACCGAATGATTAATTCCTGATTGATGAAATCAAGCATGTTGCAACAAACAATAACCGGAATGATTATAAACCATGCGAGATTCTATGTGGCCAAATAAAATCAATTATAAACAGATGAAAAAATTACTTACCATAGCTCTTTTGGTTTTCAGTCTTTCTGCTTTGGCACAAGAGAAAATCCCTGTTACGGAAGCTGACTACACAAATAGCTCAGTAGAAATGGCAGACATCATGAGATCAAATGGTAAAATATACGTCTTGGTAGGTGTGATCGCGATCATTTTCGCAGGGATCACAGGCTATCTAATCAGTACCGATCGCAAGATTAGCAACCTTGAAAAAAATCTTCATTCCTAAAATTCAGAACTTATGAAATCGAGCATGTCGCAGTACGTTACACATTGAAATGACTATCTGCAATGCGAGATTCTATGTGACCGCTAAAAAACATTTATAAACACATGAAAACAGGACATATAATAGGATTAGGAATCATTGCAATAGCAATAGTAATCATCATGACTTCCATCGGTGATGCAAGTAGCTACGAGAGTTTCACTACGGCTAAAGAAATGAAACATAACGGAGAAGATAAGGCTATTCATGTTGTGGGACACCTAAAGAAAGATACTAGTGGCGAAGTAACTGGCTTGAATGTAAGGGAGGATAAAGTTTCCTTCACTTTTATGCTGGTGGATAACGAAGGAGTGGAGCAAGAGGTCTTTTATAATGAGCCAGTTCCGGCAGATTTCACCCGCTCGGAATCCGTAGTGGTAATAGGCTCTTATAAGAACGAAGAGATCTTTATTGCCGATAAAATACTGATGAAATGTCCTTCCAAATACCAAGAAACGGAAGTTCAGGCTGCAGGTATGTGAGTTAGAGTAGATAGAATAAAAAATCCATGATCAATACCTTTATCGGTAATCTTGGCCACTTCATGACCATAGTGGCCTTTGTCAGTGCACTGACAACCGCATACGCATACATTCAGTATTTTCGTGCAAACGAAATAGAAAAAGCCAATTGGAGAAGATTCAGCAGAATCAGTTTCGCTGTTCACGGCATTTCCGCAGTGATGATAGCTGTGTCACTGTTTGAAATCATCTACAATCACCGTTTCGAGTACTTCTACGCTTACTCACACAGTTCGGAGGCACTGCCAGTTCACTACATGATTTCCAGCTTCTGGGAAGGTCAAGAAGGGGCATTTATCCTTTGGATTTTCTGGAACGTGGTGTTGGGTACTATCCTGATTTTCACCAACAAGTTCTGGGAAGCTCCTGTCATGGTCGTATTTGCGCTCGTTCAGGCATTCTTGGTATCTATGATTTTGGGTGTGGTAATAGGTGATTTGAAAATCGGTAGTTCACCGTTTATCCTTTTAAGGGAAGCTACTCAAGCACCAATTTTCCAAATGAATCCTGACTTTGTTCCTGAGGATGGAACAGGGTTAAATCCTTTGCTTCAAAACATCTGGATGGTGATTCACCCTCCTACCTTATTCTTGGGCTATGCATCTACTTTGGTCCCTTTCGCCTTCCTAATGGGTGGATTGGTAACCAAAAAATATTCAGAATGGATTCGTCCTGCTTTACCTTGGGCGATTTTTTCCGCTATGATCCTAGGAATGGGAATTATCATGGGGGCATATTGGGCCTATGTGACACTTAACTTTGGAGGCTATTGGAACTGGGATCCCGTGGAAAATGCAGTGTACGTGCCATGGCTCATCTTAGTGGCATCGATTCACACCATGATCACTTTCAAGAAAAGCGCTACGGCCCTTAAGACCTCGATGATCTTGGTGATCATGACCTTCATTCTGGTTCTCTATGCTACTTTCTTAGTAAGATCCGGCGTCCTGGGAGATGCTTCAGTACACTCCTTCACAGACCTTGGCCTTTCCGGTCAATTGCTGATTTACATGCTTTTCTTCCTATTTGTAGCCGTGGTTCTCTGCGTGAAAGAATGGAAAAACATCCCTACATCAGAGAAAGAAGCTTCTGTTTACTCCCGTGAATTTTGGGTTTTCATCGGCGCGACTACACTTTCATTGATGGCATTTCAGGTCATCCTTCCTACTTCTATTCCTGCATGGAACGCGATGGTGGAAAGCTTTGGAGGCATATCCAATATGGCTCCTCCTGCGGATCAGATTGAATTTTACACGAAATTTCAGCTATGGTTTGCTGTAGTATTAGCTATGCTCACAGCTGTGGGGCAGTTTTTCTGGTGGCAGAAGATGGACAAAAAAGCCCTAAAGGATGCGCTATTGACTCCATATATAATTTCAGTTTTGCTATCGGCAGCGATTATTGTCCTTGCCAAAGTTTATGATTGGCAATACATCATCGTAGTTCTTGCAGGTACATTCACGATCACAGCTAACTCGGTGATTTTGTTCAAAATCCTGAAAAAATCATCTTTCAAACTCGCAGGTGGTTCTTTGGCACATATCGGCCTTGGAATGATTCTCATCGGAATCATGTTTAGCTCTGGCTATTCTGACACGATTTCTATCAACATGTCAGGCTTGACCTATAGCAATAGCTGGGAAGATGAGCTGAATAAGGAACATGTACTCCTTTGGATCAATAAGCCTACCCAGATGAAAGACTACACGGTCATCTACCGTGGCCGTCAGAAGAAGGTTAAAGGTATCTCTGAAAATGTTCCTGCCAAGATTCTAGAACCTACCGGAGAAGTAAATGAAGCACTCGCTTTGGAGGATTATAAAGATTACTTCCAAAAGGGCGAAAAAGTAGATATCGTATTGGAGGAGAATGATTATTTCCAGATCGAATATTACCAAAATGAAGTGCTGAAGTTCTCTCTGAGCCCAATGTCTCAGTTCAATGAGGGTATGGGTGGATTGATCTCTTCGCCTGCCTCTAGGATATTTATCGACAGAGATCTCTATACCTATGTTGCTGCGATGAATGATTCTGAAGATCCTGAATGGAAAGAAGATGAAACCTATGAAGTTGCGCCTGGTGAGCAATTTCATGTAGCAGACTATGTGACTTATTTTGACGGTGCAGATGTGCTGAAGGAACTAGATGGCTACGTCCTTCAAGAAGGTGACGTGGCGGTAAGAGCGAACCTTAGAATCCTTGATTATGACGTGGAGAAATTGCTTCAGCCAACTTTCATTATCCGCAACAATCAAGTCGGAAAATTACCAGTGATCGACAATGAGTTGGGACTTAAAATCAGCTTAGAAAACATCTTGCCAGAACAAAACAAGTTTGTCTTCAAGGTCAATCAATACCAAAAAGACTACGTGGTAATGAAGGCGATTGTAAAGCCATATATCAACGTACTTTGGATTGGAACAATCATTATGCTCGCTGGTTTCAGTGTTGCGATCTTCAGAAGATTCGATGAGTTCAAAAAGATGAGAGATAAAGGACTGGAAGTGTAGTTTTCGCTTCTATTCTCAATGATGCCAGTTACATTTTACTCCATGATTCAGAGGCTATAAGACAGAAGTCGAGTGACCGATGTAGCCTACAATCTATATTAGGGTTTAGTTTATGTGATTATGCGGAATCGTGCCAGTAGAAAATTTATAAGATCGAAAATCCAAAGACACCTTGAATTCTGATTTACTCCGGTCTTCGGTCATCGGTCTTCCAACCCATTGACCAAAGAGAATTCACTTACTGGCAGAATAGCGTATAAACAGATATTTTATACTACTCTTATCTTACATCATAGAAAATTCGAAATTCATAGTATAAGTGACAAAGAAAAAGCCCGACGATATATCGCCGGGCTTTGGTGTTTTATATGGATTCAGAATTATAAGTCAGGCTTCTGATTTTTCAATCATCCCCAATATCTCATCCAGATACTCTCTGGAATTGGAAAGTCGTGGCACTTTATGCTGCCCCCCTAACTTCCCTCTTTTGCGCATCCACTTTTCAAAAATACCTCTTGGAACATGATGAATAATAGGTTCTACCAATGCCAAACCCTTATGTCGCTTAGCATCGTAGTCCGAGTTAATTTCTCTCAAATGTTCATCTAAAAGCCTGTTAAATTCCTCGGGATCAGAAGGATTCTTTTGAAACTCAATGATCCACTCATGTGCTCCCTTTGACCCTGATCCCCCAAAATATACAGGAGCCGCAGTGAAATTGGAGATCATGGCTTCTGTATGCTCAGCGGCAAATTGAATTGCTCTCTCAGCATTTTCTACAATTACTTCTTCTCCAAAGGCATTGAGAAAATGCTTTGTACGACCTGATATTCTGAATCGATAGGGTAAAGTAGAAGTGAACTTCACAGTATCTCCTATTTTATATCTCCACAGTCCGCCATTGGTGGTAATCACCAGCGCATAATTCTTATCCACCTCCACTTGGAACAGAGGAATCACTTCTGGGTTTTCATTTTCCCACTCCTCCATGGAAATGAATTCATAGAAAATACCATAATCCAACAATAGCAACAACTCATCAGAATCCTTCTGATCCTGAATGCCAAAAAATCCCTCAGAGGCGTTATAAGTCTCCATGTACCGCATTTTTTCCGAAGGAATAAGTTCTTTGAAAAGGCTTCTATAGGGACCAAAAGCAACTGCTCCATGGAAAAAAATCTCCAGATTAGGCCAAACTTCAGTGATATTTTTTGCTTTCTTCAACTCCAATACTTTTTGCAAAAGAACAATCGTCCAGGTAGGAACTCCAGCCATACAGGTCACATCTTCGTCCATAGTCTCACGGGCCATTTTTTCAATCTTGGCTTCCCATTCTCCCATTAGCGCAGTTTCTTTGGAGGGTGTCCTGACGAAATATGCCCAAAAAGGCAGGTTCTCCATGATCACTGCCGAGATGTCTCCTGCTCTGGCAGTTCCCAATGGGTTGAGGGGATTATTTTCTAATGTTCCACCAATCGTGAGAGATTTTCCCGCAAAAAGTCTAGAATCGGGAAAATTGGCCATATAGAGTGCCACCATATCCTTTCCTCCTTTGTAGTGACATTCCTCAAGGCTTTCATGGGTGACAGGAATGTATTTGCTGCGACTGGAGGTGGTACCAGATGATTTAGCAAACCACTCCGTTTCGGTGTTCCAGAGCACATTTTCCTTGCCTTCCATAGCTTTATCGATGTAGGGCTTAAACGTCTCATAGTTCCTAACTGGCACTCTACTTACAAAATCCTCATAGCTTTTAATCTCTGTAAATCCATGCTCTCTACCGAAGTCAGTTTTCTTGCCAGCATCAATTAGCGACTTGAAAATCGTCTCTTGAACAGAAATGGGATTTTGCTTGAAATTATCGATTTGACCCAGGCGGCTCTTGAAGATCCAAGTCATAAAGGAATTCAGAACCTCCATCAATTAAACACTTTACGTTTCAACACAAAATTAGACCCCAAATACACTTTTCTCACTTGCTCATCAGCTGCTAGCTCCTCAGCTGTGCCTGCTTTGAGCAGTTTCCCTTCGAACATCAAATATGCCCTGTCGGTGATAGAAAGTGTTTCGTTCACATTGTGATCAGTGATCAAAATGCCAATATTTTTAGTTTTTAGCTTCGCTACGATGGTCTGGATTTCCTCCACGGCAATGGGATCCACGCCCGCAAAAGGTTCATCCAACAAGACGAATTTAGGATCAACTGCCAATGCTCTAGCGATCTCAGTTCTTCTTCTTTCTCCGCCTGAAAGCACCATTCCCAGATTTTTACGCACGTGAGTCAAACTGAATTCTTCCAGCAAACTCTCCACTTTTTCTTTGCGCTCTTGCTTAGGTATTTTGGTCATTTCCAGCACTGCCATTAAATTTTCTTCTACCGAAAGCTTCCTGAAAACTGAAGCTTCCTGCGCCAAATATCCTATTCCCAGCTTTGCTCGGCGGTACATGGGAAGTTTGGTGATATTCTCATCTTCCAGAAAAATTTTTCCTTCGTTAGGCTGGATCAAACCAACGATCATATAAAACGAAGTAGTTTTACCTGCTCCATTTGGCCCTAAAAGCCCAACGATCTCGCCTTGGCTCACCTCCACAGAGATGTCATTCACCACTCGGCGACCTTTATAGATTTTTACTAAATTTTCGGCTCGAAGAATCATATCAGTCAAATTTGATGTCTTTCACGTAGAGTTGCAAACTACTCTTATCACGAAACACATTTTCTCTCATTTCCGCGACTATATCAAATCGCATTTTTCCACGAAGCATATTTACCGTCGTCAAATCAGGGTCTTTTGCCCTATCTGCCATCCCAAATCCCAGACAAACAGGCGTGGTTACTTGCCCATCTTGCACGATCTTGAACCTCAAATGTTTATCCTTGAGCACAGTCACATCTTCGGCATATACATTTGCGATTCGGAAAATCGGCTCCGTATTTCCAGGGCCAAAAGGCGCCATTTGCTTCAAGATATTATAAAACTTGTAATTAATCTGATCTAACAGCAATTCATCGTCAACTTCTATCACGGGCTTACGATGAACTTCCTCTATTCTACTCTTCACCACCGCTTCAAATTTCTCCTGAAATGCAGGCACATTTTCCACAGGAAGAGTCAATCCAGCAGCATACATATGCCCACCAAACTGATCCAGTAAGTCTGCGCACTTTTCTATGGCTTCGTAAATATTAAAATCAACCACCGATCTCGCGCTGCCTGTGGCTTTTCCATTTGACTCTGTCAATATGATGGTAGGTCTGTAATATTTCTCAATGCAGCGACTTGCCACGATTCCAATTACACCTTTGTGCCAATCTTCCTTGAAAAGTACCGTAGAATTCCACTGCGTAAGTTCTTCCCTTGCAGCAATCATTTCGAAAGCTTCTTTGGTGATATTCTCATCAAAATTTCTTCGGGTGGCATTTACTTCATCCACGACTTTGGCTCGCTCCATGGCGCCTTCCAAGTCTGAGGAAATCAGTAATTCCACAGATGCTTTTGCATGCTCTAGCCTTCCAGAAGCATTGATTCTCGGGCCAATTTTGAAAACCACATCCGAAATGCCGATGTCCTTTTCCAAATTGCTGCTCAGCATCAAAGCCTTCAAACCAGGGCGAGGCGTATTGTTAAGCCGATCAAGGCCATAATAGGCAAGAATCCTGTTTTCACCTGTGATCGGCACTATATCCGCCGCAATACTTACTGCCACCAAATCCAAATAGGCATCCAGCTGCGAGCTGTCAATCCCACGTTTCATCGCAATAGCCTGAATCAATTTGAAGCCAACTCCAGCTCCACTAAGTTCTTTGTATGGATAATTGCAATCCTTCCGCTTCGAATCCAATACGGCTATGGCAGCTGGCAATTCATCGCCTGGTGTATGGTGATCACAAATAATAAAATCAACTCCGAGCTCCGTGGCCAAAGCCACTTTCTCTATTGCCTTAATTCCACAATCCAACGCAACAATAAGCTTAATGTCATTTTCAGCTGCGAATCTCACTCCTCTCTCGGAGATACCATAGCCTTCTTTGTAGCGATCTGGGATATAAAAAACCACATGTGGATAGAAGCTTTTCAGAAACCCGTACATCAGCGAAACAGCCGTAGTGCCATCCACATCATAGTCTCCATAGACCATGATCTTTTCTTCACTGGCAATAGCAACTTGTATTCTATCGACCGCTTCTGTCATATCCTTCATCAAAAAAGGATCGTGAAGCATCACCAAAGAAGGACGGAAGTAACTCTTTGCCTGCTCAAAACTTTCCACCCCACGATTAATCAGCATGTTGGCCAATGTCAGATTGACATTGATCTCTTTGCTCAGCTGATCTATTGCTGTTTGTGAGATTTTGGGCTTTTGTTTCCAGAGGTACTCCATGAAGCTAATTTAGTAAACTAAGTTTCTTGTGATTTTATTAATTAAAAGTATTGGTTCTATTATCGGCTATTGAAGCCCAAAAGTTTACTTGAAAGCAAAAAGAGCTAGCCTTTTACTTCCTTGTATTTTCCCCAAAAATAGGCCGGGAAGATGAGCGCTTTGAGTTTCCAGTCATTTTTCTCTGTCAAAGTCAAGCTGGAATCCTCATGGACAGCACGATACATTTTTCCTGCAAAAAGACAATGTACAATCAACAACAAAAAAACGACGGCGTAAATAATGAGTTCAGTCATTTAAGTTGTGAGGTTAAAGTTGTAAAGGTTTGTCACGTCCTGATGATATTTACGATTTTTGATTTACGAATTACGGCGTACAAGACAGAGTTGAGGAATGGGGTCATTTGAACCATACTACTTACAAACCTTACCATTCACTATTTTTTACTTCCGTCTTCGGTCTGCTGTCTTCATACTTTTTTCTTCAAAATCAATGCTGCCCAATTATCCTTGCTTTGCTGGGAAATCAACTCCAGACCGAGTGGCTTAGCACAGTCATTCAGATCTTCAATGTCCTGGGTGTAGAATCCGCTAAGCAATAAAAACCCCTTTTCTTTCAGCAGATCAGTATAAATAGCCATCTCGTCCAGAAGGATATTTTTATTGATATTGGCTAGGACGATGTCAAATTCACCTTGAGGTTTTACTTCACGGATTGTCCCAAGTCCCATTCGGGTAATCAATCCATTCAAGTCAAAATTCTCATTGCCATTCTCCACACACCAGTCATCAATATCAAAAGCCTCAACTTCGCTCGCTCCAAGCAAATGTGCCATGATGGCTAGAATTCCAGTTCCAGAACCCACGTCCAATACTCGTTTGCCTTGATGATCGATCTGACCTTGGTGTCTAAGCATCTGGAATGTAGTCGCATGATGACCTGTGCCGAAAGACATTTTTGGATTGATCACAATCTCATGGGTAAACTCGGGCTTACTTGAGTGAAAAGAGGCTCTGACATAGACTAGATCGTCCACTTCGATGGGATCGTAATTCTTTTCCCACTCTTCATTCCAGTTGATTTTCGGCATTATGCCTTCTTCCAACCTGATATTGGCATCGGTTTGATACTGTGCAATCAACTCATCAAATGCGGTACGATCAAAATCTGACTCCAGTATATAAGCATCGATTCCCTCCTCAGTTTCGAGGAAGGAATCAAAGCCTATCATGGATAATTCAGCAATAAGGATTTCCCGGAATTGGTCCAGGCACTTGATTTTAAACTCCAGGTAATCCATTTTATATTAGAATGATTTGATAATGTCAACGAAGTCACGAGACTTCAATGAAGCTCCACCGATCAGTCCGCCATCTACGTCAGGCTTTCCGAAAAGCTCCTGAGCATTCTTCGGATTACAGCTACCTCCATAAAGGATAGAAGTGTTCTCTGCGATGTCTTTGCCATATTTAGAAGCTACGTGCCTTCTCAGGGCAGCGTGCATTTCCTGAGCTTCCTCAGAGGTTGCTGTCTTGCCAGTTCCGATCGCCCAGATCGGCTCATAAGCGATCACGATCTTAGCGAAATCCTCAGTACTCAAATCAAAAAGACCTTCTGTCAATTGAAATTTCACATTTGGCTCATGAGTTCCTGCAGTTCTGATCTCAAGGGATTCTCCACAGCAAAAGATTGGAATCAAACCATTTGCAAGTGCGAGCTTCACTTTCGTAGCAAGCATTTCATTGCTTTCTTTGAAATATTCACGTCGCTCACTGTGACCGATGATCACATACTGAACACCGAAAGATGCAAGGATCTTTGCAGAAACCTCTCCTGTAAAGGCACCAGCCTCTTTGTCAGAACAGTTTTGAGCACCGATAAATACGCCTTTCGCTTCTCCTATCAGTTTCTTAACTGGGAAAATATGAGGAAAAGGAGGATTCAGCACAGCGATAGCATCGCCAGAATGCTCGTCCTTCATCATATTCAATATTTCGGAAGTAAGGGTCTGACCTTCTTCGAAAGTCATGTTCATTTTCCAGTTGCCGGCTACGATTTTCTTACGCATAGTGAGTTTTGAAAATTTAATAAGGTTTGATAAAAAATAGATTCGCTATAATTTGGTTTAAAATTACGGAAAATGTCCAGTTGCGGAAAATATAAGCCAAATGAGTCAGGAAAAAACTCCTGGTCTCAGGAAGAAGCTTTCGAAAAGCTTACCACCTTCTGCGCCTATCAGGAACGTTGCCCTTGGGAAATTCGGCGCAAATTATATGAAAAAGGGATTACTGACGAAAAAGCAGAGCAGCTCATCGAGGAATTGATCGCAGAAGAATTTGTGAACGAGGAGCGCTATGCCCGAGCTTTTGCCCGAGGGAAATTCAGGCTGAAAAAATGGGGTAGAAACCGTATCCGAATGGAACTGAAAATGCGGGAAATCTCTGAAGAGCTGATTAGAAAAGGGCTCTCAGAAATCCATCCTGAAGAATACTACGACACACTTTTAAGCCAAACTGAAAAAAAATGGGAAAGCACCCACGAGTCGGACTCCTTTAAGAAAAAGTATAAAGTCACCCAATACTTGATGACAAGAGGTTTTGAGATGGATTTGGTGAAGGAAGCGATTGAGTGTTTGGATTCTCAGTGAGCAGTATTCAGAGATCAATTTTCAGTGACAGTGATCAGTGACAGTTTTCAGTTGCAGTAATCAGCAGTGTGCAGCTCAAAACTGGCGCAAGTCTTCAGACTTGTGTCTGTTCTTATTGCAATCTTCAGACTGCATTTCACTTTACAATCAATCCCCTCTGCCATCAAGGTGGATTTTTGGCGAATCTAAATTATTAGAAGTCTGAAAACTTCATTGATGTAGATCCAAGTCATGAACCTTGAACCATGTCACTGTTTGAATACCCAGCTGAGAAAGTCGACTCAATACTGTGACTGCAAACTGAATACTGAACCCTAACCTTCAATCATCTCGCTCATAATCTTCGCAGAAAGCAAGCAAAGCGGAATTCCACCGCCAGGATGTACAGAGCCTCCACAGAAATACAGGTTTTTTATCGAAGAAGAATAATTTGCGTGACGCAGAAATGCCGCAAACTTATTGTTTGAGCTATTGCCATAAAGCGCACCTCGGGCACTGGAAGTTTTCGACTCTATAGTTCGTGGATCAAGAATTTCTTCTACTTCAATTAATGGCTCCACATCTGTTTTTAAGATTCTATTCAGCTTGTGAATGATATTTCTTTTTGCTTCTGCTATCAGCTGATCCCAATTCTGCCCTTGGTTATTGGGCACATTGACCATCGTAAACCAATTCATAGAATCAGCTGGAGCGTCATCGGATTTGTGTGTAGATGTTATGTTTAGATAGACTGTAGGATCTTCATAAATAGTCCCCCTCTTGAAAATATGCTCGAATTCCAAAGCATAATTATCTGAGAAGAAAATATTATGCAAATCCAATTCAGGGAAATTTCGCTTGATTCCCCAATAGAATATCAACGCAGAACTTGATTTGGGCTGATTGAGCAAAAGTTTCGGTTGCTTCTGATCCTTGAGAATGGTTTTGTAAGCATTGACCATATCCATGTTATTTACCACTACGTCAGCATAGATTTCATGATCATTTACGCTGATGCCTTTTGCTTCTCCGCTTTCTACCAAGATCCTATCTGCCTTTTGTCCAAAATGGTATTTCACCCCTAGTTCTTCTGAAAGTTTGAAGAGACTTTGCGTGATATCATGCATTCCTTTTTTGGGGAAAAATGCACCGATATTAAATTCCAGATGAGGAATGATATTCAGCGTGGCAGGTGTTTCAAAGGGATTTGAACCGTTATAAGTTGCATAGCGATTGAAGAGCTGCACCAATTTCGGATGGGAAAACTGCTTCTCATTTGCTTCATTCATCGTAGAGAAAATTCCCAGTTTCCTCATCCTCAGATAGGATTTCAGCGCATGGGGATTTGTCCAGGTATTGAATTTATGAAGCGAGCGATTCATAAAAAGCGGTGAGAGACTGTCGTACATGAAAGCCGATTTCCGAAGCGCTTCTCTAATATTTGATGCCGGTTCTCCCAGTTTTGTCTCGACTTCCTCTGCGAATTGATTGAGATCGGAATAAGTTTTCAATCGTGTCCCATCTTCCCAGAAATAATGGCAAGCCACATCCAACTTCTCATATTCGAAGTGATCTTCAGCTTTTTTACCAGCTAAGCGAAAAAGTGCATCTACTTGCTCTGGAAGTGTAAAAAGCGAAGGCCCAGAATCAAATCGATATTCGCCCAATGTGATCTCACTGAGTTTTCCGCCAGGATAAGAATTAGCCTCGAATACCTCGACAGCGTAACCTTTAATTGCTAAGCGAATCGCTGAGGCAATGCCAGCAATCCCAGAACCGATAATAAGCGCTTTCTTTGTCATGAAATTCTATTCAATCCCTAAACTAGCATTTTTTAAAAATGTTAGACTAATTATAGCAAGCTCCATCATGACTTCGTCTGGTCAGTACACTTAGCTGTTTTATTTTGAAAAACTTATTACTACTTCCTTTAATAGGGTTTATTTTCTTTTCCTGTGAAAAACTAGATGAACCGGAGATTTTGGGAACTTATACCAACATGACTGAGGGATGCATTCCAGGTGGCGGCCTTATGTACCCTTGTAGCAGAATTATCATACTTGCAGCAGGTGGAGTAGCCGATGTGGTATATGGTGGAGATATAATTTCCAGAACTTCCTATAAAATAAAAGGAGATATAATCAAGATTGAAAAAAGCGATCAGTTTGGATTAGAGTTGACTTTTAAAAAACTGGAAGATGGCTCACTTAGAGAGGAAGGGGATAAATCCATCTGGCTAAAGCAGAAGAATTAAATCCCTAAAACTAAAAAATCTCCCAAGATCGCTCTTGGGAGATTTTTTTATGCTTTTCCGCTTCTTACAACTTTTCGAAAATCCTTCTAAAGCTAGTCGCCTCAGCGATTCTTCCGTGAAGCTCAGAGATCGGCACTCGCTCCTGCTCCGTCGTGTCACGATGACGGATGGTAACTGTGTTGTCCTCTAGAGTTTGGTGATCCACAGCGATACAGAATGGCGTTCCGATCAGATCCTGACGTGCGTACCGCTTACCGATGGAAGCCGCATCCTCATAGATGATATTGAAATCATACTTCAAAAGCTCAACTATCTCCTGACCTTTCTCTGGCAAACCGTCCTTCTTCGTGATCGGAAGGATCGCTGCTTTCACAGGAGCAATCGCTGGATGAAGCTTCAAGTAGGTTCTGCTTTTCTCTTCCGTTTTCTCTTCAGTATAAGCGTTGCAAAGTGTCAGTAAGAACAAACGATCAGCACCGATAGAAGTCTCAACTACATAAGGAATGTAATTCTGATTCACTTCTGGATCGAAATACTGCTGCTTCTTTCTGGAGAATTCCTGATGAGACTTTAGATCAAAATCAGTTCTAGAGTGAATTCCTTCCACTTCTTTGAATCCAAATGGGAAATCGTACTCAATATCCATTGCAGCATTTGCATAATGAGCAAGCTTCTCGTGGTCATGTTTTCTAAGTTTTTCCGGAGGGATACCCAATGCCAAATGCCATCTCATTCTAGTCTCAGCCCATTTCTGATACCATTCCAGCTCAGTACCAGGACGGACGAAGAATTGCATCTCCATCTGCTCAAACTCACGCATACGGAAAATAAACTGACGGGCAACGATTTCATTTCGGAAAGCCTTACCGATCTGAGCAATACCGAAAGGAACCTTCATTCTGGCGGTTTTCTGCACATTCAGGAAGTTCACAAAAATCCCCTGAGCCGTCTCTGGTCTCAGGTAAATCGTAGTGGAATCTTCGGCCACAGAACCCACTTGGGTAGAAAACATCAAGTTGAACTGACGGACGTCTGTCCAGTTGGAAGACCCGCTGATCGGGCATTTGATGCCTTCGTTGGTGATTAGATCTCTTACTCCATCCAGATCTTCCGCTTCCAGCATTCTTGCCAAAGCTCCTGTCAATGCATTTGCTTTTTCTATATCTCCAGCTCTTTCGAATACCGCAGCATGCTCTTCTACAAGCACATCCGCACGGTACCGCTTCTTAGAATCCTTATTATCGATCATCGGATCGTTAAAGCTATCAATGTGACCAGATGCTTTCCAAGTGGTAGGATGCATAAAAATCGACGCATCGATGCCCACAATATTGTCTTGTACACGAGTCATGGTCTCCCACCACAGGCGCTTCAGGTTGTTTTTCAATTCTACTCCATAAGCACCATAATCATATACAGCTTGCAAGCCGTCGTAGATCTCAGAACTAGGGTAAACAAATCCATACTCTTTGGCATGGGAAATAATATCTTTCAATTGCGTGTTTTCCGCAGGAGTTTCTGTTTTTGCCATAGGCGCAAAAATAAGGAAAATGAATGAATCCCCGTAGAAAAATGAAACTCTTCAGGTTTGGAGAATATCCTGAAACTAAATAGTTCACAAGATCGTGTAAACTTGAACCCTAAACTAAATCCTTTACCTATGAAAAAATTTTTACTTGGATTTCTCGTATTCCAACTGATCACTTTTGCCGCCAGCGCTCAACTTCAAAAGGGAAACAAGATCCTCGGAGGGACTATCAACTATTCGACTTCGACCACTACTTCGGATAATTCTGGTGCTGCGGGAGGCCAAATAAATAAAACAAACAATTTCAACGTCAGTCCTTCTCTAGGTTTTTTTGTAACGGACCGTACGGTGGTTGGTCTGATGTTCGATATTAATTCGTATTCAAATGAAAGTTCAGGTCTCACTGGATTGTCTTTTAGAATTAACTCCAATCAATTTGGTTTTGGCCCATTTGTAAGAAGATATTTTTCCCTGAAAGAATGGGTTGCTTTTTATGGTCAGGCGGAATTGGGATTCAGTAACCAGAAAACAGAATTAACTTATCCTTCCTTCCCGAATCAAAATTCTGAACTAACCACCAAAGCGATAAACCTATCCACTTCACTGGGACTAGCTTTTTTCCCAACTAACTGGATGAGTGTGGATTTGTCTATCAATCCACTCACATTTACCCACCAAATCACCCGACAAAAGGAAGTAAGTCCGAATACTATTGAAGGCAATACCAATACTTTCAATTTTAATTTGACATCAAATTCTTTTCAACTGGGTGCTCACTTTTTCTTCAATATGAAATGAGAAAGCTTTTCATACTATTATTAATTATAGGCTTAGTATCGGTAGAAGCGATAGCCCAAATGCAGCAAGGGACTTGGATGGTTGAAGGGAGTGCTGGCTTGACGAGAAGCAGGATTATTTTTCCAGACATAGAAGAAAAATCCAGCCCTTCATCTGGATACACACTTCACCCAAAAGCAGGTTTTTTCTTGTCCGATAATTTGGCGGTAGGTATTTCAGGTTTGTTTGGAAGTTCTTGGAGCAAAAACAAAGGCTATGATTCCAATATTCCAGGGGATTTCAAAAGAGGCACTATGCTAAGTTATGGTGGTGGTGTTTTCCTTAGAAAATATGCACAAATCAGCGAAAGCCTTTCTTTCTTTGCAGAGGTAGGATCAGAGTTTTCTTGGAGAAAGCAGAAGGATTATTATAATGAGCCTATCGGAAAGAGGGCTGACCTCCGAAGGAGGACTTTTTCAGCTCAAGCCATTTTGGGACTTCAGTATCTTATAAGCCCCAAGCTAGGTGTTCATCTGCAAACTAATTTGATTCAGTACCAAAATGCTCAACTTCCTCCAAATTCAGGAAATTCGCGATCCGAATTACGAGCTGGATTTCTCATAGATCCAAGGTTTGGATTGACCATCTTTTTATAATCAAAAAGCCTCTGAATAATTAAATTCAGAGGCTTTTTTCAATTATCAAAACGTGTATTTGAAGCCAAATCCTGCACGGAAGTAATCTCCGTGATCATCGGCCAAAATTGGAGCAGCTTCCAAAACAAGTCCGAGATTTTTACTGTTGAAAGGTGTCACTAAAAGTCCAAATGGAATTGCGATATAAATGTCATCTTCATCATCTCGATTACTTTTACGATCATCGTCCAAGCCAAGGCCTAGACCTAAGTAGAAATTCACATCATCTTTTTGGATAATATTGTAAGCACCCATCAGTTCCACACCTATATCTCCGCCAGTTCCTATTCGGCCTTCACCGAAGATTTGATTATTGGGATCTGTACCTACGGTTACGAATGTCTCCGAACTTTGGATATTGACTCCGGCACTGATTTGCGCCTGCGCAAGTGAGATGAACGTGAATAATGTGAGGGATAGAAGTACTAGTTTTTTCATGTGTATATAATTTGTTTTTATTGCCAAATAGCCTGTCCAGAACTTGATTCTGGAGAATCTCGCATGGTCAATAATCATCTCAGTGTGACGCTTGAGTCATGCTCGATTTCATGATTCAGTTTTTTAATCTGAACCACTTAGTCCAAATCCTCAGCCAAACAAAGCTAGAATTACCAACCTCCTTCTGCTTTAGATATTCTACAACCTGACTCAGCGCTCAGGAATGAAGCTTCTATTATCTTCAAAACACTGATGGTCTGAGGAATGGTGATATCCAGATTTGCATCTTTTAGAATTGCGTCAGCGACGTTCTGATATAGAATTCTGTAATTGCCCGGGATAGTTTCATAGTCCTTTGTTTCCTCACTGAGGAAAATTTTACCCCACTTCTCCTCAGGTTCCACACCCCAATTGGCTCCTTCTGGCTTTTCGCCGAGTTTGAATGCAGCTTCCTGTACATCTAGACCGAACTTTTGATAAGACCCATTTTTCCCCAATAGCAAAAACTTAGGAGTAGCTACATTCACCAAAGTACCCGCAGTTACTTTTGCTTTCAGCGAGCCATAATCCAAAATAATATCGAAGTGGTCATCTGCCACTGCGCCTGTTCGCTGCTTGCGAATGTCCGCCTGAATCCATTTCGGCAAACCAAAAAGTAAGACAACCTGATCTATCAGATGCGAACCTAGATCGAATGTGATTCCGTTTCCAGGAACTTCCTTTTCTCTCCAATTATCTGAAACATCCGGTCGGAAGCGATCAAAATGAGATTCCAAATAGACCAAATCTCCAAGATCTCCTTTTCTCACCAATTTCTGCAAAGTCATAAAATCCCCATCATAGCGACGGTTGTGAAAGACGGAGCAAATCAAACCTTTCTCTTCAGCCAGCTTATTCAGTTCCTCGGCTTCATGGGAGAAAATCGTCACGGGCTTATCGACTACCACATGCTTCCCGGCCTCCAGACATTGCATTGCCATGGGAAAGTGAAACTCATTTGGTGTGGTGATCACAATTAGATCTACAGCATCTGCATCAAGCAATTCCTGCAAACTTCTGTAGGTAGTCACAGCAGGATATAATTCTTCACAGCGATTGGTGTGGCGTTCGACAGAGGCGAGGAGATTAAGATCCGGACATACTGCAATAAGTGGCGCGTGCATTTTTTCAGCTACAGAGCCAAAGCCAACGATGGCTGTTTTTATAGGATTGCTCATGATTAAATATTCATTTCGTGTGCCTTATTCACCAGCTCAATTCGCGAACTGACCTGAAGCTTCAGGTGGATATTTTTACGATGGGTTTCTACGGTTTGCTTACTTAGATTCAGCATTACGGCAATTCTCTTGTTTTGATTTCCATCTCTGATCAGTTGAATGATTTCAGTTTCTCTACGAGAAAGCTTATACTTCATTCGAAAAGCATCGAAATAAGCGCCTTGTAAAGCTTGTTTTTTTACGCGGTCAAAATTCAGCACATGGCGACCCTCAAAAACTTCATGAATGGTAAATATTAACTCATCAGGGTCGGCATCTTTAAGAATAAAAGCATCGGCATTCTGATCGATGCACTTTTTGTAAATCTTCTCCTCGTCATACATCGAAAGCACTACGACCTTCACATGGGGATGATGTTCTTTGCAGTGATCCAAAACCCCAAAGCCATCCAGGATAGGCATGTTGAGATCAGTAAGAACCACATCAACCTGGTTTTCAGCAATGTATTCGCAGATTTCTCTTCCATTTGGGAAGACACCGACGACGACCAGATCCACTTGGTCTTCAAGAATTCCTTCTATTCCTTTTGCAAATAACTTATGGTCGTCAGCCAGGGCGATCCTGATCATGGGGAGGGGGAGATTAGTATTTCAGGGAGATTAAGCTTCAAATTATACCCTAAAATCTAATTTGGCAAGGTTAAAGTGATTTCAGTTCCATTTCCGACAGTAGAAGTCAGTTCGAATTCACCGCCTATCGTTTCCATTCTCTTCTTAAGATTGATCATTCCGCTGCCATTAGATTTTTGAGAAGAGTCAAATCCTTTTCCATCATCTTTGATCCAGATTTGTTTTCCTTTCCCACTATCGTGCATTCTAATCAGGATTTTATTAGGTGAAGCATGCTTAATCGCATTGTTTAACGATTCTTGAATGACCCGAATCAAAACCAGCTTTTGGTCTTTAGGCAAATCAACAAGCTCAAAATCTGCGTCCAGTGTAGTCTCACAAAAACCAGTATTCTGTATTCTTTCCAGCTGCTGCCCGATGAATTCATTGATACTGAGGGACTCCACCCAATCCAGGTTTAATTGCTTAGACAGTCCACGCACCTCCTGTATCGCCTGACCAAGTATATCTCTTCCTTCAGCTTGTTTTTCTGGTCTGATAGACCCAAAATTCAGCTTTGCCAGAGAAAGTAATTGTCCAATATTATCGTGAAGCTCTCTTCCGATAAGAGTCAGCGTTTCTTGCTGGATTTCATTCTCAATATCGAGCAAAGTCTTTTCATGCTCGGATTTCACTTGATCTAGTTTCTGGCGGTTTTGTGCCTGCCTCTGTCTGTGAATAAAAACCATGGAGATGACGAAAGTGGACATGACTCCTCCCAGAAATAAGGCAGAAAAAATTATTATGTAAACTTGGCTTTCAAGAAAACTCATAGGATGGCTCTTTTTCAAATATTCCCGGCATAAGTGGTGAAGCAACCGTCAACGTTAGAATTCCTAAATTGATGAGTTGCATTATCCATTCAATTTGGAATAAAGACTCTCCCAAAACAGGATTGACTTCGTAGAGATAAAACTTAGCCACTGAACTGATATAAGTCAAGGTGAAAGTGAACATAATAAAAGTCATCTGCCAAAAAGAAAGCAACCGCAATGGATTACTAGCCAAATATTGTTCATGTGTGATCATCCCAATAAAATATAATCCACTCCCGATCAATATTATATTGGCTCCAAAAGTAAATATAATTGGCTGATTAAAATAGAGAGGTTCTATTCCTGAATACTGAATTATAACTACCACAACTATGAAAATGTAAATCATCCAGTTGATGTATTTCTTTTTAGAAGGCTCCAGCCACGACTTGATCAAAAACAAATAGAGAATAACCCCGATCCCCCTTTTAGTAATATTATTAAGCCAAAGGTTAAACTTTGGATATTCAGTATTCCCCAAATAGGCATTAACCGATGCTTTGAATTCATAATTGTAATTGGTATAAGCTCCCATATTTTCATAAAATGCAGTGAATACCAAAATCAAAAAAGGAAGCCAATAGTGAATATCGGCTCTCGTTTCTTTTGGTAATTTGATAAAGCAAGCAACACCAATAATAAAAAATAGATCAAGTGGTATTAAAAACTCTCCATAGGAAATGAAGAATGCCTGAACAAATCTGCTGTCCATAATTAGGTGTCCGTAGGATCAGGTTCACAATGGTAAGGGCACTCTAAACCTCTGCCTTGATATTCATCTTCGGCGCCGCCTATCGTGACCAGTTTCTGTTCCTTGAGATTGGCAGCACGCATCACCAGAGTCATTTGCCCAATGTATGCATCAGCTTCTTTAGGATAGGCCTTCTCTGCGGTTTCCTCAGTGTATTCTGTAAAGTAAAACTGAATTCCTCCTACCTTAGGATCTTTGTCTGCTTTAGCCAATAATCCCCCGAGCATTTCCCTATCTAAAAATATCCAGCTCGTCTGGTTGTCTTTATCTCGGTCTTTTTTGCCTTTACCTGGCTTGCCCTTTTTCACTTCTTTGTTATACTTGGCTTTCATGCTTTCGAAATCCTTCTTTTCGATTTTCATATTAAGGTGATTTTAAAATAGGTTAGATTCATTTAGGTGTAGAAATAATTCCCCAAAAGATAAGAATTTTATCTGCGATTAGACAAGAAAAAAGGAGCGGGTATGACGTCCGCTCCTTTAAATAATCAATTATATCAGCTAATTAAGCAAGCTTTTTAGCCTCCTTCGCAGCATTCTCGTTATCAATTTCTCTTTTCATCAAATCCACTACAATTGGCGTAGCTATATAGATAGAAGAATATGTACCCACCAAAACACCAATAAATAAAGCAAACGAGAAGCCTCTCAATACCTCACCACCGAAGATCAACAATACGATCACTACGATCAAGGTAGTAAAAGAAGTAATCAACGTACGTCCTAGAGTCTGGTTGATGGCATCATTGAAGACTTTCACCAATTTATTAGTGCCTCTATTCTCTATATTCTCACGAATACGGTCAAAGACAATCACAGTATCGTTAATAGAATAACCGATCACAGTCAATACCGCTGCGATAAACACCTGGTCAATCTCAAACGTAGCTCCAAATGCGCTTGCGATGGCAAAAGCAGCGATCACAAACAAGGTATCGTGAATCAAGGCAATGATAGATGCCAAGGAGAACTGCCACTTGCGGAATCTCAACAAGATGTACAAGAAGATCGCAACCAACGCCACAATCATCGCTTCGGCTGACGACGCTTTGATATCATCAGCTACAGTAGCACCCACTTTCGAAGAACCTGTGATGGCGAATTGACCAGCAGCTAGAGATGCAGCGTCATCAGTAAAGGATAATCCGGTCACAGAAGCTATTCCTTCTTTTACTTTGCTCTCTACTTCGAGATTAGAAGCGGCGTCATCTTCATTTACCAAATAAGAAGTAGTCACTTTCAATACATTATTAGAACCGTAAGTTTTCACTTCTACAGATCCGTCAAACTCGCTATCCAATCCGGATTTCAAATCAGAAGCGGCCATTGGCTCGTCGAATGCAACGATGTAAGAACGACCGCCTGTGAAGTCAACACCGAATTTCAATCCATTGACAGCCGCGATACCTAGACCTATCACAATAATTGCAGAAGAGATCAGGTAAGCAACTTTCCTTTTGCCCATGAAATCAAAATTCAAGTCACTCAATAAATTTTTGGCAAAAGGAGAAGCGAAGCTAATTGAGCTCTTGTCTCCTTTTTTGCTCATCCAAGATACAATCACTCTAGTGATGAATACAGAAGAGAAGAATGAAGATGCGATACCGATCATCAATACGATTGCAAAGCCTTTTACTGGGCCCTGACCCAAAGCAAAAAGAATCGCACCTGTAAGGAAAGTCGTAACGTTAGAATCGAGAATCGCAGAGAATGCTTTGCTATAACCTGCACTAATGGCTGCCATGAGGCTCACTCCATTTCGCAGTTCTTCTTTGATACGCTCGAAAATCAGAACGTTCGCATCAATGGACATACCTATCGTCAATACAATACCTGCAATACCCGGCAAGGTCAATGCCGTGCCCAACTGTGCTAGAATACCAAGGATGAAGAAGATGTTAAAAACAAGTGCTGCGATAGCGACAAAACCTCCTTTTGAATAGTAACCCACCATGAACAGAACAACAATTACCAGACCGGCAACCATGGATAACAAACCTTGATTCAAGGCTTCTTTACCCAATGTTGGGCCAATAATGCTTTCTTCTACTATTTGGGTAGGAGCTGGAAGAGAACCAGATTTCAGAATGTTCGCCAAATCCTGAGCTTCCTGTAGGGAGAAGTTACCAGAGATCTCAGACTGTCCTGTTGGGATCTCACCGTTTACTACCGGTGCAGTGTATACATAGTCATCCAATACTACAGCGATTCTTCTACCTATATTTTCAGAAGTCAATTTTCTCCATTTTCGAGCCCCTTCTGCATTCATCTGCATAGATACTGCAGGTCTGGAAGTTTGGTCTAAAACCTGACGTGCATCAGTCACTACATCGCCTTCCAGCGGAGCTTCGTCAGTTCCTCTTTCAGCTTGGATAGCAAAAAGCTCCAATATCTCAGCCCCATCTTCCGCTTTGAAAGGCTTCACACCCCACAGCAATTTGATGTCTCTGGGAAGCAAGGATTTATAATCCTCATTTTTCAAAATACGGTTGATAGCCATGGTATCGCGAAGCTCATATGCCAAACCATAATTAGGCTTAAGCAAACTGAACAACGGCGAAACGCTATTGCGACCAGCCTTGGTAGGATCGATCTCAGCCAATTGCTTTTCCAATGCATTTCTCAAGGAATCTTCCCCAGAAAGATTCTCTGTAGCTACTGTGTCAGCTGCTGCAGACTCAGTAGACTGATTAGCAGCTACCCAAGCGCTATTCACAGTTTCAAGGGCAGCACCGATTTCGTTTACTTCTACTACTTGCCAGAACTGTAATTTAGCTACGCCCTGAAGTAGGTTTCTAACTCTTTCCTGATTGTCCACACCTGGCAATTCGATCTGAATACGACCAGAACCCTGTATTCTCTGGATATTAGGCTGAGAAGTACCGAATCTATCGATACGGGTTCTAAGGATGTTGAATGAACGCTCGATTGCATTTTCAACTTCGTTATCGATGATTTCAATGATTTCGGAATCGGAAGACTCCAAAGAAATCCGGCCTCTATTAGCAGCTGTAGCGAAGATACTGCTAAGCTTTTTTCCCGGGCTATTCTTCTGCCAAGCAGTATAAAATAGATCAACATATTTAGTGGTAGTAGTTTTCGCTTCTTCGCGAGCTTCCTCTACAGACTTATTGAAGGCAACATCTTTTGGATTACCTGCAAGTCCTTTTACAATTTCCACCGGGGAAACCTCCAATGTAACGTGCATACCGCCCTGAAGGTCAAGACCCAATCCAAGCTCTGTTTCTTTTACTTCTTGGAAAGTATAATCTGCTCCTAAGAAATTGTAAACCGGAGCTCTCCAGATAGAATCCAGATAGTTTTGTCTTTTTGAAAAATCCACGTTGCCAGACGCATCAGTTGCGTATTCCTGAGCCTTTTGCTGGATATTGTTTGATACAAATGTGAATGACAGATAGTACAAGCATAGCGCTGTAACGATCACTGTCAAAAACACAATGACACCTTTGTTTTGCATGAGAAATTGAAATTATTAATTGATTGTAATTACAGATTTGTGGCTAAACTGCAAATCAGTTAAGCGCTTTGGAGATCCAGAGATAAAGTAGGATCAGGGTCCTTTGGTGGATATTATTCGCTCAAAAAGTATTTCTACGAGCTGATTGGGTTGAAAAACTGAAGTGGATTCGGTAATAAGGGTAGAGCCTTCCGACCGGACAATTTTGTATATTAAATATAGTGTACTTTGAGATACATGAACCACGAATGGCACTACGGCATCTACCGCTACATTCAAAAAAGTTTGATTCTGATCATCTGAAGGAGCATTGTCCTGCTTTTCGATTTTAACCACGTCCCCATTTTCTGGGATATACTCCACGCTAGAAATAAACAAACACAATAGCAAAGCCAGCATCACCGTAAGGCGCTGTTGGAATAAGTTGCTATGTCGTTTAGTTGCTTTCATGCGGCGCAAATATAGCCAAATATTTAAAAGGAGTGTTTCTCATCCTTGAATTTCTGATTTTTGGTGACAAAATCAGAATAAAATATTTAAAACCAGCTGATTAACGAAAGGAAAAAGAAGTAAATCAAACATTTTTAGCCCTTAAAAAAGTGCGAATGACCTCTAGTGCTTTGTCGAAATTATGATTATTTGGCACGATGAGATCCGCATCATTCATAAATGGCTTGATGTATTTTTCATACGTTGGCATCACGTGCTGCTCGTAGCGATACAGCACATCGTCCAGATCGTAGCCTCGCTCCACCTTATCTCTGATGATTCTTCGCTTCAGCTTAATATGATCTTTGGCATCTATGAAAATTTTCAAATCAAGCAGATTTGCCAATTCTGGATAATAAAGCACAAAAATCCCCTCCACCACTACCACAGGTGAGGAAGTAAAAGTTAACATTTTGGGCTTTTTTGCAGCGTTATTGAATGTATATTCTTCCCGCTGCACCGTTTCACCAGCTTGAATTTTGCGGATATCGGATGCGTATTCTTCAAAATCTATACTCTCCGGTCTGTCAAAATTATGTACACCATGATCATCTATCGGCTGTAATTCTCTGGGCTTGTAGTAATTATCCTGCGAGATCAGGCAAACTTCACCGTCTTCGAAGGAACTCAGCAATCGCTCTAAAAAAAGTGTTTTTCCTGAGGCAGATCCACCTGTAATGCCGACGATGAATGGTTTTTTCATGCGGCAAAGTTAAAGTGATTTTCGGCTTATCACAGAATTATCTATGGCTTAGAAAGGTGATAAGCTCACTGATTGCTTTTCCTCTATGTGAGATTTGGTTCTTCTCAGCCATACTCAATTCCGCAAAGGACTTGGAATATCCTTTCGGAAGGAAAACCGGATCGTAGCCAAACCCTCCATCCCCCTTTCTCTCTTTCAATATTTCCCCTTCTGCCACTCCTTCAAACTTATATTCCTCATCTCCTAAAAGGAGTACAATCACCGTTTTAAATCGGGCAGTGCGGATAGATGAATTTTCAAGATTTTTGAGCAAAAGGTCTATATTTCGATCATCGCTTCTCGGCTCACCTGCATATCTACCTGAATAAACTCCTGGCTCTCCTTCCAATGCATCCACTTCCAATCCGGTGTCATCAGCAAAGCAATCCACTCTAAAATGCTCTCTCACATACTTCGCTTTTTGAAAAGCATTATGCTCAAGTGTGTCGCCAGTCTCTGGAAGCTCATCTGAGCAACCAATAGCCTTCAGAGAAACTATTTCAAAACTATCACCGAGAGCAGCTTTTACTTCTTCGATTTTATTGGGGTTGTTGGTAGCAAAGCAAATTTTCATAATCAAAAATAGCGTATAAAGCTTTTCGGCTCGATACCATTTGACAAAAATTACTGGTTTTCACATGACTAAATCTCCCTAGCCTCCTTTGAAAAAAGGGGGAATTGCCGAATTCGAACTTCAATCATAGCTTGCACTAACTTACGTTTAGGTAAGTGGATACGCATTTGATAATTAACTAGTCTAGCTTCTGGAGAAGCAGGACAACTGCGACCTTAAAAAGTCTCAAAATTCAATTGTCAAACTCAAATATCAAGTATAAAACGAATATGCCCTTTGCGCTTTCTTCATGCACTTTGTGGCAAAAAGTAACTCCCAAAAAAAGATTCATGTAATTTTGGATTCCACTTTAGTTTTAATCACATGAAGAAAATCACCATATATTGCGGTTCCCGAAAAGGAGAAAGTACAGTCTATGAAGCTGGTGCTCGAGCATTGGCTCAGGAAATGATCAAACGTGACCACTCATTGGTTTATGGAGCAGGAAGAGTAGGTTTGATGGGAGTGATTGCGGACGAAATGTTGGCAGCTGGGAAAGAGGTCTTGGGCATCATTCCTCAGAAACTGGTAGATCGGGAAGTGGCTCACCGAGGCTGTACAGAACTTATCATCGTAGAGACTATGCGTGATCGAAAATGGCTAATGGCAGAGCGCGGAGATGCGTTTATTGCTATGCCTGGTGGAATCGGGACGCTGGAAGAACTTTTTGAGATCATGACACTGAACCAACTTCATTACATCCAAAAGCCGCTGGCGGTGTATAATGTAAATGGCTATTTTGACAAACTCATTGATTTTTTGAACCATGCGATGAAGGAGGGATTTATGTATCCGGAGCAAGAGGAATTACTGATTATCTCAGACGATCCATCAGATTTGCTCGATCAGATTGAAGCGTATGAGGCCAGAAGGCCTGCGGATTGGGGGTAGATGTGCGATGTTGGATGCTGGATGTCCGATGTCAGGTGTCTGAGCGTCCTCGCAAAGCCATCGGGATCGAAGAAAAAAGTATTAGTGGAGTAAGTAGTGAGAAGTAAAAATTGTCAAGTAAATGATAGGAGCGACAAAATTTATAATAGCGAATGTAGAATGATGAACTTCAAATGATTAAGATTCGGGGAAAGTCATCGGGCATCCGACACCTTACACCCAACAATAAGCCTAATTTAAATCCATCCTAAAAAGATAATTTCTTATTTTTGCGCAGCAATGATCCAGAAACTCTTTCCATTAGACAAAAATTACATCCTTCGCCAGGCACAATCCGTGCTTGAAGAAGAGCTGATTGATCGAATGGTTTTTGAATTGAAGCGTTCCTATACTTACCTGTATAATCCGCTTCTTCTCATGGATACCACTTATGCACAGATTCTCGATACGTTTGATTTTCCCCGAGAAAGAGCTCGACTAATCTACCGACAACTTTGCGGCATCTATCGCTACAAGCACGGTGATAATCAGCTGGAAATGCTTTTTGATGGAAGAACCCATTTGGAAAAATTTCAAGAAGACTGGTCAGCTGTGCTTATTGAATATGTGTGTGATCTTGGCAGTTATGAACAATACGTGAAAACAATGCTGAGAATGACCTTACTTTTTGATACCGAGTCACGTGCTGAATGGGCAGAAAATCACTGCAAGGCTTTCATCAACCAGCATTTCGACTTGAAAGTAGTGAAAAGACAAGGCGAACTTCGACTGAAGATTGGGTAATTTTTAGATTTTTTTACCGCTTCCTACTACTTCCAATTGATCATCTTATACTGTTCTTCTTTCTGAAATCGTTCGGGGATCGAAAGCAATATTGATTTTCGCATCGCATGAATCAGTACGTTTTTGGTGAAGCTTTTGGTCACTGCCAAACTGATTTCACGTACAGGTTCCGGTGCATCAAATCTCCTGAGAAATTTAGATTCTTCTTTATCCATCACAGCCATTTCTGGCACTAGTGTATAGCCTACCCCTTTGTCTACCAATCGTTTTAGAGACTCAATAGAGCCGCTTTGAAATTCAAATCCAAAGTTGTTTTTGGTGGATTTGCTATCGCAAATCGACAAAATCTGATCGCGAAAGCAATGACCTTCATCCAAAACCAAAATTTGATTGGCATCTAACATTGCGGGGATTATGTGATTTCTTTTTAGGAAAGGGTGGTTTTCTGGAAGATACAGAAGAAAAGGCTCGTAGAAAAGTGGGATTTCTCGGATAGTTTTTTCTTCCAAAGGAGTTGCAAGCAGGCCTATATCCAAGGTGCCACGCTGTAACTCATGAATGATTTCAGCGGTCTGCATTTCCCGAATTTTCAATTTGGTATGAGGATTTGTATTCACAAATTCAGGTAAAAACAGCGGAAGTAGATACGGAGAAATTGTAGGAATCACACCCAGAGTGAATTCCCCTTCCAGTGATTCTTTCTCAGTGAGCACAAATTCCTTTAATTCTGAAACTTCTAAAAGAATTTTTCTCGCTTTTAGCAGAATCAAATTGCCAGCAACTGTTGGTTGAAGTGGTTTTGTGTCACGATCAAAAATTTTGACTCCGATCTCTTGCTCCAACTTTTTGACCTGTGTAGTAAGGTTTGGCTGAGATACATCGCAACTTTCAGCTGCTGTCACAAAATGCCTGAAATTATCCAAGGCAACGATATACTCTAGTTGGGCCAATGTCATATAATCTAAAGTTATGAATACATAATAATTATTAATTTGATTTATGAAAAAATGTGAGGCAACTTTGAATAACAAATTTGAAAACTAAAACCAACAATATTATGAACAATCGTATGCTTGGCTTGGGAGCGCAATTCCCAGCCTTCGAAAAAACCGCAGTTGTATCTAGAGAAAAAGGAAAAGAATTCCAGACTATCAGCAATGATATCCACACCGCCAATGGCAAATGGATGGTGATGTTCTGGTGGCCAAAAGATTTCACTTTTGTATGTCCAACAGAAATCGCTGAATTCAACAATAATGCAGGTGAATTTGCAGATAGAGATACAGTTTTGGTAGGAGCTTCCACAGATTCTGAATTCGTCCACTTGGCATGGAGAAACAACCACGAAGATCTTCGTGACCTTAAATTCCCGATGCTAGCCGACACTTCTAAGTCTCTTGCCGAAGAACTTGGTATCCTAGAAGCAACTGAGAAAATCGCTTACAGAGCTACTTTCATCATCGATCCTCAAGGAATCGTTCGTTGGGTATCTGCTTATGATCTCTCTGTAGGAAGAAATGTGGAGGAAGTATTGAGAGTGCTTGATGCGCTTCAGACTGACGAGCTTTGCCCATGCAACTGGGAAAAAGGAGAAGAAACATTGAACCTGAATTAATTCAGATTTCAAATCTCGAATCTAATTATGCAAAGGAGATCTAATGGTCTCCTTTGCTAGTTTCAAAACATAAAATCTAACATCATGGAAGTATTAAATATGAATCAATCAGTAGCCGAACTTTTGGAAGTAGTAGGCCTGAATGAAGAATTTACCAACGAATCTTTGAGAAATCTGGGCGATGCTGATTCCAGATACGTGAAGGATTTGAAACTCAACTTCAAGACTATCCTCAAAGGAGAAAAGTTAACTCAAAAGGAAGTTGCTTTGATGGGTTTGGCTCTTGCAGCTAATGCAGCCAACAATCCACTTCAGCGGTTTTTTAGAAAATTGGCAGAAGAAAATGAAGCTAATATAGCCGAAATCGGTGAAGCAGTAGCTTGCGCTTCTTTGCTAAGCAGCAACAACGTATTGTACAGATTCCGCCACTTCGTGGAAAAGGAAAAGTACGGACAAATCCCTGCCAGACTTCGCATGAATATCATGATGACTCCTGTATTGGGTAAAGAGTTCTTTGAATTAATATCTACTGCCGTTTCTGCCGTGAATGGCTGCCAGATGTGTGTGGCTTCTCATGAGAACCACCTGATCGAATTGGGAACCAGCGAAGAAAGAATCTTCGAATCCATCCGTATGGCATCTGTCATCACGAGCATGGTAAAAGTGATCTATTAAGAAATTATAGTCCGGTATATAAATGCAAAAACCTCCTGAGTGATCGGGAGGTTTTTTTTTACCGCAAAGGCCGCTGAGGACTACGCAGAGAGCACAACAGTTTGATTTTGATGTTTGTCGAGATTGTGCTTCTCAAGAAGCAGGACTCTGCTCCTATCTAACACAAAAGTTCGTCGATTCCCCAACGAGCTTTTATATTATTTTTTCTGAAAACTGCAGCCTGAAAACTGCCAACTATTCCTTCCCCCATTCTGTATGGAAAATCCCATTTTGATCAGTTCGCTCGTACGTATGTGAGCCGAAGTGGTCACGCTGCGCTTGGATTAGATTTAAAGGAAGTTTGCTAGAAGTGTACGCATCGAAGTAACTCAAAGCGCTGGAAAGTCCAGGTACAGGAATTCCATTTTTAGAGGCGAATCCGACTACCTCACGAACAGCAAGCAAAGTGCCCTGAATTTTCGGCGCAAACGAAGGTGAAAGCAGCAAATTAGGTAATTTATTATCTGTAGTGTAAGCTTCCGCGATATCAGCCAAAAGCCCCGCGCGAATAATACATCCAGCTCTCCAGATTTTAGCTATTGTAGATAGATCTAGGTCGTACCCATATTCCTTGGAAGCATAAGAAAGCTGATGCAATCCTTGAGTATAAGCAATGATGAAGGAGAAATATAACGCTTGTTCAGCTTGAGAGATTAATTGCTCTTTTGCTATATGCGCCACTTCTGGTCTTGAATAAAGCTGGTCAGCTTGAACCCGCTCATCTTTTAAGGCAGATATCTCACGCATACTTACCGCCATATCAATGGTAGGAACTGGAATTCCTAAATCCATAGCATTCTGTGAAGTCCATTTCCCAGTTCCTTTTTGCTTGGCTTTATCCAAAATCATATCTATCAGATCTGCATCAGTAAGCTCATCCTTTTGAGCGAAAATCTCAGCTGTGATTTCTACTAGAAATGATTGTAAACGACCTTTATTCCAAGTATCGTATACCTGATGAAGTTCTTCATTTGACAGATCACAGGATTTTTTCAGCAAATCATAGATCTCAGAAGTTAGCTGCATCATGGCATATTCAATGCCGTTGTGAACCATTTTAACATAGTTTCCAGCTGATTTTGGTCCCAAATAAGCGACGCAAGGCTCGCCTTTATATTTTGCAGCAACGGCTTCAAATATTGGTTTTACGTGAGCATAAGCTTCTTTGTCTCCACCTGGCATGATGCTGGGCCCATTTCTAGCGCCTTCAGCCCCGCCAGATACTCCAGAACCAAAGAAGTGAATTCCTTTTTCTTTCAAATAAGCCTCTCTTCGGTCAGTATCTGTGAAAAAGGAATTTCCTCCATCTATAATTATATCTCCTTTGTCTAGAAGAGGCAGAAGATTTTCTATCGCATGATCTACAATTTTTCCGGCAGGAACGAGTAGCATGATTTTTCTTGGAGTTGCCAGAGCCTGAACAAACGTATTGACATCAGTGGTTGCGTTCACATTCTTCATGTCACCAGCTTCTACTTTCAGAGCCTCCACCTGTGCTACACTCAGATCATATCCAAAAGCGCTGAAATTGTTGTCCGCAACATTCAAAATAAAATTTCGCCCCATTACTCCAAGGCCAACTAATCCAAAATCATAATTCGTGTACTCCATCGTTTCTAATTGTTGATTTTCAAATTTGCTTCTAAGGCTTATCCCTTGCAAGGTTAGAAATAAATATGGGTTATTTTTACGTCTCTTCAGTCCAAAATTAATGGATTGAAGGTTGGCTTTATAGTAAGATTGATAAATTTGTGATCACCCAAAGTCGGGTTTTGATACCAAAACCATAAAAATACGCCTATACTGATGAAAAAAACACAAAACCAGATGCTAATAATTTTTGGTGCATCAGGTGACTTGACTGCACGAAAACTGGTTCCGGCAATTTATAACCTCTATAAAGGTGAGCATCTTCCAGAAAATTTTGTGGTTTTGGGAGCTAGCAGAAGTACAATGACTGATGAGGAATTTCGCCAAAAGGTAGTTCAGGAAAGCGAATTCATGAAGGAAAAAATCGGTAAAGAGGACAAAGAATTCATTTCCACTTTTGCCAATAAGTTGTTTTATGAGGACTTGGGAGACAATTACGATAGAAGCTACAAAGGATTGGCTAAGCGGATCGGCGACTTGAATAAGGAAAAAGGCTGTGAAGAAAATTATATTTTCTATTTGTCCACACCACCAAGTCTGTACGAGATAATTGCCAAGAATCTTTGCGAAGCAAATCTTACCAAAGAAGAAAATGGCTGGAAACGCATCATTGTGGAGAAGCCATTTGGGTATAGTTTGGCTACTGCAAAAGAGCTGAATGAGGGATTGCAAAAGTATTTCAACGAATCTCAGGTGTATAGAATTGATCACTATCTGGGTAAAGAAACTGTTCAAAACTTACTTGTAACGCGTTTTTCCAATTCGATTTTCGAGCCAACCTGGAACCGTCGATACATTCACCATGTGGAAATCACCAATGCTGAGACCGTAGGGGTGGAAAAGCGAGGTGGATATTATGACAAATCGGGTGCGCTTCGCGATATGTTTCAAAGCCATTTGCTTCAGGTAGTTTCACTCATCGTAATGGAGCCACCGATCAATTCCAGTGCGGAGGAAATCCGTGATGAAAAGGTCAAAGCATTGAAGTCTTTAAGGGTGATGAGCAGTGATGAGGAATTGGCAACTCACACCATGAAAGGCCAATATGTGGCCTCGACCATCAATGGGAAAAAGGTAAAAGGATATCGTGAGGAAGAAGGGGTAGATCCGAATTCCAAGACAGAGACTTTTGCTGCAGTTAAATTTTTTGTGGACAATTGGCGCTGGAAAGACGTGCCGTTCTACGTCCGTACAGCTAAATACATGCCTACAAAAGTGACTGAAGTGGTGATTCACTTTAAGTCCCCGGCGCATGAGGTTTTCAAAAGTCAGGATGCGTACAAAAAGGACAACAAAATCATCATCCGTATCCAACCTGATGAAGGAATCTTGATGAAATTCGGAGTAAAAGTGCCTGGACTGGGATTCCATGTGGAGCAGGCAAATATGGATTTCTACTATTCCGACCTCGACTCAGCGGAGATTATGGACGCGTATGAGAGGTTGCTAATAGATGCTATGCAAGGAGATGCGACACTTTATGCGAGAGCTGACGAAGTGGAAGCTGCTTGGAGGTTTGTGGATCCGATCTTGAAATACTGGGAAAATGATGATGTCCCAACATACGGTTACGCCGCTGGAACTTGGGGTCCAAGAAATTCCGATGACATGTTTGAAGGCAATTTTGGATGGAGAAATCCAGGAAATCGGCTGACGGACGAAACTGGCTTCTGCATTCTTTAGAAAAAAATTAAACCGCTGAGTTCGCAGAGTATTACGCAGAGAGCGCAGTTTAAAATTGGGACTTTCTTCAAAACATGATTAACCCTAGCAAATTCGCCACTTCAGCTTGCGCGCTGTAGCCTTTCACCCCACTACCGGAAGGCAGGCGTCTTCGTTCTTCGGACTGGTAAAGCAAAGAAGGCGTGGCTATTGGCATGATAGCTTTTAACCAGATACAAACTTCATAAATCCAAAAATCCAATGAAACTTAAGATATACGATACCAAAGAGCAGGTTGCGAAGGAGTTTTCCGAATATTTCAGATACTTGGCAAATAGCGATCAAACAATCCACGTCGCACTTTCAGGAGGCAGTACACCAAAGATTATATTCGATTATTTGGCAACCCATTTTGGAAATGAAATCGACTGGTCAAAAATCAATTTCTACTGGGGTGATGAGCGCTGTGTAGCTCCCGACGATTCTGAAAGCAATTATAAGATGACCGTGGATCATTTACTGTCGAAGATAGAAATCCCAGAGGAGAACATTTTTAGAGTTTTGGGTGAAAATGAGCCTAAGGCAGAAGCTGTACGATACAGCCAGCTTCTGGATACTGAGCTTCCAAAATTGAATGACATTCCTCAGTTTGATCTGGTCATGCTAGGAATGGGTGATGACGGACACACGGTTTCTATTTTCCCGGATTCAATTAAATTATGGGATGATAAAGAAAATTGTGTCGTGGCTGTTCATCCTGATTCCGGCCAAAAACGAGTGACCATCACAGGCAAAATTGTTAATAATGCCAAAGCAGTTGCCTTTTTAGTCACTGGCGCGGGCAAGGCAGAGAAAGTGCAGGAAATCTTCAAAAAAGAAAAGGACTTTGCAAGCTACCCAGCAAACTTGGTTCAGCCTAAGCACGGTGAATTGATCTGGTTTTTGGACCAGGACGCGGCCAGTGGTTTAAATTAGCACAGAAATAACTCGCTTTTTTTTGGAAAAAAGGCGGCGTAAATCTGGATAGTTTCTCCGTTTTCTCGTTATATTAGACAAAACAAATCAAATAGAGATGGCTGAAATCAGATTGAATATCGATGATAAGTTTATAGAAGAGCTCAAGAAAGAAACGGGTATTGATAAAGCTTCACAGTTAACCGCTGAAGCACTTACATTCTATAAATGGGCAGTGAATGAGGCTAGAAATAAGAGAGTCCTCATTACAACTGATGAAAAAGGGGGAGATATAAAGAAGGTGGTAATGCCTACCTTGGAAATGGCAAAATACAAGAAGTAGCTATGGCTGATGAAAATAAAGATAAAGAAGAGGGAGCGAAACCCTCTATCTTTATCCCAGCAAGCATTGATTTAGCAGGGATTACAGAAGAAGATGATGTGATTTCGGGAGGCATTTCAAGACCTATAGTTAAGGAGCCATCTTTACCAATTATTGGCTACAAATTATCATTATTCGTTCTTTGCACAATTGGCGCATGCTTGTTGTTTTTCTTCATTTACTTACTGATCACACCACTAGATGCTACTTCGGATTTTGATATTTCTATATTAAATCCGGCAGATTCATTGTTTACTCAAAAACTAGAGGTATTTAAATTGGTCAAGGAGGAGAAAAGTGACATGAGGGCGTTTTTCATTTCAACGGCACAATTGATACTACTCAATTTACTTTTACCTGTACTTACCGCCATTTTAGGATATATTTTTGGTTCCAATAACAAATCCAAAGAAGCTTGAGATAAGATCAGGCATTCGTATTGTCCTCACCGCAAATCAAGATCTCTAATAATTTTTAAAGGACATCACTAACCTTTCAGCCAGATTGAATGCTTTTTCTTAAGTTTTCGATTGTGATTATTTAATCTCAATCCAAAAACTTAATCCTCCAACCCTTTGTTGACAAACCATACAAAAACCATTAACTGATACTTAAATGACACAGGTAAAAGCATATGCAGCTCAGAAAGCTGATCAACCACTGGCTCCATTTGATCTTAATAGAAGAACTCCAAGCCCAACCGATGTAGAGATTGAAATATTGTATTGCGGAGTATGTCACTCTGATATTCACACTGCCCGAAATGAATGGGGTGGCACCATGTACCCTGTGGTTCCTGGCCACGAAATCGTTGGAAAAGTTTCTGCTGTTGGTTCTGAAGTCACCAAGCACAAAGTTGGCGACACAGTAGGTGTAGGCTGCTTCGTAGATTCCTGTGGTCACTGCAATAATTGTGAAGAAGACCTAGAGCAATATTGTGAAAATGGTCATTCTCAAACCTACAATTCATTTCTTCAGGATAAGAAAACGATTACCTACGGAGGATATTCCACGCATATTGTGGTGACTGAGAAGTTTGTCTTGAGCGTTTCTGACAAATTAGCTCTTGAAGCTGTCGCTCCTTTGCTTTGCGCAGGAATCACCACTTATTCACCTTTGAAGCATTGGAATGTCAAAAAAGGCGATAAAGTGGCCGTTGTAGGACTTGGTGGATTGGGGCATATGGCAGTGAAAATTGCCGCAGCAATGGGTGCGGAGGTAACCATGCTGAGCAGATCTCCAGAAAAAGCCAAAGATGCTGACGCGCTAGGTGCACATCATTTCGAATTGACTACTAATCCAGAAAACATGAAAAAAATGGCAAGCTCATTCAACTTGATCATTGACACGGTTTCAGGACAACATGATTATAATTCTTATTTGGGTTTATTGAAAACTGATGGCACCATGGTACTACTTGGTGTTCCACCACAAATGGAAGAGATCCATGCTGGCTCATTGATTTTTGGACGAAGGAGCTTAGTTGGTTCCCTAGTAGGAGGAATCAAAGAAACGCAGGAAATGTTGGATTTCTGCGCTGAGCACAATATTGTCTCAGATGTCGAAGTAATCTCGATCGACCAGATCAATGAAGCTTACGAGCGCACAATCGCCGGTGATGTTCATTATAGATTTGTAATAGATATGGCTTCTTTGAAAAATTAGGAGAAAGGCAAACATGAAAAAAGCGACTGGGACTAATTCTCAGTCGCTTTTTTTGTTTCTGTAAACAATCAAAATCCCTATCTTTTTGATCGATACGCTACCGAACAATGATGAAACTTCAGAAGACTCTACTTTTTACCATAATTGCTATTCTGATCAGCTTAAGTTCCTATGGGCAGGATCCTGTTTTCAGTGAATACAAATCAGAGGAGTTTTCATTTGAAGGACAAGATGCCAAGGTTGTTTTTCCTGCAAAACCCAATGATGAGAAACTTTGGATATGGAGAGCTAGATTTTGGGGGCATGAGCCACAGCTAGATAAAGCTTTGCTGGATCTTGGCTTTCATGTGGTTTATGTGGATGTCGCAAATCTATATGGGAATGATGAAGCAGTGGAGGTTTGGAATAGGTTTTACAAACTTTGTCGAAAGAAATACGGTCTGAACAAAAAAGTAGTTCTCGAAGGAATGAGCAGAGGCGGACTTATCATCTACAACTGGGCTGCCCAAAATACCAAGAAGGTATTTAGCATCTATGCAGACGCACCAGTTTGTGATATTAAGAGTTGGCCCGGAGGGCTGTATGCAGGTGCTGGTAGTCCAGCAGATTGGGGAAGATGCTTAAAGGCTTATGATTTGGATTCAGCTTCTGTGATGGATTTCAAAGGCATTCCGATTTATACAAGTATTAAAGTTGCGAAAGCTGGAATTCCAGTGATTCACGTATATGGAGATTCAGATAAAGTGGTTCCTCATGAAGAAAACACTGCTTTGCTGGCAGAGCAATTCCGCAAAGCAGGTGGAACCATCAAGTTAATTCCCAAGCAAGGCATTGGGCATCATCCACATTCTTTGGAAGATCCTACGCCTATTGTTAAGTTTATTTTAGAGAGTATTCGCAAATAAACTGACTAATAAGCCATATCTATCTACTCAAAATCAATAATTTCAACTACTATTTAATGCCTTATGCTGAATCCCAAAACATCCACTATCCAAATTGTTTTTAGAATTATCCTGGGAGCTTTTATGATCTTGGCGGCTGTCGGGCATTTGACTTTCCAGAGACAGGAATTTCAGGCACAGGTACCAGAATGGATTCCTCTGGCCAAAGACTTGGTAGTCATCCTTTCTGGCTTAGTGGAATTTGCATTGGGTTTTGGGATGATTTTCTTGTCAAAGCATAAAGTGAAAGTTGGGATTGCACTCGCCATTTTTTATGTTCTTATTTTCCCTGGCAATATTGCTCAATATGTAAATGGCACAGATGCTTTTGGATTAGATACAGATCAGAAGCGTCTAATCAGGTTGTTTTTTCAGCCTGTATTGATCATTTGGGCACTTTGGTCAACAGGAGCTTTTAAAGTACTCTTCTCTAATAAGAATTGAGATTATTATTTGTTGTTATGGAAAAGTTTCAAAACAGCTTGTGATTTCATTCAAGGCAAATGATTAATAGGCTGAATTGCTTATTTGAGCTTGAAAATTTCAGATCGAAGATTTTCACTTTTCTTAATTTTTCCACTGATTCAAATCGATTTTCTTAAAGGATGAAATAATTTGACCATGCGAAATCAACTTTTTAAATCTGACAATAGAGATTCAAACTTTACTTACCGAGGTGAAAGCCCTTCAAGACTTGACAATCTAACTGATGCTGTTTTTGGAATTGCGGTGACACCGCTAATCTTTAACATGGCCAGTGCAAATTCACTTGAGGATTTAATTGTGTTTACAAAAACACTTCCGGCATTTTTGATTAGCATAGGTTTTTTGATAGTGATTTGGCAAGAACATGTGCGCTTCTCTGAGATTTAAACCATGCGAGCTCCATGGCTAATTTTTCTCAATTCACTTTTTCTCGCACAAATCATCTTCTGTCTATATCCATTTCGGTTTTTGACACTATTCTTGACCAATTTGATCTTTGGCACAGAACTAACGTTACAGATTTCCCTCATTGAAATTCCTGATTTAATGATCTATAATGGCTCTATCGCATTTGCCTTATACTGTACTATTTTGGTTTTATAATTTGGCGTTTTGGAATAAAGAAGGCCTAGTCTTAAATCCATATGTGCACTTGCATGCAAAATATCAACGAATTAGAATGTTTAGTTTTCCCTTACTATCAATTCTAATTGTTTGGCTAATTCGCCCATTTTCAATTGGATGGGCTTCTTTTTTGGGAGGTGTACTGTATGCTTTTTACACCCCTGCAATAATGGTTTGGGTAAAATTTTACAAGAAAGTAGCTACTTTGATTAGTAAAAAGAAGACTTTCTCAAGTGCCTAGGAGGAGAGCTTTTCGAGATTTCTACTGCCAAATTGAAAGTGACTCGAAAGCATAGTTTGGAAAGAAAAGCAGACGAATAACTGCAATTGATAAAGTTTACGACGGATAGCAAATCAGCTCCTAGGTATCGTACCGCTACCAAACCCGCTTGTGTTATTGCACATCCTTTAAATGGTAACGTATCTGCGGCTGGAAATGGAATTGGTGAGATTTTGAAAGTGAATTTAGAGCAGTGGGAGATCATCAACCGTTTTAAACTGATAGGGCGCACTACAGTTACTATGACACTATTTCCCTCGGAATAGCAGCAGGAAGGCGGCTGAGCATCTCGTTGTTCAGCAATTGGGTGACTTCTGTGAATGAGCTGATATTAATTGTATTGTTTCCTTGCCTTCCGACAAGTACTACTTCATCACCGACTTGCACTCCTTCAATATGAGACACGTCCACCATGAATAAGTTCATGTTGATCAGCCCTACTATGGATGCTTTCTTGCCTTTGATCAGCACATGTCCTTGATTTGATTGTGCTTTGGGATAGCCGTTGGAATAGCCCAAAGGCATCACGGCTACTTTCATATCCTGAGTCGCCTGATAGGAAGTACCATAGCCTATAAACTCTCCCACATCCACATCCCGGACATCCATCACATCGGTTTTCCAAGTAAATATTCTTCTCAGCGATCCGTCAGACTGCTTGCCTATCTCTTGAAGGTGAGCATAATAAATATCGGGGCTTGGCCAAAACCCATATTGTGCGACCCCGATTCTCACCATGTCATAGACGGTGTCTTTAAAAGCCAAAGCTGCAGCTGAGCAGGCGATGTGGCGGATTTCTGGCATGATATTCTTCTGCTTGCATTCTTTTAAAAAATTCTTGTACCGCTGATGCTGTGAATTGATCTTAAACATATTAGAAAAACTCTCTGCGCCACCAAAGTGAGTACAAAGCCCTTTGAATACTAAATGGTCAGAATGCTTTTTAAGAAAAGTAAGCGTCTTTGAAAATTCTTTTTGAGGCAGGCCTGTTCGGTTGGCGCCAGTTTCTACCTCAATATGAACTTTGGCTTTTATCCCTAATTTTTTTGCGTTTTCCAACACCAAAGGAAGTCGGGCATAATTGAAAACGTAAAATTCAATTTCATTTAGAATCGCCCAGGCAATATCAACGTCATAGAGAATACCCATAATCATCACATCGCTACTTTTGGCTTTCGCAGTCAGTACCTCCTCTGCTTCAAAAGCAGAAGCCGTAGCGAAGTGATCAATTCCAGCCTTTTCTGCCATTTTTACAAATTGCTTGATCCCATGGCCATAGGCATTTGCCTTCACTACAGAGGAGATTCGGACGCCCTCTCCCACTTTTTTGAGCAGAAAATTGACGTTTTTAGTAAGTGAAGATTGACTGAGTTCTATTCTCGATGAGTGTTTTACCATAGTTTTATTTGTTGGTTCCAGAAGTAGGATTTACCCCAGCTCTCTTTTGCGATTTCCTCCACTTTTGTGATTTCTTCCTCAGGCACACCATCCAGCCAACTTTTCACATCCAGGGAGCTGTAGTGAAATGCATAAATCCTGGCGGAAAACTGATAAAAGGGTAAGGAGGATTCTCCGGGTTTTTCGCCTTGACCATTTACTGAAGGGCGGATTCCCTGTCCCCAATCCTGTCTTCCTTCATTATTAGGGTTGAGAAAATAAGCACGTATTTCACCTGTGGGGCTTTTATCTACTCGCAACAGTGAAATGGCATGGAATCCAAGCATAACCCCATTATTATTGGTGATGAAAATTCCCAATGGATTGGGAAAAGCCATTTTCTGATCCCCGTTGTAGCTAGGGTGAAATGATGCATAGAATATTCGGGTGAAACCTCTAAAATCCAAAATGGAATTACTGAGGTAGTCATAACATGAAGCAAAGCCTACCTGAATCCATTGTCCATACATCGCAAGATTGACCCAGCGATGCGGATCATCCCAGCGACCAGTAGCCAGTTTCATCATTTCATTATAGATCTTATCTAAGTGAGGTACTAGTACTACTGAGACCACATCCAAATTGTAATCCATACGATCAAGCAGACCTTTGCCAAGCTGATTGGATACCAAATCGTAGTTTTCAAATCGCATGATCAAATTATTTTGGGTAGCTACCGTGATGATCATGTCAATGAGCTTGGCTGGGGAATGCTGACTCCACATACTCATACCTCTAGCTGATTGGCAGGTAGGATTATTTCCCTGACCTACCCCTAGCGGCTGACCGAGCACCTTTATGGTGCCCCCGACGAGGTATTGCAAGGCTGTGACATCCTGATCAGGATTGACCAAAGATTTCAGAATTCTCTTCTCTACCTGTGGGTTTACCCTGATTTTACGCAGGTTCCCAAGAGCTGAGCGGACGGGGGTTCTAGAAAAAAGATTCCTACCAAGCATCCTTGCCAAGCCATATATACACTGGCAGTTGTCAAAGCTTACTGTCTCTAGGATAAGATTGGAAACTAGTTTGTGGAATTTTTCCCATTCAGCTATCCCCCGATCATTCAAGTCTAGACAGACTGGCACCAAATCAGGAAATTCGTTGACAAGCTTTCTCAAGAGAATTGCATGATAGCCGCTCACCAATCCAGTGGCATTCATATACCTTCCCATCGATTCAGCTTCGGACTGCAAAACTGATTCATCACTTCCCTCAATGAATGACCGATAAGCATCCTTATCAGAATGCACACGTGCCCCATCTGATGGCTGAAAAAGTGCATCGATGAACACGTTCATATTTTGGTCATTCTCGGTATTGCCCGAGGTATCGAAGCGCCTTTTCACCAAAGTAATAAGCTCTCTCGCTTTGCGGGTAAGGATCGGACGCTGAGCACATATCAGCTGTACTTCCACCACTAGCTTCTCATAAATCCCTACTAGATCTACTTCAGACATGATAAAAGAAAAAAGATTGAAGACCTTTTTCAGCTCACGCTCAGTCATCTTTATCCTAGTCTCCTCGGTAGCCTCTTTCAATGCGAATTCAAGATTGTGCACGATCGCCTCTTCGAGAAAATTCTGTGCTTCATCTGCCGAAATAGCATCATGCACGTCTTCTCCTTGGGCGTAGCGCAAAATCCTAAGCTCAGACAATATTTCAAAACTTGAGGTGGGATGCCCTGCTTTCAATGTGCCTTTTACCAAGAATGGAACGAGTTTGTCTGGCTCACTCCAAACTGTTTCTTCGAAGATTCCTGCCTTGTCCAGCATTGCACTTTGCTTATACAAATAAGCCATACCATTACTGGTAAGGCTTAATATGTCAATTTGACTAGCGAGTTTGGTTGCTTTCTCTTTTCTGGAGAGTGGGCCAGAACTCGTAAATTCTTTCAGACTTTGATCAAAATTAGCAAAGACCTTATCAGTGATTATTTCCATTAGTTAACTTTAAACTTGTATTTTATACGTAAAAATCCACCTCTTCATAATGTTTCAGTAGCTCCGTCATTCGGTCTGGATCCTCTCCCCGGAAGTTAATAGTACCGAAGTGATTACCGAATCCATCTCTGTCTCCACTCAGTTTCTGTCCTTCATAAGGAGCGATCAGCGTATGCTCAACAAAATATGGTTCGTTGTTCAAATCCTCAGGAATTTCAAGTTTAGAGAATTGACGCTTGCGAGGATAGATCATCACATTACCGTGATAGTTCTTAGGCTTGAAGTCCTTCGCCGGGAATATTCCATCAAGTTCCTCTTCGGTAATATTAGGGTCATGACAAAGAACAAATGCCGCCAATGCGTCAAATTCGTAAGCTTTGGAGCAAAGCTCCAAGATGTGTCCTCCCGGAATCCTACAAGCCGTTTCACCGAAATTCAATTCATCATTTTCTGTAAGGAACCATTCTGGGTGAACCATTCCGTACTCAATTCCGAAAATATCCACCATTTTCTGCACCTGCTTGTGGATGAGATCACGCTTACTCTCCAAGTAATGTCCTTCAGGAATGAAATTGGAATACCCCAGTTTTACATATTCCGTGATATTCAGGAATCTGATTTTTCCTTTATTAATAAATGCCTCGCATGAAAACTCACGACCAGACAAATGACTTTCGGCAAGACATGGGAAATCTGAATCCTCACATTTTTCATCAATATCACTCATAGACCGCAGTAACCTGTGCCCGACAGTACCTGCGGAAGCAAATGGCTTGATGTGCACCCAACTATCCGCTTCACCATCGAGCTGCAGATTGGCTTGATTGAGACGCTTCATAAAGGCTTTGACGCCCTCCTTATTAAACACTTCCTCAAAGAGTCCTACCTTCAACCCTCCAATTAAGGCCTTTCTCTTCATCATAGCCTTATTTCTGAACAGAAATGCCCTGTTCAATACACGGGCATCACCACGATAAATCGAGTTTAAAGCACCTGCCCATTCGACAGTTTCTTCATACAATGGCACGGCTACGTCTGCATTAAACGCTTTAAGCTTTTCAAATAAATCCAGAGAATTTGACGTATCACTCCATTCGTCTAGCGGATAGGGAAGAAAAGGAATATTATTTTCAGTAGCATAGGGTTCGAAATCTGGAAAGGAAACCACTACAAAGGGTTTTCCAGTCTTTTGCATACTCTCTATGACGGGCAGACTCCAGCCCATTAATGCGAAACAATTAGCCATGGTGGTTATTGGTTTTAAGGATTTTAAAATATGAAAGTGATGTTACTTTCGGTGCACAGAACGCGCAAAATAGGAAGGGACAGGTTTGTCTTTCCGATGAAAACATCTACTTATATAAGGGTTCTCAGTTATAATAGTTCCATCTATTCCTAATCGCATTGATGTGTACAACAGTTTCTTGAAATATTTAAAGTTTATGGCTTTTGCTATGTTAATCTGTTCATATTGAGATTATTCCAGTATCATCTACTCTCAATCAGGAAAAATCATAATTAGTATTTTATACTAAGAGGATCTCAAATCAATGCTGTATTTCAATTCCACAAAGAAGATCCTTATCTTAAAAGCCGTACCACAAACTCCTTTTAACTATGGATCAATTCGAAAAACAATTTCAGCGAATACAAGAAGGCAAAGGTTTTATTGCTGCTTTGGATCAGAGTGGTGGCAGTACGCCAAAAGCTCTTCTAGGCTATGGAATCAAGGAAAATGTATATAGCGGAAAAGAGGAAATGTATCGCCTGATCCACGAAATGCGTGTGCGGGTAATGAAGGATCCCAGCTTCACAGGAGATAAAATACTGGGAGTGATTCTTTTTGAAAAAACGATGAACGGTTTTGTGGACAGCGTTCCTGTACCCGAATTTCTCTGGAGGAAAAATATTGTTCCCTTTCTGAAAATAGACAAAGGCCTTAAAAAGATTGAAAGCGGAGTAAAACTCATGAAAGAGATACCGACCATCTCTGAAAGGCTTCAGGATGCGAAAAGTAAAGGGATTTTTGGCACAAAAATGCGAGCAGTGATTTATGCCAAGGATGAAGCTGGGATCATTGAAATAGCCAAGCAACAATTTGAAGTGGCAAAAGTCGTTTTGGAAAATGGCTTAATACCCATCATCGAACCAGAAGTGGATATCAATGCCGATGACAAGGTAGAGATAGAAACCATTCTGAGAGAAGCTCTTTTGGCTGAGTTGGATAAATTGTCCAGCGATCAAAACATCATCCTCAAGCTTACCTTGCCTACTGAAGCTGATTATTATACAGAGCTGATTCAGCACGAAAATGTAATTCGGGTTTTGGCTCTTTCAGGTGGCTATTCTAGAGATACGGCCTGCCGATTACTCACACAAAACCATGGCATGATCGCTAGCTTCTCCCGTGCCTTACTGGATGATCTGAAAGTGAAACAAAGTCCAGATCAATTTTCAAAGGGAATTTCAACTGCAATCGAGGAAATTTATCAAGCTTCAATCACCTAAAAACAAGCTCTATTCATACATTAAACTCAATTTTGCTACTAATGAAAAAGTCGATTTTCCTGAACATAGTAATATGGCGAGTAACGATAAGCTCTTTCTGTCAAGAAAATAGGTGCGCTTTTTCTGGTATTGGCAGTCTATTTTTTCTTCAAAAAATAAGTCTCCTGCAAAATTATAGATCAAAAACCAGTCTGTGAATAAACTTCATTTTCTGCACTACCGAAGGACTGACTACAAACGGATATGCATCTGGTATTCCCATGGAGCGATTGAGGCTATTGATTGCAAAGGATAGTGGTGCCCAGGCTTTGTAGATTGCGTTGAAGTCCTTGATTAGGTATGGATCAAAATCCACTGATCCCTGCAAACTCTTGTCATTTAGAATAGGCTCAACAGACATCCCAAAATAATAGGCTGTCTCGGTCATATCCATGATGTGAAGATAATGTGCCCAGGTCTCTGCCCAATCTTCCCAAGGATGTGAAGTAGCGTATTGGCTAATAAAATTGCTTTGCCAATTTTCAGAGGAGCCATTTTGGTAATATCTCTTTAATGACTCTCCATAGTCGGCTTGCTCATCCCCAAAAAGGATTCGAAAATCATTCAGCACCACCTGATTTGTGGCCACCAATCTATCCCAAAAGTAATGCCCTACCTCATGCCTGAAGTGTCCTATCAAAGTCCGGTAAGGCTCAGACATTTGCTTTCTCATCTGCTCGCGATGAACTGAATCTGCTTCGGAAAGCAAAATAGTGACTACTCCATTTGCATGTCCGGTCATTATTTTTGAATCCCCCTGTTTGGAAATAAAATCAAAGCAAAGACCGGTTTCAGGATTATTTTCCTGGGGTGGAATAGCAAGCCTAAGTCGTTGCAGTTGATAGATCAATCGATGCTTGGCAACTTCCAACTTTTGCCACTTTTGGAAATTTTCTCCATCGGATAAATTGGGGATAGTACGATTTAGCTCACACGCTTTGCAAAAATGATTCTCGTTGGATGCTGGTATGAGCCAATTGCATACTCCGAATTCTTTATTTTGACAGTATTTGAATGCATCTCCGTTTCTATCTGAGATCAAATTGGAAATAGCTGCATCAAATGTCAGTATCTGCGAGTTCACATCGTAATACCCAGAAAGGTGTCCGCATTTTTCACAGCTATCGTTTTCGAAGTACAAGGGATGAGAACAATTACCACATTCGAAAATTTTCATATCAAGTTGAGGAGTTGGCTAGTTGATGAAAGATAACAAGAAGTTTAGCTCTTCCCATTTCATAACTCTACAACAATTGTGGATTTTATGAACGGTGCCACTTTCAGAAGCCCTTGGGATTGCAATAGTCTGTAAATTTATTCCTCTAAATGAATAATGTCAGAAAAAGGATAATATTTGTAAACACTAGTATCTAGTTATAATTTAACTCTTAATTAAATGAAGTATTTAAAGATTATTTCGCTCGTATTATTTTTCGGATTAGCCGCTGCACATGAGAGCAATGCTCAGGAAGTGGGTATTAGATTTGGTAATTTCTATGGAAACAATGTGGCGATTGATGGAGTATTTGGTTTGGGTCAATTCAGCAGAATTCACGCTGATTTGAGTTTTGGTGGAAATGGTGTTGGTCTTGACGCTTTGTGGAATCCTATTTATCGTCCAGTGTCTACAAGTGATTTCAATTATTACCTAGGGTTTGGTCCTTCATTTTATTTCGGAGATCCATTTGCATTTGGTGTAGCAGGTGAGATCGGTATAGAATATGCATTTGAGGAGGTGCCGATTGTAATCGGACTTGATTGGAGACCAAACCTTCGAATCGTAGAAAACACGGACTTCCTTGCAGATCAATTCGGTCTGAATATCAGGTGGAGATTTGGCAATGACGGAAGCAGTTCAACAAATTGATTTAATAAGAGCGGGCAGTAATCCTGCTCTTTTTTTATGCAACTTATCGTAGAGGGAACATTTATGCTAGAACGGTTTCCTGTCAAGGGAGGCTGGACTTATATTAAACTATCTGCAGAAATTATCACCACTGGGAAAGCCTTCGGAATGATGAAGATCTCCGGTTCTATCGATGGTTATTCTTTCGAAGGCAAACACCTGATGCCTATGGGCAATGGATATGTTTTTTTGCCTGTTGCCAAACTCATTAGAAAAAACATTGGTAAAGAAGAAGGAGATGAGGTGAAAATCAGATTTTTCAAGAATAAAATACCTGACAAGCTCCCTCAAGAACTAATCGATTGTCTGAACGATGATCCCGGCAAGCTTGAATTATTTAACAACCTGTCATCTGCAGATCAGCAGTCTTGGATCCAGTATTTCTACAGCACGGATGACATAGAGTTCAAATCAGCAAGGATTATCAAGCTGCTGGATACATTGAGTTTCTAATCAAAACTCCACGATGATGCCAACAGTCGGCAAGATCGTCCCTGCAGGGTTGTTAAGATATTTAAGGTGATAGCGGCTTGGGTCTGATGGATCCACCAGAATATTTCCCTCCAAGTCTCTCACAGGAACCAGCGAAGGTGGCTGCTCAGCCTTGAAATTGTAAGCATTTTGAATATCCACATACCAATTCAAATTCCATTTTTTGAAAAAGTATTTCTTGTCCAATCTCACATCCATTTGGTGAAATCCCTGCAATCTTACTGCATTGATTTGAGTAAAATCCAAAATAGGCTGATTTCTCAAATCCCAATTACGGATCAAGCTGGATTCCTCGAAGTCATAAGGAGTGTATGGCGTACCTCCCAAAAATCGCCATCTTGCCCCTATTTCCCAGTTATTGCCAAATCGCTTCCCTGCCGTCAAACTCACAATAAACCGGTTGTCCCAAGAAGAGGCAATGTATCCATCGGTATTAGGATTTGTAAATTCACTGCGCACTAACGTCAGGGATGCTATGCCATAAAAGTTGTTGAATAAACGTTGTTGAGCAAGCATCTCCAATCCGTAAGCTCTTCCCTCTGAATTGGATTCTACGGGTTCATTCCCAATTACTCCAAAGTCAGCACCTAGATTTGCAAGGGATATCCCATTACGAACTGAGGAGGGATAATTACTGTATTTTTTATAAAAAGCCTCTGCTGTGAGTCGGCGATTTTTCTCTGGAATCAATAATTCTATTCCGGCAATCAACTGAGAATTTCGGATAAATCGCACATCATTTACCTGATTTATTAGCTCTCCATTGCTGTCCTTAAAGCCTAAAACCGTGTAGGAAGGCTTCTGGTAATAGATCCCTGCATTAGCGGTCGCAAAGAGATTTGGCTTCAATTGATAAGAAAATGAAACACGGGGACTAACCTGATTAAAAGGGTTTTTGGCAGTTTTGCCAAAATCCGCACCGTCCATTCGCACTCCTCCAGTGATCAATAGACGTTCATCATAGAAATATTTACTTGCAGAGACGAATCCTCCGTACAAATTAAAATTCGACGTCGATTCTACATTGATGACTTCTTCACTGCTGGCAAGTACGGATCGGTCAAAATTCTTGATAAAATACCTAGAGTATTCATAATTGACACCGTATTTCACTGTAAATCCTTTCTTGAAAATGCTGTTTTCAGCACGAAATTTATTCTCAGATTCTTGTGACAAGTAATCGTAAAGTAAGTTTTCCTCACTACTTTCATCATTGCCAGCATACTTCACTGCGTGATTGTTCAGCATATTTCTGCTCATCACAAAAGTCCAAAATCCATTTTCCCGAAACCGCTTCAATTTCAGCCCAGTTGCGTAATTCCACTGATTCTGAACTGGAAGCACATCCAATAGATAAAGCCGGCTTTCCCGATCTTCTTGCGATTCTTCATCAGGTACATCCTCATTCAGGGCAAATTTGTCTATCGCCCCTACACCAATAAAAGTAAGCTCGGTTTTCTCATTGATTTTGGTTGTGGTTTTCAGCTGAAAGTCATTGAAAGTAGGGAGAAAAGGCAAGCCTATCAGCTTGAAGAGACCTTGCAAATATGAGCGACGGGCAGAAAGGAGATAAGTGGTTTTCTCACCTATTGGCCCTTCATTGGACAATGTCAACTCCGAAGCGCCAACGGTCAGCTGGGTTGCCATTTTATCTCTACGCCCCTCTTTGAGCTGAAATTCAAAGAACGAACTTAGCGCATCCATACGATTGGCAGGAAATCCTCCGGCGATTAGATCTACGTTTTTGATCAGATTCACATTCAAAATCCCGACTGGCCCACCAGACGAACCTTGAGTAGCAAAGTGATTGATCACTGGCACTTCGATCTCGTCGATAAAAAATTTGTTTTCATTTGGCGCACCTCCACGGATCAGGATATCATTTCGGAAACTAGGTGTACTTGCTACTCCAGGCAATGATTGTATTACTCTGGATATATCACGATTGCCACCAGGATAGCGCTCTATTTCATTAGCATTGAGTTTCCTTACCGAAAGGGGAGTCTCCTCCGATCTGGAATACTCCGAACTGACCACTACTTCTGAAAGCTCCGAAGCATCCTCCGATAGGTCAAAATCCAATTGCACAGGTTTGGCCAAATTCACTTGAATTTCAAATTGGGTCTTGGTTTTAAACCCCACAAAACTAACTCTTACATTGTATAATCCAGGAGGGACTTTGGTGATTTCATAAAACCCGTTTTCATCCGAAATTGCTCCCAGTTCAGATCGCATTACAAGCACATTGGCGAAAGCCACCGGCTGGTTATTCACTCGATTGGTGATTTTCCCGCGTATCACACCTTGCGTAAAAGCTTGGAATGAAAAGAATACAAATGCTAATAGCAGTAGAATTGGCTTCATTAAAATTCTCTTGATTAGTGTTGAGATTCTTTCACCCGCCAAAGTCTCCACCATGGTGTGCCTGGAGAATCATGATGCTCGAAGTGATAACCAAAGAAATAACAGGAAATAAAAGCCCAAAAGTGATTTTTGGCTTGGGTAGTCGAATGATGTTTGTTGTCATTTTCTCCCTTATGTGGAAGGTAAGTGCCAAAGTAAAAAAGCTGCAGAGTGGACATCACAGCAGGAAGCATCCAGAATACTATCAGATTTTCAGTTGGGAGAAAAAGCTTTAGAATATTGAAGGTCACAGCCATCAAGAGCACCTGCCAAATCGATATGTATTGCTTGATAAAGCTGAAATACCAAACAAAGAAATTGTTCGATTCGTGGTAATCAGGATCTTGAGCTGTCGCTACGAAGCGATGATGCTCGTGGTGTTTGGGAAAAAGCCTACTGTAAAAATTGTAAGAAAAGAGTAAAGCTGCGAACCAGCCAATGGTCTTATTCAGTTTTTTGTCTGAAGATACCAATCCATGCATCGCGTCATGAGCCGTGATAAAAAGCCCCGTGTAAAGATGCATTTGGATCAAAACACCCAAGTAAACCAACGGATCACTCCAAGAAATCTGGTAATTCAAAAGAAAAAACAGGGACGAAAACCAAAGGCCAATAATTGCCAATGCAATCAAAATCCCTTTTGGGTCAACAGACGCACGTGCGATTTCCGACTTCATACTAGCTATTTGGGAATGTTTTCTCAAAAAGTCAGGATCCTTTCCTTCACCTGCTCCATAAGCCACATAGGAGTAGAAGTAGCTCCACAAATTCCTACAAGATCGTTTTCCGCAAACCAACTCGCTTCTATTTGATCTGAGTTCGAAACAAAATGGGTGTTTGGGTTAGTGTCTTTGCAAACATTGAAAAGCACTTTTCCATTGGATGATTTTGTTCCGCTGACAAACACAATTTTGTTAAACTTAGTAGCAAAATCACGAAGCTCTTTGTCCCTATTGGACACCTGCCGACATATCGTATCATTGGTATTTACTTCGATATCATTATTCTTCAGAATTTTATTGATTTCGTAGAATTTATCAGTGCTTTTTGTCGTCTGACTATAGAGCGTAATATTTTTAGGTAGAGTCTTCAAATCCAGCTCGGAAATATCCTGAAAAACTACTGCTTCGTTATTTGTCTGGCCAAGAAGCCCTATCACTTCTGCATGAGCATGTTTTCCATAGATATAGATGGAGTCGCCCTTATCAAATGAGTTCTTTATTCTATGCTGAAGCTTAAGTACTACAGGACAACTAGCATCGATAAGCGTTAGGTTATTTTTAATCGCAAGTTCATAAGTTGAAGGAGGTTCTCCATGTGCGCGAATCAACACTTTTTCATCGTGAAGATCTTTCAACACCTCATGATCTATGATTTTAAGGCCTTTCCGTTTGAGTCGATTTACCTCCTCGTCGTTGTGTACTATGTCACCAAGGCAATATAGATGTCCTGACTCATCAAGCATATCTTCTGCCATTTCGATAGCATAAACCACCCCAAAGCAGAAACCAGAGTGCACATCAATTTGAACTTGAAGATTCTTCATAACTAAATAACTTTAAGTTTGCTGTATTGTTTTCCTCTTTTTGAAATACTCAAATAATGACACATTCATCAAAAGTAACGTCTTGGAATAGATCGTGTCTTCGATGACAACTGACTAAATTCGAATCCCTAAATTTTCATCATTAGTATAGATCAAAACAGGTTTAAGATTAATACCTCCTGTCAAATAACCATTGCAAGTAATAAACGGAAACAAATCAACCATGTAGGCAAATATAAACTTACCCATGAATCTTTCTTTGAAAATAAAACAATAAACACCCATCGCAAGTACACTCAAGAAAAGATTTACAGCGGTGTACATTTTTTCTAGATCCAAAAATGACAGAAAGAACAAAATCGGAATCATTGCGAAAACAAAGAACTTTACGCCAAGCATGAAGATGTTTCTTGTGAAAAAGTAAAGCAATACATCATAAATGAAAATGCATGCAAATGGGAGAATGAATAAAAAGAGCAACTCTTCAATTGGCAGCTGAAAAATGAAAATTCCGATCACGGCAAACCAATGATCCCAAATCATAAAAAAGGTTGCCGTAATCAGAAGTGCTTGAAAAAAAGAGTATCCTTTGCTCACAAACCTGACTCTTGACTCAAATGAACGAATGAGTGGAAACGAAATAGGAAAAAGACTTATCCCCAAATTCATATATTTTTCCATAGTCAACTTAGCCCCAATTTACTTCCAAAGTAAGTACCAATCAACAAGGTGAACTTCTGAGAGTTAGGGATCCGGATACGCTCATGAGTGATCTTGGCAGCAGAAAGTCCCTTAATTTTGTCAAACAACTTCTGGTAATACAAATAAGCTACTTTCACTCCAAGTTTTGCTCCATCCGGAAGTTGCGCAATACCAATTAATGCCTCGTCAAAATCCTTTTGAATATTTTCTTCAATCAGGACTTTTGCAGGTTTGTCAAATAACTCAAAAGAAACTCCAGGGAAATACACTCTTCCTCGTTCTTCGTAGTCACTTTTAATATCACGAAGGAAATTAACTTTCTGAAATGCTGAACCCAGCATTTGCGCAGGTCTTTTCAAACGCTGATACATTGCCTGATCTCCTTCCACAAATACTTTCAAGCACATCAACCCAACCACTTCAGCTGAACCATATATATACTCTAGATATCGACTGTCATTATAGGTGCTGAAGTCCAAATCCATCGCCATGCTTTTGAAAAAAGCTTCAATCAAATCCAGATCTATATCAAATTTATTTACCATCAACTGGAAACCGTGTAGTACAGGATTTAGCGAAAGTTTAGTATCTATAGCAGTATAGGTTTCTTGTCTGAAATCAGCCAACAACTTGGCTTTATCATACTCATGAAAAGTATCCACAATCTCATCTGCATAACGCACAAAACCATAAATGGCATAGATCGGCGCATGGAATTTCTTATCCAGCGTTTGAATCCCAAGCGTGAAACTGGTGCTGTATCGTTGTGTGATAAGCTTACCACAGTCTAAACTTGTTTGGTCAAATAACTCCTTTGCATCCATAATATTGAATATGCTTAATATACTACAAATTTTCCCTAATCACCTCTTTTGCAACCACATAGCCAGAAATCAGCGATGGTGGTACTCCCGGGCCAGGTACAGTGAGCTGCCCAGTGTAGAAAAGATTACTTACCTTTTTGCTTTTCAATGACGGTTTGAGCAGCGCTGTTTGCTTTAACGTATTAGCCAGTCCATAGGCGTTTCCCTTGTAAGCATGATAGTCTGCCTTGAAATCCGAATGTGCATAAGATCGTTTGAATACTACACGAGAGCGTATTTCTTGGCCGGTGATCTTTTCCAGTCGATCCATGATAATTCCATAATATTTCTCTCTAGTCTCCTCGGAATCTTCCAAATCAGGAGCCAACGGAATCAACAAAAACAGATTTTCCATCCCCTCAGGAGCAACTGTCGAATCGGTGATTGAGGGAACGCATGCATAAAACAGTGGAGCCTCAGGCCATCTTGGATTGGTATAGATTGCATCTGCATGAGGACCCAGAGGCTCGTCAAAGAACAAATTATGATGGCGTAGATTTTCCAGCTTCTTATCTATTCCCAAATAAAACAGTAAACTGGATGGAGCCAGCACTCGCTTATCCCAATATTCCTCACTGTAATTACTATACTTAGGACTGATCAGATGCCTATCCACGTGATGATAATCTGCTCCAGCGATGACGACGTCAGCATTTATTTTTTCTCCGGAGATTAGCCTTATACTTTTGGCCTCACCCCGCTCTATTTCTATTTCTTCTACCTCGGCATTGTATCTGATTTTTACACCCTTTTCCTCTGCCAAAGACACCAAGCCACCAATGATTTCATACATTCCGCCTTTAGGGTACCATGTGCCCAATGCTATATCTGCATAGTTCATCAGGCTATAAAGTGCCGGGATATTATCGGCAGTTTCCCCGAGGAAAAGAACTGGAAATTCCATCAGACGAACAATTTTTTCAGACTTGAAAAACTTGCGAACATGACTGGACATGGACTGAAAAATATCCATTCTCATCACATCTTTCATCAGTCCAAAAGAGGCGAACTCCAACAGCGACCTGCTCGGTCTTTTCACCAAATCGTGAATTCCTACCTGATATTTATACTTGGCTTGCGCCAGAAACTCATCAAGTTGAGCTGCTGAACCAGGCTCAATTTGCTCCAGCATGGCCTTGAACTCTTCCATATTCGCTGGAATATCCAAAACATCATCCTGTCCATAAATCACAGAATATGATGGGTCAAGACGTATTAGTTCGTAATAATCGGAAGGTTTTTTGCCAAAATGTGAAAAATAATCTTCGAATACATCTGGCATCCAATACCAGCTTGGCCCCATATCGAATGTAAATCCTTGGCTAGAAAACTTCCTAGCCCTACCTCCCGGAGAATCATTTTTCTCCAGAAGTGTTACTGTAAAATTATTGGTAGCAAGATGAGTTGCGGCGGAAAGGCCAGCAAATCCAGAACCTATCACTACCGCATGTTTTTGCTTCATCTTGTTAATTTACGTGCTTATAGACCATCAAATCTTCTTTGAGGTACTTACGAGCAATATGTATTCTATTTTTCACAGTTCCAATCGGAATATTAAGTCTATCGGCGATCTCATGGTACTTGAATCCCCTATAATATAGCAAAAATGGCTTACTAAAAATATCTTCCAATTTATCAATAGCCCGGTAGATATCGTCAATTGCAAATTCTCCATAAGCAGAATTTTCTACTAATGTCGCACTTGAATTGATGTAATGAAGGTTGTCTGTAGTATCTACAAAAGTTGCCCTTCTCACCATTTTCTGATAATTGGTGATGAAAGTGTTTTTCATGATGGTATAAAGCCAAGCTTTCAGGTTTGTGCCTTCGGCGAATTTATCCTGATTGGTGTAGGCTTTTACCATCGTGTCTTGAAGCAGGTCATTTGCATCGTCGAGGTCTCTGGTCAATTTTAATGCAAACGGCTTCAACACGCTTGTTAGCTGGTTTAGCGAGTAACTGAATTCGATTGATGTCATGGTTTTGTGTTTTTGTTTAGACAAACCTAATATTTGTTAAACAAAATACCAAATTTCTGTTTAGTTATTTTTTCATTTCATTAAACAAAAATTTAATTAGATTCAGTATAAAAAGTGAAAAATAGGGATTTTAGCTATTACAGGGCATAAAAAAAGTATTCCCAAGGAATACTTTTGTTTAATAAATTTATAATAATTCTAAACAGTCTGCTCTTCCATTTTGACCAGAACGTTCTTTATCTCCTTCGCATAAGTGAGCAAACGAATGTTGGAAGGAATAGCAAGTGACTGATCTAAAGCTTGCAATCCCGTTACAAAGATCTCGGATTCTTTGAACTCTCTGCCCAGCATATCTACATATTCCTGGACTTTATCCCCAGCAGGCGCAGAGGTAATTACTGTAAGCAAATAGTTTGGTTTTTGCATTTTATACACAGATATCAAATCCGCATTAGGAGTATTTTGTCCTAAATAGATGACTTTGTGCCCATGCTTTTTGATCAAATAGGAACTGAATAGTAGTGAGATCTCGTGCAGTTCTCCCTCAGGAAGAAAAAGCATAAAGGTTTTACCAAAACTATTTCCTGTTTCTCCGTCTATCGCTACGATCAACTTCTGACGAATCAAATTAGAAATAAAGTGCTCTTGCGCAGGGGATATAGCTCCTGTAAGCCAAAGGATACCGATCCTGGTCAGAAAAGGATAAACCACTTTCAGCACCGTATCTTCAAATCCCAATTTAATAATATTGGTAGAAAGAACCTTTTCAAATCTATCCTCATCCATTTCTATCATGCAGATCGTAAGAGCCTGAATCTGATCGTTTTGATCCACAGATTGATCTGTAAGTCGGATGATCTCTTCGCTGATGTCTTTACTGCTCATAGCAGCAATCTTACTGATTTTGATGCCGTGGTTATTCAGCATAGCCACATTCAAGATCAGCTTCAGATCATCATCGTCGTAATAGCGAATATTTGTATCAGTCCTTTTGGGATTGAGAAGATTATAGCGCTGCTCCCAGATCCTAAGCGTATGTGCTTTGATCCCAGACAGTTGCTCCAGATCTTTTATTGAGTAATTGCTCACCTTTTTAAATTCTTAAAATATTTATTTGGCACAAAAAACAGCCCAAATGATACCGCTCCGTCCTTTTTCCTACTTTGATGATGCGCCTGATGAGCCTTGAAGATTCCTTGCAAAAAACCTCCTCTAGGTCGATCTAGCCACTTCACTCTGCGATGGATCAACACATCGTGCAGAAAGAAATAGAGCATGCCATAGGTACTAATTCCTATTCCTATCCAAAACCTGAAATCTAACTCCCCCGCTCCCAAGAATATCAGCAATATTGAAATACCTCCGAACATAAGAGAAAAGAGATCATTCAGCTCAAAAAACGACTCTGAATGCTCGTGATGTGTCCTATGAATCTTCCAAAGAGGTCCATGCATTAAGTATTTGTGAATTGCCCAACCTGACAATTCCATTAAGACAAATCCTAATATGCCAAAACCAATAGCCTCAATCATCACAGTAATAACCCTTATGGGCACTTTTTGTTTACGTATAAAATATAAATGAGCTCCATTTTCAAAAATAAAATCAAAGCTCCAACGTGAAATTAAGAAAAGTGAAAAATAGAATCATAGCTACCAATATAAAGGCAGCTAGTGGATTTCCCTTTTCAAAATTTCCTTTTCTATAAATCAAATGAATCAAAAATGCTACTCCAAACCAAGTAAAGTAATTACTGGGAGGAATAATCTCAAACTTCCAATACCACATGTCTAAAGCCACTGCTACCGGCTCCATTATATAGTCAATTACGATCATAGCAGTCGCACCTAGCAAAGCCGCATAGAAATCATTGTCTGTCACCTTCTGCAAAACCGTCCCCGTCAGATAGACCAATATAAACCAATTCACTCCGATAATGATAGGCACCTCCCAAAGCATAGGTCCTAGCGTAGGCCCGTAGACATAATCTCCAAAAATATATCCCGTATGAACCCCTATAAGCTCTGATCCAAAACCTAGCCAAAATGCTACAGCAGCAAAGATCGGAAAGGCATCACTCCATCCACGGTGAAAACCCAAAAGTAAAACCAGTGTCAGTAACAGCTGAGCCGGAGTAAGCATCAGAAAAAACGCTCGGTACTCTGGTAAACTCAGGCCTATCAGACCAACTCCATACAAGGCAACTACTACAATTTTCGCAATTATTATTCGCTTATTTTGAGCCTGTGGGGGAGCCTCGGCTATTTTATGCATGTTTTGATAAGCTTTGATCGAAGGAAATACAGTTTTTGTGTTTGGATTCCTAACTTTGAAATCTCAAATCTGTTTGCAAAAAAACGAAATTTAAGCCAAAATCCCTGATATGATTCTTTACAACATCACTTTCACAGTTTCCAATGAGATCGAAGAGGATTTTGTCCAGTGGATGAAAGGCACCCACATCCCTGATATTTTCGCCACTGGCCTATTTATAGAACACAAATTTTTTAGACTTCTTAATAGTCCGGATGATAACGTAACGAATTACAGCGTGCAGTTTTTTGCAGAAAACACCAAAAAGCTGATCGAATACGAAAGCCGGTTTGCAACTCCACTTCGGTATGAAACTCAGGCAAGATATGGTGAGAAGGCGCTTGCATTCCGTACGCTGATGGAGTCGGTGGATTAGGGATTTGCCTTTCAATTCTCGATTTTTCTTGCTTCAGCAATTCGATCATTAAGCACTAACCAAAGTCGTCTGAATTCATCTTTTGGTCTGAAAATCCTGTAATAGGAATTAAGGATTGCAAATCCCAAGCAGCAGAGTCAAGAGATTGTAAAAGCATCCTGTGTAATATTTCACCAGCTCCGAAGGAGTCTGACTATTCATGACCCTGCAAGCAGTGTGGAGTAGAGAACTTGTTGGTTTTCCAGAGCCCTGAAGGGGTGATACTTATTAGTCACTCCCCATTCGGGGCTACTATGCCAATTCGGTCCTGAATACCCCCAGCTCTGCCGAGGGTTGTGAACGGTTTTAATACTGCGGATTTTTTCCGAAAGAATACTCGAAGGTTATTGATCGAAAATGGAATTGAGATTGATGAAAGGTATTTTTTGAATAAGAATTAGTTTCGCCCTTGCAGGGCTACAATAACTTACTTCACGACTTACCCCCGGCTTCGCCGAGGGTTATGAATTGTTGCAATCCTTCGGATCTTTTTAGAGAGAATACGATTGAACTTCCCGTAATCTAAGGGTTACTAATTCTCTGATTTGAATTCGGGATTACGAATCCCGATAACTCTAGGGACCCGAGTTACATTAGCTGCAGAATCAAGAGATTATAAAAGCATCCTTTGTAATATTTCACCAGCTCCGAAGGAGCCTGACTATTCATGACCCTGTACGAAGTGCAGGGTTAAAGATTTGTTGATTTTCCTGAGCCCCGAATGGGGTGATACTTTATCTTGCTATTGAAGTATTTAGCCCCCGGCTTCGCCGAGGGTTACGAATTGTTGCAATCCTTCGGATCTTTTTTGAGTGAATACGATTGAACTTCCCGTAATCTAAGGGTTACTAATTCTCTGATTTGAATTCGGGATTACGAATCCCGATAACTCTAGGGACCCGAGTTACATTAGCTGCAGAATCAAGAGATTG
>NZ_MSSW01000064.1 GCF_002150685.1 Algoriphagus antarcticus
TGTTTTAGATAAGTCTTTTAGGTTGGTTGCGACAATTCATAACTATGGAGAAGGGCCAGGAGAATACCAATGGATAGAAGCGGTTAATTTCAACCCTGATCGACAGACTATTGAGGTATTGACCAACAAGGATTTGATAAGATTTACCTTAGAAGGAAAGTCAATTGAGACGGTAAAGCTTCCCTTTATTTTTGGAAATCTGCAATCTATTTCAGCGGATGATTATTTGGTGTATTCACCCGATATTAAGAAAGGTATGCTGGAAGATGACTTTTCAAATGATTTATTTTTGATTAAATGGAATTCATTAACCGGTAACATTGAGCCAGTTATTTATGACTTCAAAGAAGATGTAATTGGCTCCACGGTAGATAGGAATAATATGTATCGATTTGAAGGTGATGTTTATGCAACTTATGTCTATTTGGATACAGTATTTAAAGTCAGTGCCAAAGGGAACATCACGAAGATGTATATAAACCTAAGTGATCAAAACTTACCGCTTGAGCTGATTTATGGAATTCAACCCTCAGAAATACTTAACAGGGAAGAAATTAAACAGAAATACGCAATTCATTTTCCAGGTCTGATGGTAAATGAAAATTTTTTTATAGATCGATTTGCTAAGCGCAATAGAATGAATTTTATAATACAGAATAAGCGAACATCTACTATCATTTCAGGCGGAAAAGTTGTGAATGATATTGATGGTGGCATTGATTTTTTAATGCCTCGCTTTTTGGATGAGGATGATAATTTGTACACATTTCACGAATATGAAGAGATCTGGGCTATGGCACAGAATTTTGAAGACAACACCTCTGAATTCCATACTTTTGTTAATTCTTTAAGTCCAGAGACGGGATTTGTAGTAGTTAAGTATCACCTCAAGAATTTTTGATCTTATCGATTTACTATAGAAAAAGTACTTTTTGAAATTTTTCATAAAATAGCAACCTCATTTTTATAGATAACTAGACTGATCAATATCAAGCTGTCGCTTTCTGATAAAACCCTTTTATCCCAAAAGATAAACCTTATTTTTGTGGCTCATTCCTATTAAAACAACCAATGAACGCAATAAATCCTACCACCACGCCAGCCTGGGCAAGGCTCCAGAAACTTGCTGAAGAGTATAAAGACATGACCATCATTTCTCAATTCGATGAGCGGGAGCGCTTTGATCGATTGAGCATTACGATGGAAGATATTCTGGTTGATTTTTCTAAAAATAGGTTGAACCCAGATATCCTGGATGCACTTTTTGATCTGGCACGTGAGTGCAAACTGCATGTGGCCATTGAAGATATGTTTAAAGGAGAGCCGATCAATGTGACGGAAGGTCGTTCTGTATTGCATACCGCATTGAGAAATCCTGCAGATGAATCGGTATATCTGGATGGGCATAATATCATGGAAGATATCTCGGCTGTTTTGAAGAAGATGAAGACCTTCTCAGATAAAATCCAAAACAAGCAGTGGGTGGGCTATACAGGAAAGCCGATCAAATCGCTGGTAAATATCGGTATCGGTGGCTCTGACCTTGGCCCAGTGATGGTGACTGAAGCGTTGAAGCCCTATAAGAATCCAGATATAGAATGCTACTTCGTTTCCAATGTGGATGGAACGCATATTGCGGAAACGTTAAAAAAAGTAGATCCAGAAACCACCTTGTTCTTCATAGCTTCCAAGACGTTCACCACACAAGAAACCATGACCAATGCGCATACTGCACGTGATTGGTTCTTGGAGCATGCCAAAATTGATTCAGCAGTAGCCAAGCATTTCGTAGCGCTTTCTACCAATGCCAAGTCAGTGGCTGAGTTTGGAATTGACACTAAAAACATGTTTGAATTCTGGGATTGGGTAGGAGGAAGGTATTCGCTTTGGTCTGCGATCGGTTTGCCCATTGCCTGTACGATTGGATTTGACAATTTCGAGAAATTACTTGCTGGTGCACATGCCATGGATAATCATTTCCGTCATTCCATGTTTGATAGAAATATTCCTATAGTATTAGCGATGATTGGCATCTGGAATACTAATTTCCTTGGAGCAAGTTCTGAGGCGATCTTACCCTACGATCAGTATATGCACCGTTTTGCTGCCTATTTCCAGCAGGGAAATATGGAAAGCAATGGCAAATATGTAAACCGCTCAGGTGAGAAAGTGAACTATACCACTGGCCCGATTATCTGGGGAGAGCCAGGAACCAATGGTCAGCATGCTTTTTATCAGTTGATTCACCAAGGCACGCATTTGATTCCCTGTGATTTTATAGCCCCGGCCATTTCTCATAATCCTATAGGTGATCATCACCAGAAGCTTCTTTCCAACTTTTTTGCGCAGACAGAAGCCTTGATGAAAGGAAAGTCACTGGAAAATGTGAAATCCGAAATGAAAGCAGCTGGCAAGTCAGACGAGCAAATCGAAAAAATAGCTCCACATAGAGTATTTGAAGGCAATCGTCCTACGAATTCAATTTTGGTAAAAGAGATCACTCCTTACACACTAGGCCAACTAATCGCGATGTACGAGCATAAAATCTTCGTGCAAGGTGTGGTTTGGGATATTTTCAGCTTTGATCAATGGGGAGTGGAGCTAGGCAAAGTCTTGGCAAGTGGCATTCTTCCTGAGCTTCATGGTGATGAAGAAATCACTGCCCATGATGGATCTACCAATGGCTTGATCAATGCATATAAGAACATGAGATAAGAACTGCCCGTGGTCTGTGCCTGCCTGGGGTAATATAGGCAGGCACAGACAAATAAAAAACCAAGTTCCGTCCTGCGGAGACACAGGCAGTGGCGATTCTTAACTTTCTAAAAGTAAATCCCGATTCTGAGAGGAGTCGGGATTTTTTCCGGCTATGGAAAGTGCGGGTTTTCAAAGCTACTTTCTTATACCACTAGCCTAAGTCATATTGATTTTTTATCGGTCACAATCGTCATTAATTGCTATGGGCTATATTGTAGCTATTTACCTTTTTTACTTTTCTTGATTTTTCTCCTTATCATTCTCATTACCTCGTCAACATCCAGCATTTCTTTTTCCATATTCATTTTCAACTCCACGCATCTCTTAAAATTACCTTTATGAAAAACATCACAAAAATTCGGGAAGGTCTTATTAAACCTAAGAGCTTCCTCATATATTTCATCTCCTAACCAAAATCGGTGAGAAGCTGTTATTAATTCCACTTCCTTTTTGCTTTCTTTTAACTCTTTGATTTTTGGAGAAAGCTTTTCGATTATCTGCTCGTCATTCATGGTCGAATTTCTATATTCATTTAGAGCATCAATAAAACCATTAAGTAACTTGCCATATTTAGAATGAATACCAAAACATTCTCCAATCTTATTAACTCTTAGTTTACTTAATTCAGCGTCAAGTGACTGTTCTGATTTAAATTTTTCCAATAAATAATTTGCAAATATCCCTGCAAATAATAGAATGAGAGCCATCACACCCTTATCTATGACTATTAGTATTACTTTTTGCTCAAAATCGCTATCCCAGATCATAGAATTTTTCCAATTGCTTCAAATATTAAATATCTACAATTGCGGATATTTTTTTCAAATTTTGAATAAATAGTTCTTGTTTTTCCCCTTCTAAAAGTAGGATTTCTTTACTTTTTTTGGAGAAAAAAAATGTTGTTCGTATCTCCCAGTTTTTTAGCCACTTGTGTTAGTTCGTGGTATGTGTCTCAAAGACTACTAGCTATTCTTCCTTTTGAGAATTTCGGTCTGTGTGACACACGCCGGTGCGATTCTTAACTTTCTAAAAGTAAATCCCGATTCTGAGAGGAGTCGGGATTTTTTATTTTATTAACCGCAGGGGACGAAGTGGTTTCGCAGAGGTCACAGTTGTCCTGCTTCTCCAGAAGCTGGATTTGACTAGTTTACATTTCATTCCTATCGAGATATGGTATTTGAAACAAGCTTAGCTTTAATGAGTTAATTAAAAAAAGATTCTTTATGAAAAAGTCAATCCTTGCCCTTCTATTAGTTCCCATCTTGAGCATTAATTTTTCTTGTCAGGCACAGTCAACCGCTGATGACCTTTACACCTATACGAACCCTAGTAGGGATGGAACTGGCAAAGTCTATTTGGGAAGAGAGATATCCCATGTCATGGGTTTTGCAGGAAAAGCCTGGCTGGAGAGAGCCGAACGAGAGCGGGAGGAAGGGATTGCAGCTGCTTTGAAAAATCTGCCCATCGCTTCAAAAAGTGTAATTGCCGACATTGGCGCTGGCTCCGGATACTATACTTTTAGGATTGCACCCTTAGTTCCTGAGGGAAAAGTCTATGCTGTGGATATTCAGGAAGATGCAGTAGCCTATATCAAAAAGCGAAGTGAAGAGTTGGGAATTGAGAATGTAGTACCAATACATGGAACGGAGAAATCCCCAAATCTTCCTGAAGGACAAGTAGATCTGGTCATCATGGTGGACGTGTATCACGAATTGGCATATCCACAAGAAATGCTCAGTGCTATTTATAAATGTCTAAAACCAAATGGGAAAATTTTATTACTGGAATACAAGGGCGAAGATCCAAGCATCAATATCAAACCACTCCATAAAATGACCGAAAAGCAGGCCAAAAAAGAGTTGAACTCCAATGGGTTTGAATTAGTAGAAAATGGCAAATTCCTTCCAATCCAACATTATATGATTTTCCAAAAAGCGAAGTAGGTATCTCAATTTTTTCTAATTCTTGCAGGCTCAAGAGATCAATATAAATCCTATTAAAAGGCTGTTTCTTCTGACTCCTACTGTAAACATGTCAGTTGATATCATGGCCGATTTAGGAAAGGATTCTCTAGTAGTCAATTGCTACATCCATTTATGTCAAAAAAGCACTATTTTAAAAGGTCGTGTTTGTCATGCTTTAGTCAGACAATGTACAAGAATGGAGGATCGGCTGCGGCAGAATTTCACTATTTTGCCTCACATCTAATACTAATCTATCTCTATGAAACACTTTATTTTTATCCTGTTGATTTTCTGTAGTTTTTCTACACTTGTTTATTCCCAAGATTTTCCATCTCTTGATAGAAGCCCAATGGATGTAGCCTACCTGCCGGATAATTTTGCCCATGATCGTATGGAAGGAGAAAAGGCGATTGTGAAAGTGTATTACAGTAGACCAGCAAAGAATGGAAGAGAGGTTTTTGGGAAAATGGCTGCTTTCGATAAGGTGTGGAGGCTAGGAGCCAATGAAGCCGTGGAATTTAAAACATATCAGGATGTCACGCTTGGAGGCAAAAATATAAAAGCAGGAGCCTATTCCATGTTTGCAATTCCGGGTGAAGCTGAATGGACTATCATTCTGAATTCAGATCTGGATTACTGGGGAGCATACAGTTATCAGGAAAAAAATGATGTGGTTAGATTTACTGTTCCGGCCAAATCACTCCCTGAAGTGGTAGAAGCCTTTTCGATTCGATTTGAGGATCTGGGAAATAATGCAGCGGTAATGCGGATTGCTTGGGATCAAACCATGGTGGAAATCCCTTTGAAATATTGAGATAGCAAGTTTAAATTTAGGAAATGGGAGAGGGGTGTTTTTATATATGATTCAATTTAATTCACCTTACTCAAAGCTAAAGACACTTTCCTTTTATCTTAGCAATCTCAAAATCGAATTAAGGCATAGTGTCTTGAACTACAGTAATTCCAGTCAAAAGAATGAAGAGTCTATTCTCCAATTTATTATTTAAAGTATTTATCGCCATTGTGATGGGCATCGTTTTCGGCCTTTACTTACCGGAATCCATCAATAGGATTTTTGCCACGTTCAATTCGTTTTTTGGTCAATTTTTGAACTTTGCCATTCCTCTGATTATACTTGGTCTGATCATGCCTGCCATTTCCGATCTGGGCAAGGGAGCGGGAAGATTACTTTTGATTACCGCGGCTATTGCGTATGGATCCACGATCTTTTCTGGTTTTATGAGCTATTTCACCTCCGCTACTATTTTTCCTTCTCTTCTCTCTTCCCATATCAATGAAGCGGCTGAGATTTCGGAAGGAGGAAAAGACCTAGTCCCTTATTTCAGTATTACTATTCCGGCAGTGATAGACGTGATGTCTGCTTTGGTATTGGCTTTTGTGATTGGGTTGGGGCTTTCTTACCAGGAGAATTCTGTGCTTAAGAAGGTGGTAAAGAATTTTGAGACCATCATCATGCAGGTGATCGAGAATGTGATTGTGCCTCTTTTGCCGATTTTTATCCTTGGGATTTTTGCGAATATGGCGTTCAGTGGTCAGGTGTATTCCATACTCTCTGTATTCGTGAATATTATAGGGGTGATTTTCGCCATGCATATATTCTTACTCTTGCTACAATATGTGATTACCGGAGCTATAGTTAAGAAGAATCCTTTGCGATTGTTGGGCAATATGATGCCTGCTTATTTCACAGCCTTGGGAACTCAATCTTCTGCCGCTACTATTCCAGTTACTTTGGAGCAAGCGGAGAAAAATGGTGTTTCGCCTAAGATCGCGGGATTTGTGATTCCGCTTTGTGCTACCATTCACCTTTCGGGAAGTATTATGAAAATCACGGCCTGTGCGATGGCTTTGATGATATTGGAGGGAGTGCCCTATGATTTTGGTATGCTCGCCGGATTTATTTTTATGCTGGGTGTTGCGATGGTGGCCGCGCCGGGAGTGCCTGGAGGTGCGATTATGGCGGCTATTGGAGTCTTGCAATCCATGCTGGGATTCAGTGAGGAGATGATCGGATTGATGATCGCACTTTATATCGCTATGGACAGTTTCGGTACGGCATGTAATGTCACAGGCGACGGTGCAATTGCATTGGTGGTGGATCAGATTACGAAGGAGGAGTAGTTGAATATCTACTCTAAATGGAGGTCACTAGATATAGCTCGATGCCTTCCCATTTGGGGGTGAGTTTACCACATTTCTATAATTTCAGTTTAATTGGAGGGATGCATTATTTTTTAAATCATACCCTAAACTCTTTTAAGGATAAGTTTTGGTAGAATTTTGAAAAAGTTAAGCGTTATGGTCTTGGACTTGTATTCTACTGGGTAGCGGGAATAGCTCGCTTTTTTTTCACCAAACCATACAAACCATGAGTACATCCAAATCAATGACCACCTATTCTCAGGTATTGAATATTCTGCCAGGAAGAGGTTATGGTAAGGAACTGAATATTGAGCGTGCAGGGGCAAGCTTTGATGATTCGGATACGATATACAAACCTGAGCAATTGAAAATCGTCAAAGTTTACAGATTCGAGGGTGAGTCAGATCCATCTGATATGGCTGTGATCTACCTGCTTCATAGCGATGCAGATGAGAAGGGTTTTCTGTTAAACGCTTATGGAACTTACTCTGATCGGGATAACCCCTATTACGATGAATTTATCAAGCGCGTACCTGTAGAGGAAATTGAGGGTTTTGAGGATTTAGCGTAAGCAACAAATCTTGCCAACCATATTTTATTTTCTAGTGGTCTCCTCTAATAAAGTACTCCGTTCAGAATTATATCCATTAAAACTAAGGTAGAGGTCCTTTTAAACTTTTTTTTAAAAGGACTTCTATCTTTCAGATAGTTGGAGTTTTAAAATTAACTTCTTTTTTATGGAGAGTCTCTATTATCCTTCATTAATTAATTTCGAGGATTGTTCTTTAAACATGATATTCAATAGCTGATGATTGAGAGAATAATCCACCCTTAATTCAATGAGATTTACTCCTTGAGAAATTAGACATTTTGAAAATACCTCCTGAAATTCTTCATCAGTCTCCGGCCTAAAACCTCCAGCACCGTAGCTTTTAGCATACTTTACAAAATCAGGATTTCCGTAATCCAACCCAAAATCATCAAACCCCATATCTTTCTGTTTCCATTTGATCATTCCAAAAGCATTATCATTCAATACAATCACAGTGAGATTTAATTGAAGGCGGATGGCAGTTTCTAACTCCTGAGAATTCATCATAAATCCCCCATCTCCACATACAGCCACTACGTTTTTCGAAGGGTTCAATATTTTGGCCATTATGGCCGCTGATAGTCCCGCCCCCATAGTTGCAAGCGCATTATCGAGAAGTAAAGTGTTTGGCTGATGGCAAATGTAATTACGTGCAAACCAGAGTTTGTATATCCCATTATCCAGCGTAATGATGTCTTCAGAAGACAATATTTTCCGAAGGAGATACACTAGTCTCTGGGGAAGGATGGGGAAGCGCACATCTTTCGAATAGTTCTCAGAAGAAGAAAGTGCTTCTTGCTTTACCTTTTGAAAAAAGCTAAAATCCCAATGCTCCTGCACCTGAAGTGCCTGGGAAAGTTGATTTATAGAATCTGTAATTTCTCCTACCACGTTTAGCTGGGGGAAATATACAGGGTCAATTTCGGCTGGAGAGAAATTTATGTGGATTACTATTTTGCCACCTGACTTCATGAAGAAAGGAGGTTTTTCGATGACATCGTGACCTACATTGATTATGAGGTCTGCCTTGTCAATAGCAGCATGGATAAAATCACCGCTTGAAAGTGCTGCTGTACCCAGGTAGTTAGGCGCACGTTCATCGATTACACCTTTGCCCATTTGGGTGGTGAGAAAATAAATACCTGTTCGATTAGCAAAATTGCGTAATGAGTCGCAAGTCTCTTTTCTGTTAGCTCCTGCTCCAATTAGCAAAAGCGGTTTCTTTGCAGCTGTTATCATTTTAACTGCCTCATCAATAGCTCTCGGATCAACTTTGGGAATAAGGTGGCCAATAGGTTCGAAAACCTTAAAATTACATTCCTCTTGCGCAATATCTTCTGGGAATTCTAAGTGAACTGCACCTGGCTTTTCTTCTATTGCCAGCCGAAATGCTTCTCTGATTTGAGAAGCAATATTCTCACTGTTTACAATCTGCTTGGTGTACTTGGTAAGTGGGCGCATCATGTCCACCACGTTTATTATTTGGAATTTTGCTTGCTTATTTTCTTTGATAGGTTTCTGTCCTGTTATCATTACCATGGGCATGCCTCCCAGTTGCGCAAAAGCTGCAGGAGTAACGAGATTGGTAGCACCTGGACCTAAGGTAGATAAGCATACGCCCGGATGTCCAGATAGGCGACCATAGGTAGCAGCCATAAAACCTGCTCCTTGCTCATGACGTGTTACAATTAATCGAATAGAAGATTCTTTTATGGATTGAATCATATCGAGATTTTCTTCCCCAGGTACGGCAAAAATATACTTCACACCTTCATTTTCGAGTGCCTTGATAAATAAGTCAGATGCTTTCATATAATCAGCTTGGATCTTTTAAATGGAGTAAAGACAGTTTATACTCTTACTTACCATCCTAGTTTTCCTGTTTTATGCTTGAATGATGCCACACATAATAGGATGGTGGAATTTGCCACAGATTAGGCAAAAATAATTTACCGGCTTTTGAAATAGGCTGGAATGATAGTTGGTAACTATGAAGTCAACCTATATCAATTTAATTATGCTTACGATCAATAACAGCCTAACTGACCTTGAATTATTCAGCTCACTTGGCAAAAAGAAAGACGATGTAGATAAGGGGACCACTCGAAAAACTCCCGGTAATTCAGAAGGTGCCAGACCTCCCAAAAAGGAAGATTATAAAAAGGCGGAACGGGAAAACGATAGGGAAAATGACCCTCAGGAAGAAACCGTTGACAACGAGGAGAGAGATAAAAATAAAGATTGAAAGGAGAGCTTTACTCAAGCAAATTCCTTTTCATTGCTCTAAATACGTAACAGATTTTAAATAAACCATTTGGCTCCAACCATGAGTGTCAGAATCAATACTCCACACGTAAGGGATTATTGTCAAGATTGAATAGTGCAAATGAGTAGGTTTCCGGGCCGCATTTCCACTTGCTCACACAGTTCCAATAATTGACTGCACATGTACAAAGTTTAAAGAAGAAGTTTTCAATTCTTCCAAATGTGTAAAGTAATGTAATCGCCATTTGGGGCCGAGGATAAGTACCACTTTCCCCCCAATACTTATTTCTCCTTAGTACAATACAATTCCAGAGAATGAGGAATTAATTTCCGTTCCTTTTCGTGCGAAAATATCTATTCCTTTATGGATGACAGACTTCCCCAAGGGTAATACCAAAATGATAGAGGATTGTAGTCAGCTTTACTTGCATCTTTAACAGGCATTTGTAGGTTTTGAAGAATCAAGAAACCGACGCTAATAAGCAATACAAAGTTGAAAACAAGTGCTTCTATTACCTCTTACTAGAGGTAGTGTTTTATCAAGGAGCGATAGCTCCATTAAATTATTCCAACGTGTAATTTTCGCTTGCCCATTTCATTGAGGGTTCCATCCATACTTTTAAAGGTTTGAACAAAAATCCGTGCCCCAACCCCGTATTTAACTCGATTTCCTTAAAATTCTTTATTTCACAGGTGGACGCTACTTTTCGCTTAACCGCCGAAACGCCAAAAGAATCTGACTTTTCATAAATCGTTAGAATATTCCCGCAAAAATTGATTTCAGGCAAATTCTCAATGTCTTCATTCCTAAAGCTTGCAATGAAGACAAAGTTTAAATCCGGATTATTAGCCAAGGTCGAAACGTATTGAGCAATATATCCACCTTTGGAAGTCCCTATTATTGTTATTTTACTAGTGTCGATTCCGTGTTTTAGTAGGCTGTCAATTTGATTTACAATTCCGATAGCGTACTCTCTCGCATTCACATTCCCGTTTCTTTTTTCACTAAAAACTTTGAAGCCGTTTTTTTCAAATTCAGCAATAATTTCCGTGTACTCTGTTCGCCCAAATTCAGGATGCAGTTCATCAAAATCGTGCTCTTCTAGAAATCGGTTGTGAAGGAAAAAAATGTACCGGTCATTAGGCTCCTTATTGTTCGTATAAAATATCGAACAAAGAAGAAGACTAAGCAGTAGTAGACTTATTTTCATTGATTTACAATTTTTCTTCTATCCAAAAATGGCGCAATTAAATCCAAAACATAGCACCCCAAGCCTGTGTTGGAGGTGAGTTCAGTCAGCATCAGTATTAGAGCTTTTGGAATCCTGGCTATTATCTTTAATAATGTCCTCCAGTTCTTCTGCTCTTTTGCGATTGCCAGCCCATTTGTATAAGTCAGATGCCTTTTCACCTGCTTTTTCCACAAAGCCGGTAGTGTCTTTTCTCGCCAGCCAGCCTATGAATTTCCGCATGAATTTGAAATACGGCGCCATAAGCAAGGAAGCAAGTGCGATCAGCAACCAACCTAATGGGATAAATGGTAGCATAAGCGAAATAAGCCCGGCTACAAAAATAAGGAATGCGATAGCTGGAATAATAAATTTTTTCACTGCATTAAGATACAAAGTCCGAGTGGAAAGGATTGGAGATTGTTTTTGAAAAATAGTTTAATCTAGGGTTGAATGTAATAGGTGATTTCAGCCCAGTTGACGCAACCTAGTGCTAGCGGTTCGTTGTAATCTCAATTCCTTTTTCACTCTTTGTAAGAGCCGAACCTTTGTGAACTGCAATATGATCTGTTTTGCTGCTTTTGATTTCATACTGAGGTTCTTCTTCTGTAGCATGGTGAGTGTAACCTTTGTAGTCAAAATTTTTCTTATGAATCTTAATAATGGTTCCTGAAACTCTTCCTGCCTCTGAGTTCCAGCTTACCTCATCGCCTATTTTGAATTTTGTTTTCATGAAGGGTCGTTTAATTCTAGTTTTCGTCAGAATAAATTAGTTTTTTTTAATTAATCTTTCTGGTGAGTTCTGCCATTTTTTAGGGTTTTCTAATCTATTCACTGTCGCTCGATATACATCACCGCAGAGTCCTCCACATACTTGGCAGGGTTGAAGCTGGAGTAAAATTTATTCCTCAGATTGTTCAGCGGGGTATTCATAGCGATGATTTTCGAGGTAAACTCTAATGGGAATTTCCCTGAATCAGAATAGCTTCCCAAAAGTGACTCGTATTGATCGATATTTGCCAGCATACGAGCGGTGAGCTGCCCAAATCTCAATCGCAAAGACTGCACTTTGTACATATAAGTTTCCACCTGACCCAGCCATTTGCCCTTGGTCTCCGGGGATTTGTCTATTGTTGATATTTTATCTGAAATCGATTTTCTGCATTCATTTTTAAACTGTTCCCGCTCTGAGTCCAATGTGGCTCTTAAATACCTGCTTTCGTAGCGCTGCTTACTGATGTCAAAGTAGTTCATCTGCTCATCCAGCAAAAGCGTGTTTTCCTTCTGTAGTTGTTCCAATTCCTGATTGATCAGCTTCCATTCGTGGTCGATGATTGACTTCTGTTGTTCAAACTGACTGGAAATAGTCAAAATTCTAAGCATTTCCGGAGTTTTGTCGTAGAGATCCTTTTCTTTTTTTCCCAGTGTTCCCATCAAGCCCGTGACCCCAGAGATGGCGGTATTTACCATAGTACCATAGAGCGGTACCACAGAAGAGGCAGTTGAAATTAAAGTTAGCGAGTTTTGAAGCAAGCCGGTCATCGCATCTGTTTTCCCGTCTTTTTCATACCATTTGTCAAATTCACTTTTCCAGCTGGTAAAGGACTTGTATTGTTGGATTTTGCCGATACTTCCCAGCTGTTCAAAAAATGATTGAGAAGTTAGAAACAATTCAAGCGGTTGAATATCCCGCTGTATGCTGAGTAGTTCGGTAAAAGCCAGTTGCCCGTTTAGATTGATCTTAGTTTTTGGGGCTTCTTCCAATATTTTGAGTCTATTATCGAGCGCAAATTGGAGTTTTTCCAAGTCTTCGATTTTCTCTTTATCGGATGAGGTTTTGTTGTCAGTGGCCGCGAGTTTTTCGGTGAGACGATTGACGATCTCCTCATTGTTTTTCAGCTTTTCATTCAGTTCCTTGAGCTGATTGTCTCGATCAGTTTTGATTTGCTCGGTGATTTCTGTTTGGGCTTGGCCGTAGGCCGCTGAAATCAAGAAAAAGAAGAGTAAAAGAAATGTTTTTGAGTTCATTTTAGAAATTGAAGCGAGAAAGAGATCAACTATGAAGTGCCAATTCCTCTTAGCTAATTTTAAGCCAATTTTCTGGATGTTAGTTTAGGTAAGAAAGGTAATTAGTACCAAGCTTAATAGAAGGACTTCGTGCATGACTATAATGTGTTCTACTTATGTTCTATTGGAAGACCTCTGGAGTTGAGGCTTATTTTGCAACAAAACCGTAATATCAATACCAATTTAGTATTGATTCATAGACTCTCTGGCCAATTAAAGGCATGCGAGTTGAATTATATCTTTTCAGAAATAAAGTTTACTAGTTGAGATCGCCTCGTTTGTCAAGAGAGCCGGTTTTAGAAACATGGCTCTTTTCCCTGCTAGAAAAGAAAAGTTGTATTTGTAGATCGTGACAATTTTCAAGAAGTTGCAGCAAAAGTGCTAATCGGTTATGGGCTTGAAATGAGGGACTATGCGATATCGCCTACTTATCTATGGCGTTTTTGAATAAAAGAATAGCGAAATTAAATTCTCATTTTGGCTAATCGTGTTTTCAAGCATCTCATGCATGTGCCCAATGGAGTGCAAGTTGGACTCAAGAAGCTCAAGGCTTTTAAGTTCATCCTGAACGTAGCATTTGTCTGCTTCGAAAGAGACTTCAGAATTAACAATTTGTAGATCATCCCTCTTGAATTGTCCTTATGACCAAAGGCCTTTTTCAAGAATCATATCGCGCACTTTGAGTTTAACTATCGCCTAAGAGGAAAACTAGGAATTTGATAAAAAACAGTTGAATGAGAAAATATAGGTGACATTTGGAACTAGCTGATTACACCAACACTTTCCACACCAGTATCAGTACTATTAGATAATTGAAAATATTTTGACTATCATTTGTTTTCGTTTTTGCAAATTACACCAACTTGAATATGAAGGTTAAAAACACTACAGTTTTCGAAATGCTGTCTCGCATGCGGGAATATTTTCAAATGGATGACTCATTTTCAAACTTAACGACCGCGGATCCTATACGATCAGAATTATACAATTTCAATCAAATGAAAGTCCATGCCGGAATAGTGGCACGGTCTCATAAGATATTAAAAGGCAAGCGGAACGATAAGCTTTTAAAAAGGTTGGATGACAATGAAAAAACCCTGGTAGAGGTACGCAATCTGCTTGTTGAAAGCATTCAATCCGGCCAGTCAATAACACCTGCAGCAGAATGGCTCCTGGATAATTTCTATTTAATCGAAGAGCAAATTGTAACTGCTAAAAAGCACCTGCCCAAAAAATATAGCGAAGGCCTGCCCTATCTGGCCAATGGAAATTCAAGCGATATGCCCAGGGTTTACGATATCGCTCTAGAAATAATTGCTCACAGTGATGGCCACGTTGACTCGAATGGTTTGAAAAGTTTTATCGCCGCTTATCAATCAGAAAAAATTCTGACTCTGGGAGAATTATGGGCTATCCCGATCATGATGAAACTTGCCGTTATAGAAAATCTAAGAAGGATTGCTGAAAAATCAGCTCTTGACATGATTGACAATAACCTTGCAGATTATTGGAGCGATCAAATGATCGAAACAGTTAAGAAAGATCCAGCTGACCTGGTGTTGACGATCGCTGATTTAGCAAGATCAAAGCCGGTTTTAAATAGTCCATTTGTCGCGGGATTTACACGCAAACTACAGGGAAAGGGGCCCACCTTCGCTTTACCGCTAAGCTGGCTCGAGCAACAATTATCCAAGGAAGGAATAGCCGGTACTGACTTGGTTTGGCACGAAAATCAAAAACAGGCTGCAGATCAAGTATCCGTTAAAAATAGCATTGGCACATTGCGATTCATCGGCTCAACTGACTGGCGCAAATTTGTAGAAGGCTCCAGCATTGTAGAGCAAATATTACGGGATGAAATAACAGGTACTTACCTTCAATTGGATTTTGCTACACGGGACAGATACAGGCATGTGATTGAAACTGTTGCACTGCACAGCCCTTTTTCTGAAACAGAAATTGCAGAAAAAACTATTGAATTAACCAAAAGACCCGATATAGAGGATGTGCAATATCCCAGAGAAAGACACGTGGGGTATTACTTGATTGGAAAAGGCTTTTATCAATTAAAGGAAGCTGCGCAGATGCGCTTTACGATAAAACAAAGTCTGAACAGTTTCATGCGGAAAAGGCCAGTTTTCATTTACCTATCTTCCATATCAATTTTTACATTCGCCTTCGCTGTGGGGATGCTCTCGGTAGCCTTGATCTATGGAGATTTTAGCAGGCAAGTTCTGATACTGGTGGGACTGTTAAGTATAGCTGGCTCCGCTCATTTGGCTATTACCTTTACCAACTGGCTGGCAACTATTTGGATAAAACCAAAAATTTTACCCAGACTCGATTTTTCAAAAGACATCCCTTTTGAATACCGTACCCTCGTAACCATTCCATCAATGCTTTCGGGTAAAAATGAAATTGAAGAGAACGTGGAAGCGCTCGAAATTCGTTTTTTAGCAAACCGGGGGAAAAATTTACACTTCAGTCTCCTAACCGATTTTACGGATGCAGACTCAGAGACAATGCCGGATGATCGTTCGTTGCTCAATTTGGTAAGTGAACGGATTGAACAATTGAATGAGAAATACAACCAAGCCGGGCAGCCGGATATTTTTTATCTTTTCCACCGAGCGAGAAAATGGAATCCTAAAGAAGGTAAGTGGATGGGATATGAGCGAAAAAGGGGCAAGCTTTCTGCCCTGAATAGGCTCTTAAGAGATGGGGATAGCAATGATTTTAGCCGAATTGTTGGAGAATATGGAGTTCTCAAAAACACAAAATATGTAATCTCACTAGATTCAGACACGCAGCTTCCAAGAGATGCAGCTTGGAAATTAATAGCTACAATGGCGCATCCCTTAAACAGCGCATTGTATGACGAAGGAAGAAAAAGAGTGGTGGAGGGCTATGGAATTCTGCAACCAAGAGTAGCCTCAGATTTTCCTAAAAGTAAAACATCTCTTTATTTGCGTCTGCAAGGGGATATGAAAGGCATAGACCCTTACACTCGCGCGTCCTCTGATGTTTATCAGGATATCTTTGAAGAAGGCTCTTTTATTGGGAAAGGCATCTATGATGTTGACATTTTTGAAAAAGTTGTAGGCGAGCGTTTTCCTGACAACCGTATCCTTAGCCATGATCTATTAGAAGGATGCTATACCCGATCCGGACTATTAAGCGATGTAGTATTATACGAAAGCAATCCATCCAATTATGAAGCGGATATTAAGCGACATCATCGCTGGATCAGGGGCGATTGGCAAATAGCAGCCTGGATATTGCCATTTGTGAAAAATGGCAATGGAAAGTGGGTCAAAAATAACCTTTCCATTTTGTCCCGATGGAAAATAGCAGACAATCTGCGTAGAAGTTTGTTGCCCATTTCTCTTTTATTAATCTTAGTTCTAGGCTGGTCTGTGCTACCCGAGCCCTGGTTTTGGACACTTGCCGTTACCAATATTATCTTATTACCTGTATTGGCGGCAGCTTTCCTGCAGTTGTTTCACCGTCCTGAAGACTTAGATTTTAAAGCCCATATTTCCGAAATAGGTAGTTCTGTCAAGGAAGTATTATTGCGCTTTATGTTTGGAATAGCTGTACTGCCATACGAAGCCTACCGGTTTACAGATGCTATCCTCCGAACCAACTGGAGAATGTTCATAAGCGGTAAAAAATTGTTGGAATGGACTCCATCTGCCACTGCTTCGCGTCAATCAAAAAACAGTATCTGGTTTATTTCCCAAAAAATGTGGATAGGTCCGGTACTTGCTTTTCTTTGTCTTATACTATTTCTGTACTCGAATTCCCCGGCCTTTTTTGTTTCCATTCCTATTTTAATTTTATGGTTTGTTTCACCTTCTATTGCCTGGAGATTAAGTCTGACAGAAAAAGAAGATGCGCCCGACCTTAGCCAGACCCAAAAGCTATTTCTTCATAAAACGGCTAGAAAAACATGGAGCTTTTTTGAATATTTTGTAAATGAAAGAGAAAACTGGCTGCCGCCAGACAATTTCCAGCAACATCCTGATCGGGTAATCGCACACCGTACTTCGCCCACCAATATTGGCCTCTCTTTGCTGGCGAACCTTACAGCGTATGATTTTGGATATATTGTCATGGAGGAAATGCTTTTGAGATGCGTGAACACGCTCAAAACATTACATAAAATGGACCGCTACAAGGGCCATTTCTACAATTGGTATGATACCCGTTCCTTATCAATTCTGAGACCGGCATATGTGTCCACGGTCGATAGTGGAAATCTGGTGGGGCATCTTCTTATTTTGCGACAAGGCATTATAGCATTTAGATCCAATCCCATTTTCAATCCTGAAAGCTATACTGGCCTTCGCTCGACAGTAGGATTAATTCAGGATTTGCTGAAAGATGAAAGCGATGAAAATATAGAAAATATAGAAAGTTTACTGGATGATGCTATTAGTGAAAAAGATAATTCCTTGTCAGTAATAAAAAGAAATTTAGATGATCTGGCAATTCTCAGCGACCAAATTACCGGGTATGATGAAAATACGGAAACGGGTAAATGGATGCTTAAATTAAAAACCCAAATTGAAAACATCCGAGAAGATTTGTACAGACAAATTCCCTGGCTGAATCTATTACCCATTCCCCAATCATTTACCAGTTTATCAACTTTAGATTTTAATCATTCTTTTCTGTCACTCTGGGAAATAAACGGTGAGTTGAGTCAACAGATAAATCAATACAAAAAAGAAACAAGTAATGAGTATGATGCTGAATGGCTGTTAAAAGTAGAAGCTGCTTTGAAAACCAGGATAGATGTTATACCGGAAAAACTCAGCCTTTTCGAGAAATTGGCCGAGCAACTTGAACAATTGAGCATTGTGGAATATGATTTTTTACTGGACAAACACACCAGTCATCTTTCGATAGGCTATAATGTGGATGAGTTGAGAAGAGATGATAGCTTTTATGATATGCTTGCTTCGGAAGCTAGGATGGGCATTTTTGTAGGTATTGCACAGGGATTGTTGCCACAGGAAAGCTGGTTCTCCTTAGGTCGTTTGCTCACCGATTCGCAAGGCGGACCTGTCCTGTTGTCCTGGAGCGGATCTATGTTTGAATATTTGATGCCGCAATTGGTAATGCCAACTTATGAAAACACCTTACTGCATGCTACCAATATTTCAATGGTAAAGCGGCAGATCGAATATGCTAAAAAGAATGATATTCCGTGGGGCATCTCAGAATCCGGCTATAACAGTGTTGATACCAGTCTGAATTATCAATACCAGGCATTCGGGGTGCCCGGATTAGGGCTAAAACGTGGATTGGAGGATGACTTGGTCATAGCGCCATACGCCACAATGCTGGCATTAATGGTATCTCCGAAAAAAGCAGTATCTAATTTAAAACTTTTGACGGAGCAAGGTTTTGTAGGTGAATATGGTTTTTTCGAAGCGATTGATTATACCAAATCAAGGATGCCTCGTGGCGAAAACCACGTAATCATAAATTCTTATATGGCTCACCACCAAGGGATGGGATTTTTATCCTTTGCGTATGTTTTATTAAACAAACCTATGCAAAATCGATTTGCTTCGGAATTGCGCTTTAAGGCGACCATGCTTCTATTGCAGGAACGTATTCCAAAGAAATCTATCTTTTATGCGCATACAGCCAAAGGTACCGAAATACATACTGCCGTAGCAGATACGAAATTAAGAATTACAAATACCCCAAATACTCCAGTACCAGAATTGCAATTACTTAGCAATGGAAATTACCAGGTAATGGTAACAAATTCAGGAGGAGGATACAGCCGTTGGAAAACATTAGCTGTAACCAGGTGGCGGGAAGATGCCATTAAGGATAATTATGGAATATTTTGCTATATAAAAGACGTCGACAGTGGAAATTTCTGGTCTAATACCTACCATCCCACCCTTAAGCCTTCCAAAAATTATGAGACTATATTTTCCCCGGGGACAATCGAGTTCCACAGGCAGGATTTCGGTTTTGAAACCAAAACCCAGATTGTGGTATCTCCTGAAGATAATGTAGAAATAAGAAAAATTAAAATTACCAATCGGTCACAGGTTGCCAAAGTTCTGGAGATCACCAGTTACACCGAGATTGTTTTGGCCTCCCAAGCTTCAGACGAGGCACATCCTGCATTTAGTAACCTGTTCGTTCAAACAGAGATACAGCCAGAATGCAACGCCATATTTGGCACAAGGAGACCCCGATCCAAAGATGAATTTCCACCTCATTTTTTCCATTTAACGGATGCATATGGAGCAGAAGTGGAAGAAGTTTCCTTCGAAACAGACCGGATGAAGTTTATTGGTAGAGGGAGAACATTAGCCAATCCACAGGCACTGGATGCAGGAAAATTAGCTGGTAATCAGGGAGCTGTTTTGGATCCAGTAATGGCTACCAAATACCGTATAACCATAAAGCCATATAAGACTGCTACCATCGACCTTATATATGGAATAAGTGATAGTCGCGAAGAGAGCGAAGCACTCATGCATAAATACAGGGATAAGAATCTTAAAAAACGCGCCTTGGATCTATCCTGGACTCATAGTCAGGTATTATTACGACAGATTAACGCAACAGAAGCAGATGCACAATTATTTGGAAAATTAGCGGCGTCGGTTATTTATTCTAATCCAGCTTTGCGCGCCAATGAGGCAGTGATCAAAAGCAATTTCAGAGGACAATCCGGACTCTGGAGTCATTCAGTTTCAGGCGACCTGCCTATTGTGCTTGTACAAATATTTAACCTGGAAAGCCTTGATTTGGTAACGCAAATGATCAAGGCTCACAGTTATTGGCAATTAAAGGGATTGACCGTAGATCTTGTGATCTGGAACGAGGATCATGGTTCATACCGACATGAATTACAAGATCAGATCTTAGGAATGATTTCTGCCGTCAACGTCTTGACCAGCCATGTTCCCGGAAAAATATATGTAAAATCTTCTGATCAAATATCCTCAGAGGACCGCATTTTATTTGAAAGTGTAGCCAAAATAATTATTACCGATAATAATGGCTCCTTATCAGAGCAAATATCAGGACAATACAGGGAGATAGGTTCATCCCCATTATTAGAAATCAAACCCCAAGCTGCTGGAAACATAAGTCTTGAAAATTTAATGATGCCAACAGATCTAAAATTCTTCAATGGAACTGGGGGTTTTACGGCTGATGGAAAAGAATATAAGATACATATCGATAATGAAATAACCACCCCTGCACCTTGGGTAAATATCATTGCAAATCCTACTCTGGGAACAGTGGTTTCTGAAAGTGGCTCATCGTACACCTGGGCAGTGAATGCACATGAATACCGTATTACTCCCTGGCATAATGATCCAGTAACGGATACCAGTGGTGAAGCTTTTTACCTTCGCGATGAAGAAACAGGATTATTTTGGTCACCGACGCCTTTTCCTGCAAAAGGTGAAGGGAATTATATCACTACTCATGGCTTTGGTTATACCAGCTATGAACATATAGAAAACGGTATATTTTCCAAAATGAAAGTGTTTGTGGACAAAGAGGCGCCCGTTAAGTTTGTAGTGCTTACGATACAAAATAAAACTGACCATCTGCGTAAACTCTCGGCTACAGGATACCTGGAAATTGTATTAGGCGATATTCGCTCTAAAACCAACATGCATATTCTTTCAGAGTATGATGTGCAGAACGGAGCCTTGTTATTTCGCAATAGGTACAACGATGCTTTTGCCAATCGAGTGGCATTTTTTAAAGTTATTGGTGCAGGTAAGTATAGTTATACCACCGACCGGTCGAAGTTTATTGGCAGAAACAGAAATCTTTCAAATCCTCAGGCTTTATTCAGACAGGATCTCAGAGGAAGAATCGGTGCAGGACATGACACCTGCGCCGGTTTGCAGGGAAAATTCAATTTGCTGCCAGGAGAAGAAAGAGAGCTTGTTTTCCTGATTGGCAGTGGTGAAGATACGGCTGCAGCTATTAAGCTCATTCAGGACTTTTCGGACCTGAGTACAATTAGTCAATCTTTTGACCAGATAAATGAATACTGGAATGGGATAGTAAATACGGTTCAGGTTCAGACCCCTGATGAGGCGTTGAATCTTCTCGCCAATGGTTGGCTTACCTATCAAACCATCGCTTCCAGGTTATTTGCCCGCAGTGGGTTCTATCAATCCGGAGGAGCCTTTGGTTTTAGAGACCAGATTCAGGATGTTTTGTCCTTATTACACAATAAACCTGAATTTGCCCGGGAACAGATACTGCTAAATGCTTCCCGGCAGTTTAAAGAAGGAGATGTTCAGCATTGGTGGCATCCTCCTCAAGGAAGAGGTGTGCGTACAACGTGTTCTGACGATCTCTTATGGTTACCATTTGTCGTTTACAGGTATCTGAATGCTACCGGTGACATGGAGATACTGAAAGAGCAAGCTGGATTTTTGGAATCCAGGCGATTGGATGAAGGGGAGGAGTCTCTCTATGATTTACCGATGAGTGGAAGTTTGATTGCTGATCTGTACCACCATTGTCGTCTCGCCATACAACATAGTCTCCGTTTTGGAGAACATGGCTTGCCATTAATCGGGTCTGGCGACTGGAATGACGGCATGGATCAGGTAGGAAATGAAGGAAAAGGAGAAAGCGTCTGGCTGGCATTTTTCTTTTATGACATTCTTTCCAATTTTGAGAAAGTCGCTAGTAACTATGGTGATAGCGAATTTGCGAAAACCTGTAAAAAGGAGGCTGTTAAGCTACAATCCAATATCGAGAAATCTGCATGGGACGGTGAATGGTATAAACGCGCCTGGTTCGATGACGGAACACCTCTTGGATCGAAAGTAAATGAAGAATGCAGCATTGACGCCATCTCCCAAAGCTGGTCTGTTTTGACAAATGCTGCTCCGGAAGAAAGAAGAAATCAAGCTATGGATTCAGTAAATAAATATCTGGTTAATAGAGATATGAAAATAATCCAGCTTCTTGATCCACCTTTTGATAAATCTGATTTGAATCCGGGCTATATAAAAGGGTATGTACCGGGGGTACGGGAAAATGGCGGACAATATTCCCATGCAGCCATCTGGACCTTAATGGCCTTTGCAGCGCTGGGCGACAGGAAAACAACCTATGAACTCTTTAGTATGGTACAACCTGTAAATCATGCCTTAAATCAGAAGGATGTACAGATTTACAAAGTGGAGCCTTATGTGATGGCTGCGGATGTTTACGCCAATGAAACACATCGGGGCCGTGGCGGATGGACTTGGTACACCGGCTCCTCAGGCTGGATGAATCAATTTATTATTGGTTCCCTTCTGGGAATGGAACTCCAGGTAGACAAACTTAAATTTACACCATGTTATCCTGAAGAATGGCCGTCAGTTACGATTAACTACTGTTTCAAAAGCACAGGCTATACTATCAAAGTATTTCAGGAGAAAAATAGTGAAGGATCATGGTGGAAAATGGCAAATGAGCAGGGCAAAGGAAATATTCTTCCCCTAAAAGATGACGGTATGCAACACCAGGTTGAGGTTCATATTTTAATTTGAGAGGTTGGCATGCCAGTCAACTCTAGTGAAAAAAGACTATATGATTATGCAGAATCTTGCCACTAGCCAAATTAAATTTCATCAGCACCTCGGCATACTTCGACTAGCTCAGCAGAACTAACTGCTCGGTGTCCGGAGATAATGGTTCTTGAGGGGAGGGAAAAGCGCAGCGAAGCCTTACTTTTCCCTCCCCCTTGACATATTCTTAAACCGGTGGCCTAGCCAATAGTAGTGAGCATGCCGAACTAAGACGAGGCCATTTGGTGTATTACTGCCAGTGAGGAGACAAAAGCATCATAGAATTGGGTGAACTTAAGCAATTACGCTACTTGGGTCACCCGTCATCGGCATGCCTCGCTGTGGCGGGTTTTCCGTCTGCTAAATCAAAGAAAATATGGACACTTGCATCATTGCGGATAATCAGATTCTTTAAATTCTAATCTAATTACCAGTTATTCTATTCAAATAAGTTTTCCTTCAGCAAAGAGTCTTCTAATCTCTTTTTTATCAAATTTACCCACGCTTGTTTTTGGTACTTCATTTATAAAAACATAGTCTCTGGGAATCTGATATTTCACAAAGTCTCTCGATAAAAATTCAATTAATTCTTCATCTGAAATTTTATCTTCATCATTCACCAAGACTATTGAAGCCAAGGGTTTTTCCACCCATTTTTCGTCTGGTATAGCAATCACTGCGGCTTCTTTTATTTTGGGATGAGCCATTAATGCAGATTCTAAGGCAACACTGGAAATCCACTCGCCTCCACTTTTTATAAGGTCTTTTGTGCGGTCTTTAATTTCCATATAACCATCTGCATCGATAGTGCTTACATCACCAGTTTTAAACCAACCATCTTCAGTAAAACTATCTAAATTATTAGTTTTAAAATAGGAATTAACAACCCACGCCCCTTTTATTTGTAGTTCTCCCATGGCATTACCATCGGTGGGTGCCAATGTCCCTTCATCTGTCATAATCCTTAATTCCACACCTGGAAAAGCAATACCTTGTTTGGCGCGAATGTTAAGCTTTTCGTTATCTGATAAATGGGCATGCTTTGGTTGTAGTCTACAGACCGTACCCAAGGGTGATGTTTCTGTCATTCCCCAGGCTTGAACCCCCTTTATTCCAAAATCTTTTTCGAAACCTTCAATCAGACTTTTGGGCAGGGCAGAACCACCTACAATATATTCCTCAAGTGCTAGTTTTTCTCTTGGTGGATTCTTCTTCATCTCATGATATACACCCAACCAAATAGTAGGAACTCCATTTGCCTTATTCACCTTCTCTTCTATCAGAATTTTAATAATAGATTCAGGCTGTAAATTTGAAGAGGGTAGGACCATGTTTGATCCAGACAAGAGACATAAATAAGGAAATCCCCAGGCCATTACATGAAATTGTGGCACCACTAATAAAACTGTATCCTGATTGCTATAATTTCCGGCATTGGGTGATAAAATGGTAGATGCATGCAAATACGTAGACCTGTGAGAATATAACACACCTTTTGGTAAGCCTGTTGTTCCGCTGGTATAACACATGCCGCAAGCGTCTTTTTCATTTAATGCAGGCCATTCAAATTCCTCAGATTCGTTCGCCAACAAATCTTCATAATGGATTGTATTAAGTAAGGTTGTTTTGAAATTTGAGGGGGCATTTATCAGTACAAAACAGGTTACAGTTTCAAGCTTACTTGCAATCTTTTCTACTAGTGGAACTAGCGTGGCATCCACAAAGATTACTTTGTCTTCAGAATTGTTGATTACGAATTCCGTTTGCTGACTTGATAATCTGATGTTGATCGTATGACAAATAGCTCCGATACCAGATATGCCATAGTACAATTCTACATGAGGAGCGTGATTCCAGGCGAAAGTACCAACTATGTCACCTTTCGTGATTCCTAGTTTTTGAGTCAACGCATTGGCCAACTTTTTACACCGTTTATACAGATCCCCAAAACGATACTCATGTCGTGTTCCATCTGGTAAATGGGTTATTATTTTTTTATGATGATAAACGCTGTTTCCAAACTCAAGAATCGTATTCGTGGTGAGTGGATAATTCATTATCAAGCCTTCCATACGTGAAAAATTTAAGTTGTTATTTAGTTATTATATCCGCCTTGTCACGGACTATTGAATGGGTTTATTTAAGTGCCAAGGTTCTTTTAAATGAATGCAAAGTAACTGCCCTGGTTCTAAGCTTAGAATTTAATAGCTATCCTCCCACCAAGTGAAACCTGTTGATAAATTTATGAGGAAGTTAGCAACTTACAGTCAAATAGATTTCGGTAAAGCCGTGTATTAGCTAATACTAATATAAAAGCAGAATTATATTTCATCAACCTGCAATACGGCAAATCCCTTTTTGAGTGGAGGATTGCTTTTTCCCAAGCAGGTAGTTTTTATTCGGTAATTTTTATCGGGTTTACTTTCCGTCCTTCTCCCAAAAAAAGCTAGGATGAGGAGGTTGATTATATCCAACATTCTGCCAGGCAAATGCTGCACGGTATTGTGAATCATGCATCAAAGTACAGAATCGGTAATTGCTCGGATGTAGCGTTGAATAAATCCGTAGATTTTTATTATCAGAAGTTCTCCACATCACTTCCTCACGCCAATCACCAAAAAGATCTGCACTCAATTGCGGAGTCGCTTTTGAACCATGATTTGAAGTGCATTCTGGATTTTGTAAAATGATATCTTCCTTTTTGTTAACCCAGTCCCATTTGACAATTTTGTTTCTTTCCACCATTTTTCATTCGGGAATGACTCCAAGCCAGTTTCTGTAAATGCTGCTAATTTTTTATGCTTTCGGGCATAATCAGATACTATTTTCAATTTCCTTGTAGCAGCTTCAAGGTCATATCCATCTCTTCCCGTATCGCTATAATTGTCCATTCCTACCATATCAACCCATTCATTTTCTCTATGGAATACGGTTTTGACTTACCTGACTCAAGCCTGTCAAGTTCATCTTAAACCTAGTGTTTTTCGTCTTCAAAAGAACCTTCAGAATTAACAATTCGAAAATCCTCAGTTTAGAGTGAAATTCATAATTAAAAGACTATTTCAAAAAATATTTTGCTCAGTTCGGGTTTAAATACCGCAATCAATCCAAGTTATGAATTTGATAACAAACCTCTTTTCGAGTGCATTTTAAATTAAGATTGGATAGTAGTGATCGCAGTTTAAGGGGTATTGTCCCTAGATGGTGAATTCGCATCAGTATTGAAATGAGTTGATAAGAAGGTGTAGTTATTACGGCTCACAGGCATTGCACCTAGCGAGACGTCTGTTGTGCACTTGGAGGGGAGCAGGTGGAATTTTTTTCAGACTTGATCGCTAAGTATTTCTAGTATGTGTAGCAATGATTCTTCTACTTTCTGTTTTTACAGCTTCATTTTCTCGGTGTCCCCAGATTTTGTTTCGGGCTTTTTTAGCGCACTGTTCAAGATTGATGATAGGTGCAGGGTAGTCCTTTCCAATTTTGACACCACAGAAGGCTTGATCCATTTCTGTCATTAGCCATGGTTCATGGATGTGGTTTATAGGTACCATGGTTAATTCCGGTACCCACTTTTTGATGAATATCCCTTCAGTATCGTGATCCATAGATTGTTTTACAGGGTTATACATTCTGATAGTATTAATGCCGGTGGTGCCTGCCTGCATCTGAAATTGTGGATAATGAATGCCGGGTTCATAATCTAAAAATTGATTGGCCAAGTGGTAAACTCCCTTTCTCCAATCTTGATCCAGATGATGGCAAAGAAATGAAACCAGCATGGCTCTCATGCGAAAGTTGATCCATCCTGTGGCAATCACACATCGCATATTGGCGTCCACCATTGGATAACCTGTTCTTCCTTCTTTCCAGGCATTAAGCAAGTCTGGATTATCGTCTCGCTCGAGCAACTCGTATCCTCTGTTAATGCAACTATTCTCGTATGCACACTCCACTTCAAATTTTTGAATGAAATGACAGTGCCATTTTAGGCGCGTGAGAAATCCACCAAATGAGCGTTTGTGCTTACTGAAGTTATCATGATTCTTGATGTATTGATAAGCTTGCTTGATGCTGAGGTTGCCCCACGAGAGATATGGTGAGATCCGCGAGCAAGATTTTCTGCTTTCTAATGGTTTGGAGATATGATAGCTGTATTTAGCTCCTCTTTTATAGGCAAATGATTTAAGGTATCTCCAGGCATTTGACTCTCCAGCAGGCTGGTAGTTATCAGCATATTTTTCAAGTTTGGATTGAAGCCCTTTTTCTAATCCAAAAAGGTGCTGTAAAGATGGAAGTTCATTCTTGCTATAGGTGTTTTGAAAGATGGGTTCACTCATTTTTACATACCAGCTTTTGTCCCATCCATCTCGGTTACGGATACCTCTCAGGATTCCGTCCCGCTGAAATTCCCGCCACTCAATTCCAGTCTTATTTAATAGCCTCTTTATATTTTTGTCTCGATTCCAAGTGATCTCTACGCCACTTTCTTGGTAGCTAAAGATTTGCCTGACTTCAAATTCTTGACTTATAAAACTTAGAGCGCTTTCAAATTCGGAATGAAAAATATCGACCTTTCGGTTGTACTTTTCCAGTGCTGAATTCATTTCCAAGATAGATTGGTAAATAAACTGTAGATGGCGCTCTGAAGTATCGGGATGGCAGATTAATGAGGGCTCAAAAAGGTAAATGATCAAATAGGGTAATCCAGCTCTTTCCGCTTCTTGCAGAGGTTCATGATCTTGCGTACGCAAATCTCTTTTGATCCAGACTAGATTGATTTTGTTTTTCAATGAATATCCTATTTTCGGATTAAACTGTAGCTGTTGGTTCTGGGTTCACAATAAAGTAAAAAGTTACTTAGAAGCTTCTAAAAGCGGGTATGAGTTGTCGCTTGAGTTTGTGCAAAGGCAGGGAGGATTACAGATAAACCAGCGCAAGCTCTACTCAGTGGGAGTTTAATATTCTCATCAACATAAAGCTAAGACCCGATAGTGATTAAAGTCAAATTAAGGTGTACTTTTGCGCCCGCAAATAAAACGTCACATGAAGCGCATAAACGAATACAAGAAACTCTTTGGAGTTGAAAAGGAAATCGAATTGACCACCTTGAAAAAGACTTACCGCGAACTAGTTAAGCAGTGGCATCCTGATAAATTTCAAGATGGAGAAGCTTTAAAAGTAGAAGCAGAATTACAAAGCCGAAGGATTATTGATGGTTACCATTTTTTGGTGAGTATAGCGCCAGAAACCATCGAGTCCAATTTAGAAGCCTACACAGAAACGATTAACAACGGTGGAATTGCTGACTATCACCACAAAGGCATGTTGCTGGAAATCACATTTGTCGATGGATCGACTTATGAATATTTTGGCGTGACCCCACAAGTCTATCATAAAATGATCAATAGCGATAAGCTAAACCGTTTTGCCAAACGATCTATTTACCCAAATTATATTTATCGTAAGACTAAGAAAAGTTTGGAGCCAGCTTAAGGGTACTTGTTTGATGATGATTTGATTAGGATAGAAAGGTGTAATTGCATCCGACTGCTTTTCGTATTACCCCTAGCACATTGGTTATTCTACACTCATTTGGAAGCATATCACCTCACATACTGTTCAAGCCATTTTTTGAGTTCATCTAAGTTCAAGTCCTTTGGTAAATAGTTTATGATTTAGACTGGGTGAAGTTTGTGACTTCACCCTAATATCAGTTCTAGTCTTTATTGGTTTCTTGCCTGTTTGCTCAATTGCAAATTGGACTGGATAGTAACGTGTAATTACATCCGACTTCTGTAAGGATTTCACCTAGCTCAACGCCTAATGCTTCACTCAGCATGGGGCGATCCATAGTTCATGCTGACATTGTCCCAATTATGTTCGAACTATTTAAATCCTATCCTGAATCCCTCCCCGAATTTTCGACTTTCAACCTGATAGATCATCAACTTTCTAAGCCTTAAAGCTTGGATGCCATAATAAATTCTCTCCTCTTTTAATGTTGAATCATTTATCCAAAAGAAAAAAATCTTGACTCTGACGTAACCGCATTTTGAAATGAGTGATCCAAGAATTTTTATGTAGTTTAGAAAACAGATGTCAAGGTTACACCTAACATAAACTCGATTTATTTATTATCAATTACTTTTTAACTAATTTACTAGCTACTTTCTGAAAAAAATAAGTGTTTTTGAAAGTACATTTTTTAAAGAATGGTGATTTAGTACAAATTCAATTTTTAAGGTTAATTTGTTACCTAACAGGCCTAATATTAAAGTAACATGTTCGCACAAAATAAACGAACCAGCTGATTATACCCATGAATTTGAATCCATCTTCAATTAAATACGTTTCGCGGATATTGACCCCAAAAGCTAGTAAAACATCTGTTATTACAGAACCTGCCATTAGGCCAAATGCAAGAAGGAACAAAATGTAGTCAGTATTAAGAATGACTTTACGAAAGGTATATAGTAGCGCCACAACTGATGAGCCATAGAAAAGGTAAAATAATTTTTCGCTAATATTCAGATAGTAAGGGATGATTACATCATGTAACAAAAAAAGATCATCAATCATCATAAGTAAAGTCAAAAGTCCTGTAAATAAGAAAAACTGATATACGATTTTAGGTTTGCCAAAATCTTTGGCAATTTTTGAGGAAAAGAAAAGGATAGCAACTGTAAAGCACCAAAAAATTACCCCAATATTTGATAACATTCCTATGTAAGGTTCGACTACTGCGCCAGGTTCGTGCCAAAGCGTTTGGATCGCATCACGTGAAAAATAATCAAATTTAATGCCGTTCATTCTTCCAACAATGAAAAAAACTGCTAAAAATAGCATTGTTGGCACATATACTTTTATCAAAAAAAGTAGTGAATCTTTCTTAAAAATAGTTTCGAAGGTTATATTTTTCAAATTAAAATGGATTATGGTTTGAGGTGCCCTAAATATAGTTTACATTTTTGATTTTCAAATATAATCATAGTTTTAATTATTTTTTTAGGTTATTCTAACTAACAATATCACGATGAATCAGAGCCAAGCTGGATTGCCGTGAGAGGGTTGAGCTTTAAGAAATTTTCGGTGGTCTCGAAAGCATTCCTGATTAGCGAGGAGCAAGGATGCAGGGGAGGTATGTAAGCCAAACTGCAGTTTCTATACTGACTGCCCATCCTGCACGTCGGGGATTTTTCCATTGCTTAAATCGTATCGTAGATTTTATTAGGTGAATTCATGATGATGCTAATTGATTCCCGGTTCAAAGATGTGCGAACTTACTTTCGTGCTTAGAGTTTTTCATACGCGGTTCTGAACGCAATAAACATAGAGGAGACAATTTGCTTGGGGTCACCATCAGAAAGGCTTTCAAAAGAAATGTATCCCTGATAGCCTTGATTTCTTATGATTGGGGCAAGTTTTTTCATATCCACCTCCGTCTTAATGCCATTTGGGAATACATGTTCTTTTATGAACCAATAGTTTGCATAGGGTGCAAGCTTTTCAATTTCATCATAGGGATTCACAGCATTCAGGCTGCCTATGTCTAATATTAATCCAAACCATTCAGAGTCTACTCTTTTAAGTATATCAATAATTTCATCGCTCTGGAATAAAAACTCATTGTGATTTTGTAGTCCTACTATCACACCACTTTCTTCCCCATAGCCAGCGCAGATTTTATACTCCTCTACCAACCAGTTTTTCACTTCATCTCTAGTGAACCCATCATATGAATGTTTTCCTGTAAAAACCCTCATGATTGATGCGCCTAAATTAGACGAAACTGTCAACCATTTTTTGATCAGGTCTCTATCCGCTTTGCGTGAATCTGCATCTGGATTGACAAAGTCATTTCTTATACCGGTCCAGGAGATATTCAGCCCAAGTTCCAGTGCTCTCCGTTTCAGAGGAAAAAGCTCAGAATTTGAAGGGATTTCAGGATAGGAGGGGAAATAGTATCCAGTCAAGTCCACAGCATTCAGCCCGATCTCAGCAGCAAATTCCATCATGTCAAAAAATGTCATTTCACCGCTCCTTAGCAGGGAATTGAAAGAATAAGCATTGACGCTGTATTGCACTCTATGTTGGGCTAAGTTGTCAGTTTTAGAGCTAGCACTTTGGTGATGTGAAGCAAATAAAGCTGGTGCAATTGCCAAACCTCGTAATATATTTCTTCTTTTCTTATCCATCTTTACTGTCAGTTTTTTGGTGTTGTAGAAATAATTTCAACTTCTATGTTGTAATATACCACTTGAACCCCGCCCCTCAGTATTTCTACCTTTGCTACATTATATAAAGACTAAAATATATTGACATGCTTACCAAACAAGAAATCGAATTTTTAGATACCTATGGTTATCTTAATTTAGGTCAATTATTGACCGCAGAACAGGTCAAACAAGTCAATGACCGGATTGAGGAATTGATGCAGTCAGAAGGAGAAAATGCGGGGGCAGAATTAGCAGAATCAAAATATATCCGCCACCCGAAAGAAGAAGGGGCAGACCGCCTGGCTAATTTGGTCAATAAAGGGCCTATTTTTGATGTTTTTTACACGCATCCTCGTGTGCTAGCGGGTATTGAAGCCGTTTTAGGACATGCATACAAATTATCCTCGCTCAATTATCGGGCTGCAAAACCCAATAAAGGGCTTCAAAAACTTCATGTGGATTGGAAAAATACTGTTGTGAATGGCTCGTACAAAGTATGCAATAGTATTTGGCTTTTTGACGATTTTACAGCCCATAATGGTTCTACCCGAATCGTACCCAAATCGCATAAATTAAGCACCTTGCCCGATGAAGTGATGGTAGACCCTAATGACAAACATCCTGACGAAATCCGGATTATAGCTCCCGCAGGGTCGGTGTTTATTTTTAACTCGCACGTTTGGCATGGCGGCACTACCAATCAAACTGACCACGACCGAAGGAGTATTCATAGTTATTTCTGCACAAGAGAGCAACCTCAACAAATTGACCAAAAGAAGTATATAACTGAAGAAACTTTACAACGGATTGGTGAAAAAGGCAGGCATATTTTGGATGTTTAAACTTCACCATTGTAAGTATTATGTTTCAAAATAAAAAAAAGTAAAAATGAAAACCCTTGTTTTAGAAAACCCCAAAGCCTTCAAATTTCAAGAGCAAGAGGCACCTGCAAGCCTTGAAGCCGATGAGGCCTTAGTGAAAATAAAGAATATCGGCATTTGTGGTACAGATTATCACGCTTTTAGAGGCAAACAGCCCTTTTTTAGTTATCCTCGTGTTCTAGGTCATGAATTGGGGGGCGAAGTGGTGAAATTAGGCGGCAATACGAATACAATTAATTTAGGCGATAAAGTGACTATCGAACCCTATTTGAATTGTGGTAGATGTCAATCTTGTCTGAACGATAAGGGGAACTGCTGTGAAAATCTGCAAGTTTTGGGTGTTCATGTGGATGGTGGCATGACGGAGTATTTGAAAGTACCGTATCACAAATTACACAAGTCAAAAATTTTAAGCTTCGAGCAACTGGCTATGGTAGAGCCATTAAGCATTGGCGCTCACGCTGTGCAGCGGGCAGAAGTATCAGCAAAAGACTTAGTCTTAGTCATTGGGGCGGGTCCGATTGGCTTATCTGTTGTGCAATTTACCAAATTACGAGGTTCGACAGTGCTTGTTTTGGACATCAATAAAGACCGTTTGAAATTTGCACGACAGCAAATGCAGGTTGATTTTATTCTTGAAGCAACGGAAGATTTTTCACCTGATATAATCAGGCGTTGCCTTAATGGTTTTTTACCAACAGTCATTTTTGATGCCACAGGTAATCCCAATTCGATGAAAAATGCCTTCAGTTATGTTTCTTTTGGCGGGAAGTTGGTTTTTGTTGGCTTATTTATTGGCGAAGTTACTTTTGATGACCCACTTTTTCACCGCCGAGAAATCACCCTTTTGGCAAGTCGGAATAGTTTGCCACAGGATTTTTCTGATATTATAAAATTGATGGAAACCGGTAAAATTGATATAACTCCATGGCTGACACATCGAGCCGATTTTGACGACTTGCCACATGTTTTTAATGAGTGGCTTGACCCTACAACAAGGGTCATCAAAGCGGTGGTTTCGATGTGAGGCGACTAAGCATATTTCAACTAGTTTAAATAATATCAATACACCACTTCCGAAATCCCTCTGTGGTCAAACAACTTTAGGCTAGACATTTTGTAGAAAGTCCGTTATTTAGACTGGGTGATCTCCGATAATTATCAGAATGCAACTTTACCCAAATATCAAGATCAATATCGGGATCATTAGGATAGAAAGGTGTAATTACTCTGTACCGCTATATGGGATCACACCTAGCTCAACACCAATTCCATGCTCAGAGGTGATCTTAACAGGTTGTTTTAAAAGCTTTTATTACATTAATCCATTGTCAATAAAATTTTCCCAATATGTTCGCTGCTTTCCATAAGACGGTGTGCTTCTCCAGCCTCTTCCAGAGGGAATGTTTTGTAAATAACAGGATGAATTTGTTTTGAATGGAATAGGGGCCAAATGTTTTTTTCCACCTCTTGTGCTATCTGAGTTTTTACTTCAGCAGTTTGAGGCTTTAAAAAACTTCCTGTCAAGATCAGATTCTTACTCATAATGGTCCGAAGATTAACGTTTACGTCAGTGCTCTTCATTCCATTGATATAAACCAGCCGACCTTTTTTATTCAGGATTTCGAGATTCTTTTGGGTATAATCTCCGCCGACCATATCTAAGATGACGTCTATTTTCTCATCCTTCCAGACTTCTTCGAAAGCTTCTTTTTTATAGTTGATGGCCGTTCCGAGATTCAATTTTTTTAGAAAATCAATTTTTTCATCACTTCCGGCGGTGCTGTATACTTTGCAGCCCCAAGCTTTTGCCATTTGTAAACCCATCGTTCCAATGCCGCTGGTGCCGCCGTGTATCAGTAATTTCTCGCCTGGCTGGAGTTTACCCAAATTGAATACATTGAACCAAACCGTAAAAACAGTTTCTGGAATTCCTGCGGCGTCTGTCAAACTGATTCCTTCTGGTACGAGAAGACAATGAGAACTGTCCACCGCAACGTATTCGGCATACCCTCCGCTTGCGATCAAGGCACAGACTTTATCTCCAATTTTTTTGTCGCTTACATGTTCGCCGATCTCTGAGATTTCTCCGGATACTTCCAAACCGGGAATCAAGCTTTCGGTAGATCCTTTGCCGTAGATGTTTATATTTTGCCGGGTGATCACGTCGCTACGATTGACCCCTGCAGCTTTCACTTTGATTAATACTTCGGTTTTTTCCAAGTTTGGTTTTGGGGTTTCCTGTAATTGCAATACTTCCGGTCCACCAGATTTTGTAATATGAATAGCTTTCATTGCGTCGTGTTTTGATGTCATTAAAGATAAGGTAATCTGGTTGGCTTGTGAAAAAGTGCGAGATTCGACTATTGGAAGGCCACACATTTATTGATGTTCTTTGGTGAGTATAGCGCCAGAATCACCAAGTCTATGGTTTGATGCTAAACCCAGTCGTCTCTGGAGAAAAAGCTTAAGGTCTACCGGTTGATGATGATCAATTGATTAGGATAGCAAGGTGTGATTCCATCCAGCTGTTTTAAGGAATTTTCAGTAAAACGGTTAATCCAAACTCATTTAGAAGCTGATAACCTTACATACTGTTCAAGCCATTCTTTGATTTCATCAAAGATAATTTTCCAATAGAAACTGATATTATAAGTTTAAACTTCTGATCCTGATTGACATGAATATGAAGGTTTGCTTCCATCAGGAGAAGCCTTGTCAGCACATATCCAGTTCTTTTATTTCCATCAGTAAATGGATGGTTTTTAACAATGCTTTCTAGAATTGCAGGTGCATTGGCTATGGGTTTAGGGATAGTTCAATCCCATCAAAAGTTTGATAAGGACGATTCAATGCTGAAGCCAGCAGGTCTTTGTCTCGAACTCCAGTTGATCCACCAACTTGTTCAATAAGAATAGAATGGATTTCAAACTTCCTCCTCTGTGATCATTGAGCTAGTCTCTTGAGAAGTTCCTTGTCTTCAGCTAGGATGGTTTTAAAGTTCTGGGAAAGAGCTAAAGATCTGTCAGATTTCCCTTGAACAGATTTAAGGGAATCATATACTTCCTGAAGTACTTGCTCAGGTGTATTATCTAAAAGTGCATTAATTGCAGTTTTTACTTCTTTTCGGGTCACAGCCTAAAGTTATGAATTTGAGTTAAAACCGTTTGGTGATTAGACTTATGGATATCAATCGCTATATTATTTGATATGCTTTTCGTATACCATTAGTTAAATCAAAAAAATGCTTTTGATCTCAATGAATTACAAATTCTGATTGAAAGTAAGGTGTAATTACAGCCGATTGCTGTACGGGATTACACCTAGACCAACGACTATTCTACGCTCAGCAGGGGAACCGCTGTATCAAAATAAAAGAAGGCTGCAAGCGCAGCCTCCGTGGTAAAATTTTTCCTCCTTGACCTATTGAGAATAAACATCATCATCAAGGAAATAGACAAATCTTCGAGAAACGTTTAAAAACTATGAGAAACCACATTAGACTTTTTCCTCACCGTTACCATAGAAGTCAGATTATAAAGAATTAACTTGGCGTAAATTTCATCTGTGCCAAAATCTTCATTCAATAATCCTTCACCTACCTCAACTTCAAAGGTTTTGGTTTCTGAAGCTGATGGCGTTGCGTCTGGGAAGAAAAATACATTGCCAAAAGTGTAGAGGAAATCATCAGCGCCGGTAAGTCCCGAATCCTCACCCCAAAGTTGACATTTTAGTTTGAACCAGTTGCCTTTACAGGTTTTCATCTGGCAAAGCTCAAGACTTGTAAAATTAATTTTGCAAGTAACTTTTACCCTTGCCATTTTCTTTTGGTGGTCGTGTGCAATGTTTAACACTGCGTTTGTAATAGATGCCATAAAATAAATATTAAAATTATACATAACTATTTCGTTACTTATGCTTGAACGCTTATCCCTATTATGCCGGAGAAGTTTGCATTATTAAAATATCATAAAATAAAAGTGTAAGAAATAATTCTATAGAAATCAAAATAAATTTAATCTACGGATTTTGTTAGTCAGTTTCATATAACATGTAAATATGCGAAATTGCTAATTATTTTCATCCAAATAATTTTTTAAAAGGCTAATAAAGTATTTAATCTCTTCTATTTATATGATTTAATACTCAACTATATTTGAAAGTAAGCATCTCATAATTCTTCTCAATATCTGAAGTTGTTGAGTCTTTCCAAAAATAAATGAAGTATAAACCAGCATATAAATTTCTACTGCTTATTTACCTAAAATTGCATATTTATTAAACTATGTGCAATCCCCCAAAAGGCGTATTTTTCAAATGTATATGGTAAGAGCCGAAAAAATCAAATAGCGCCATCAGCCCAGCACTTTGTGATGAGCTCTGCTGTATTTGAGCAATTGGTTTTTCTGAGAATGTTTTTGCGATGAGTACGCGTAGTGTTGAAAGAAATAAAAAGTTTTTCAGAGATAATTTTCGCACTTAAGCCTTGACTCATAAGTTTTACTATCTCTAGCTCACGCTTAGAAAGGTCTGCGTTGCAGGATGATTCACCCATATTTGCAAGATTTGGATCAAAACAAGCATGTTCTACTTTGATGTTTAAATAAGACTTTTTACCGTTTAGACTTATAAAAGAAACCCAGTCAGTAGTTATATTTCTTAGATGACTGATATCTGAATGAATTACAAATGCATGTTCAATTTTCCCCATTTCGGAAAGTTCTAGTGCTGTTGTCTGAATCATCATGGTTTGAATTTGACCTTTCAAGCCTTTACATTTATAAGTGTATACTATTTTGTAGGACAATAAATCACGTTGGTTTACAAAAGTTGAGATAAACTCAAAAATTATTTTTTCCTTTTTCAAAATTAGTTCGAGCTCATTTGGCAAAGCTATTTTCAGTAAACTATCTATCGTTGCCATGTCTTGCCGTACTCCAATAACTGTTTCAATATTTGGGTCCACGTAGTCTAAACTTAAATTACTTAGATTTAGAATGTAGTAATAGGACTTACCAGGTGCGCACAACTTGGCGATATGATGGAATTGCTCAGTAGGTTCATATTTGGTGTATTTTTTTAAATAAGATGAATATTCTTTTTTCCAAAGATTCATTACCTGATCACTTAATTTTTTTTTCATGGCATTCTTATTGAAAAATATATATAATAATAATATAGCAATTTAAATGTAATTAATTGCATTTGAATTGCCAAGACAGTTAAGAAGATCTCATGACATTAAGAAATTTAACAATCAATTAATTTAAAAATAGTTATTGAGATGGAGCTTCGAAAACCAGAATTCGAATTCTATAGTTTGTTGTTTTAAAATTTCAAATTTAAACCACTTTATATCGAACTTAACTTCGGCAGGCGGAGGCCGTAAATTGAATGTTCAACGCCGAAGTTCAAGAAGGATGCCCCCCTTTTGGAAAGGGGGAATTGCCGAATTTGTATTATAAACATTTATTTCAAAGGCATAAGTGCAGATAAGCGGGTACATGGAAAGAAAAAGGCTATCTACAAATTTATAGATAGCCTTTTAGATTTTTCTAAAGTCTAAAACTCACTGAACAAACGACTTGTTTGAATCAGTTCTGGATTTAAAGTAAAACTCAGACCTCCTGTTACAGTCCAGGCAATACCAAACCAAGTAGAATCTGTTCCAGACCAACGTCGGATTTTTATGGTATAGGTTTTTCCTGGTTGGCCAGTGAATTCTGCAATCTCATAACTGTTATCCCAGGACCCACTATATCCGACTACAGCACCATTTTCATCATAAATGATAAGATCTAGGTCAACTTTTAATTGAGACATAAACCAGCTAAAAAACAGGATTGATGTTTTTGTCGCTTTTGAAGTCCATGCCAAGGCTACTTTTACTTTCCTTGGTCCATGAAAGTGATTTGGCACTGATACTTTATATTCAAAATTCGAAAGTTTATCAGATCCAAAATTTGAAGAACTAAGTAATCCTATATCCCAGCCTCTTAAAGTTGCAGGAGCATTGTGCCACCTTCTGTTTTTAGCGATTTTACATCCTTCATTTGCATTGACAGCTCCGGCACCATCTTTTGCATCGACCCCATTACTTACATCCTGCCACCAGGTATTTCCTGTGACATTTTTTGTTGCACTCGCTAATAGAATCGCTCTGCAGCCTTCAGGCCAATGCTTCAAAGTTGAATTTGTTCCCTGAAGTAAACAGGAGACACCCACAACTGCCGGTGAAGCCATACTTGTACCACTTTTGGTGATTCCATCTGCAGTGACACCCACGCCATTTGCACATATTTCTGGTAGTTCTCGGTCACCGTGAGAAGAACTTGGGTTACGAAAAACTGAAGAGGCTGACATGGCAGAAGCTGTATCATCATGATTTCCTACTGAAATAGTATTATAGCCTTTATGGTTGACGAATTCGCTGCTTGGGGGAATTATGTTGTCAGCATCACCATTCCAGAAATTCCCAGCTGCATGAACGATTAAAGGGTAAGGATCCTTTGTAGCCAGATAATCGCCATAAATATCATCTCCTGACAATGCACCTGAACCAGGCTCGCTTGCCCTGTGGAAACTTTGATTAATGACTGTACAACCTTTCTCTTTAACAGCCCAGGTTAATGCATCTCTGTCGAAATCATTAGCAGAATACAAGCTACATTCTGGAGCATGTCCATCCGGTGTTCCCGATTCTTTATTTCGAATGATGGCATGCACATTTTGAGAATGGTCTGAAGTTGAAGTGGGGCTAGATTTGAATTTTCCTGCAATTACTAAATTAGTATTGCTTGCAGGACCTCCTTCCCAGACAGCTGCTTTTACCCCATATCCTTTTTCTCCTCCTGAATGGACTACGTCAGACCCGGCAATTGCAATAGAATCATCCAGATCTAAAATCCCTTCAGTTTCATGTAAAAGTATTCCGGCGATTTCTTTATTGGCCGCTAACTCACGGATACTCGAAGTTTCGACCTCTGCAGTAATCAAAGGTGCTATATCATCAACTTTCAAAATTTTTAATTTACCTTCAATAGATTTGGAAAATTTCTCCGAGCGCTCCTGCATTTCCAGTCTTTGTTCCTGATCTCTTTTACTGTTAGATTCTTTTTCACACTCATTAAGAGCACGATCAGAGGACATGGCTTCTGGTTCTTCTATTTCATACCAAATATCTACCAAAACCTTTTTTGGGGGCTTTTCAGAATTGATGAGCGAAAAAAGTGTCGGATGAATCTTTCCAAATTTTGAATTCAGCTTACTACGATGACTTTCCAAGATCTTTTCCCCATCCACTCGTCTTCCTTTTTGATCAAATTCAAATGAGATTGGTAAACCGCTTTTTCGGTCAATTGCTTTATAAAATTCAATAAATCCTTCATCGGTAATTTTATCATTTGGTAATCTCTCCACACCATTTTCAACTAGTTTTAATCTGACAAAACTCCCTATCAACATATTACTTTCCATTTTTGAATTTGTAGCAATGACAGTAAAAGGGATGACAATTGAATCACTCAATTTCTGAGATTTTGAATTAACAATTGGTTCGATAGTCAATATGTGTTTGCCGGGTGGAAGTCCATTTTCTGCACTCCATACAAAGTTCCCGCTCTTTCTTGTTGGAGTTACTCTACCATCTACTCCTTGCACCCCAATGCTTTTGATAACAGAATTCATATCTGCATCTCGAGAAACATTGATTTCAATTGAGGAATTAGTAGTTAAAATTTCATCACGTGTTAGTCCTACTAAAACATTGTTTTTTTCATTAGCCATAATGTGCTCCTTTCTTAGTTTTAAAAGTGAATAATAATTTTTCTTTTATATTTGCTTTACATCTATAGATTTCAATATGAAAAAAAAATTGTGGTATCGTGGTTATTTTTCGATACACTGTTTTTATTTAGGTTTTTTCAAGTCAATACAATGTATTTAGTTTTTAATAAAAACATTTGGTCTACTTTCAATTCATTAGCGGAGAATCGTTTTCTTTAACGAAATGAATAGCTTTTACTTCCCTGAAAAAGCTAATGTAATTGAAGTTATTAAAAATACAGTGTCAGTAAATGGCTGTTTTTTCTTGGCAAGTAATTTTTTTATTGAGATAAATTTAAATTAAAATTTAGAGTATTAATTTACATATTACAGATTAGTTAATTTTACTTTAGTTTAAAGCAGTGATTATTTTTGTTTATATTAATGTGTAATTGATTATCAATTAATTTGTTGTGTCGTTTCGCATTAATTATTGATTTTTACTATTCAAAACATAGCGTAATTAGTTTTTGAATAGTAATTATATGCATATCCAAGTAACTGCACATTTAATCTTTGAAGTAATGATTGAATTTTAAATTTGGCAATTCTCTCCCCCGCGGCAGAGGGTTATTTAGAATAGCAAAGACCAAACTTAATTCTAGTACGTGCATTCATGCGAATACCCATGATTTTTTAGGAGTAAGAAAAAAAATCTCCTTCAGGTTGTAGAAGACGACCTCGCTTGGTTTAGATTCGGGATTATTTCCTATAAAAGTAAATATGTATATCCGCAACCAGACCAGAAGCCAAATTAAATTTCTCGCACCTCGACTTAGCTCGGTGTCCGGATAGAATGGCTATGAGCAAAGAGGAAAAATTCTGACCTCGTTGGCTGAGCGATGTGTAGCCGTTTGGTAAAGGATCCATTGCTGGTAATAATGCGGCTAATTATAAAAGTTAATCTTGATTTATCCCTCGGAACCAATGGATTTTGAACTCCTTTTACTTCAAATTTATTGTGGGTAGTTTTAAAAGCGCCAACCAAATAGACGTGATAAGTAAGCATGATTTAAATCAATTTCGCCAAGGCAATCAGGATTCCAACCATTCCGCCAACTACGGCTCCATTTAGTCGAATGTATTGCAGATCACTTCCAACTTTTTCTTCAATTTGAGCGACTAATTCCTCGTTGTCCAGCTTACTGAGACTGTTGCGAACCATATTTCCGATTTCTCCATGAAATTGAGTGATCAGCTGAGAGACGGTATCCTTGATCCAACGATTGATTTTATTTTGTACATCGAGGTCGTTTTCTAAATCGAGGATTACTTTGTTCAATTTGGAAATCACAAACTGCATGAGTGGGGTTTCGTCATGTTCAAGCTGTTGCCTGATTGTTTGTTTGAAGCCTGTCAGCAGGTTTTGGATGATCTTTTCGGCATCTGAATGTTGCGTAAATCCTTGGATAAAATTGTCGATCATTTTTCGGCTGTCCGCATCTCCCGAAGCTACTTGCTGCGCAAAATCCAACATCCAATGATCAAACTTAGCACGAATCGGATGGGTGGGATTCGTTTTGGCTTCGGCTAGAAACTCCTCTGCATTTCGGAGAAGATCATCTGCAAGTACATTTAGATCAATTCCCCCGATAGATTTTGCCAAGGAAAGTGTGAGGCCTTTTACCAGGCTTTTGTGTCCGTATTCAGCGGCTGCATATTCCAATTTGTCGAGCAAAAGTTTTCTGGTGTCAGGACTGTAAACTGCCGTGGAACTCGCGTCAATCATCAGCTCCCAAAGTTGGTGGTGATCGCCATTTTTAATCGATTTCTCCAACCATTCCGCTAGGAATGTGGCCAAATCCAGGTTGTTGATCTGTTCGTTGAGCATTGCTCTAAGCGCAGTAGCCATTTTTGGATTGTCCACTTCGTCGGCCAACTTCACCACGATTTTCTTCACCACGGAAATAGTTTTCTGTTGGTTCGTGGGTTTTTTCAGAAAGGATATAATAGCCTTGGTCGGATTCATTTCGCTCATTTTCTCCGAGATGACGGCTGGAGAAAGCCATTGGTTAGTGACCAAATCGACTATGCCTTCGGTAAGCTTTCCTCTGTTTTTAGCTATTATATTGGTGTGTCTTTTGAAATAGGGGATGGGTATTTCACGGAACAAGGCACTTACGGCAAACCAATCTGCAAATCCTCCGATCGCTGCTGCCTCAAAACCTGCCAACACAACCTTCCAGCTGTGATGTGACAGAAATCCTACCCGCAACATCACTTCAAAAAACACCAAACCGACAAGGGCAACGGCTAAAGAGATTGTTCCAATTCTGTTTTTCATAGGGTAGTAAGGTGGAAGAACAGTTGCAATATAAAAATCACAACTAGCTCACAGGCTGGTTTTACTTTCAACTTTACAATTCTTGTTCTAGTAAATTACCATAATGATTTAGATTGGTCGTTTGGAGTTCTGATTACTTTACAGGTTACGGAAAGCTCAATATCTATAAATGGCTCAGTTAGAGTCTATTAAAAACAACAAAGTGGGAAATAAATATGGTTGTTACTTTTTACCTACTTTCTTGTTATTAAGTAGCAAATTTGTTACTTTTTGATAATGAAAGTAAAGGAACTGCAAAAGTTACTTTATGAGGATGGATGGAAAATTAAAAATCAGAAATGAAGCCATCAGCAACTCATACATCCGGTAAAGCCTGGAAAAGTGACGGTTCCAATCCATGGAGGGGACGTGCCGCCAGGAACTTTAAACTCCATTCTGAAACAGGCGGGGCTGAAATAGTCACTCCTTGCTTCCGAGTTTACAAATAAGCAATAGCAACACCGGAACAATACCGGAACAACAATAGAATAGCACGACAAATAAAAAGGAAATGGAAATCGTAAAAATCCCAATGACCATCGAAAGGCAAGGAGGCAAGGTATTGTTGGGGAGAGTAGAATACAACGACAACCTAATGACAGACTTTGCGCAAACCGTAGAAGAACTGGAAACTAAAATCAAAGGACTATTGTGGGGCTTTGAAAAGCTCGCACCAGAACAAGTGAAATTCATTTGTCAATATGACATTTATGCGTTATTTCAGAAGTTTGACTTTTTGAAAATATCCAACGTAGCTGAGCATGCAGGTATGAATCCTGGACTTCTAAGACAATATGTATCAGGAGCTAAAAGCCCATCAGAAGAACAGGTTAAAAAGATAGAAAGAACACTTCATAAACTCGCAGAAGAACTAAAGGAAGCAATAATCGTCACTTGGTAAAAACAAAACCCCTCATTTTTTGATGTGAAAGACGTACTTCCGACTACTGTATTGCCTTATAGCTTGCGCTCTGCTCTCAATCTTCATTCAGGTGGGGAGAAGCCAAAATTCCAGATAATCTTTTTAATCGCATAAAGTAATGAGTTGCTTACAGCTTGATAAAAAAAATAAATCCTTTTGCACTGGAAAGCGTTTCTATCAGCAATTTGAAGTTTTGCCCAGCGGTAGCAGGTACGAAATTCATTACTTTTGCTGCATCTAATCACCACAAAATGTTTCTCGACATATTTATCGCCATGCTATGGAGCATTTCCCCTTTTGGAGAGGCGAAATTCGGTATCCCTTACGCGCTGCTGAATGATATAAATATTTATCTGGCCTTTGTTCTTTGCTTTTTTGCCAATGTGCTGGTATTCCCTTTAATGTCGTTTTTTTTAGATGTAGTAAATCGTTATTTCATGAAATGGAATCACTACAAAAAAGCAGCGATTTTTGTAGGGCGTAGAGCCAAAGCTGGCGCGGGCAAAAATGTGAAAAAATATGGTTTTTGGGGGCTAATGGTCTTTGTGCTGATTCCACTTCCCGGCACTGGTGTGTATGCGGGTACCATAGCAGGCTATCTTTTTGGGTTGGATAGAAAGAAAGCTTTTCTAGCAAATACTATCGGGATTTTTATCTCATGCGCCATTGTGTGGGTGACCACTGTAGTAGCCATGGGAGGTTATAATTAATCTGCAAAAGAACCGCCCCCTACGATTAGTAAATTTTTGGAATCCTCTCTGAATAGTAAAGAAGAGGCAGGTGCGAAGATTCAAGGCATATTATGGGCAATTAGCTCAGTGGCATTCATCATTTCCAGAGGTTCACCAGTTTTGGAATTGCTAAAAATGTATTGCGCAAAAACAGAAGGAATGTTACGATTGGCATTCGCTTTTGCAACAGTTACCATCTTCATAGCCAAAAGTGTACGATTTTGTCAAAAATCAGACAATAGGTTTTCTATTCCTTTGGTTTTCGAAATAAGCAACGATTTCTTCGGGACTCAAATCCATTATGTCTTTCGAAATCCGCGCTCTCTGCTCTCGCATGTATTTCACTGCGTCGAAAGTCTTTTCCTTTTGTTTCTTCTTAGTCTTCATTTGACAGAAGTTCTCTTGGTGAACGGATATCTATTTGTTTGTAGCCTTCTGCTAAGTTTACGGAATTATAACCAATAATACGAACCACATTCACAATATGTTTGAAATTCCAACTTACCAAAATATTGGCGTTGTGAATGGTTGCAAGTGCAATGTGAAGACAATCTGCATAGGATGTTATACCTATAACACCTTCCTCAATATACCTTTTAGCCAATGCGACAGATTCAATGTCAGATTTTACGAATTCAGTTGATTTTTTTAGTAAGGATTCAGCTCTTTGTCTCACTTTTTGAGGTGCAGAAAAGAGCTCGTCTCTGTGATATTCGAAAAAATCTTGACGAATTCATTATTGTCAATCCTCTTGAATAAAGGGTCTGTATATTCTTGGAATTCCTCGTCAAGGAGACCTCCAAAAACAGAAGTGTCCAGATAAATACGTAGTTTTTTCATTTCTCAAATTTAAATGGTTTGATGATTTGTTAATTTCACGTGCGAGTTTTCTATCCTTAATCCTAACGATCAAATAGATGTATAGGTGAAATAAGGATTTCAAATTCACCCTCATCATTTATACTAATCCCTACCCATTATAGCTTTTATAAACCAGTAGCGCAGCTGCAAGATCTTCTATAGCCAAGCCAGCAGATTTGAAAAGTGTTATCTCTTCGCTGGAAGTTCTCCCAGGGTGGATGCCTTTAACCAATTCAACAATGTCTGCTTTGACATCTTCTGCTGTGATGATGCCGTCAGCTATAGGAATCGCAAGTTCGCCTGTCTCATGAAGAGCACCGGCACGTGAATCGACGAAGATAGAACTCTTACTAATGGCCACATCGTCGGTTTCACGGGTGTCTGGTTTATGTGAACCAATCATATCTAAGTGAGTTCCAGACTTTATCCATTCTCCTTTGATAATTGGAGTTTTAGAAAGCGTGGCGCAGGAGATAACATCTGCCTTGCGCGCTGCTTCTTCCAAATTAGTTACTGTTTCCGCATCTATTCCCTGATCTTTCAAACCTGCTACGAATTCATCCATCTTTGCGGTATTCCTCATCCAGACACTGACTTTTTCGAAATTTCTAACAGACATATGAGCCTGAACCAATTGGCTAGCCACAGAACCACCGCCTACGATTAGTAGATTTTCGGCATCTTTTCTGGATAGGTAAGAAGAGGCAAGTGCGGAGGAGCAAGCTGTTCTTCTGGCAGTAAGCTCAGTGGCATTCATCATGGCCAGCGGTTCACCTGTTTTAGAATTGCTAAGAATGTACTGCGCAAAAATAGAAGGCATGTTACGATTGGCATTTGCCGGAGCTACAGTTACCTGCTTCATGCCCATGTAATCGTTGTTCCAAACCGGCATTAGGATCAGCGTATTTTCGTCTCCTTCCGGTGTTTTGTAAAAATGATGATGCCTTACTGGCATGGTGTAGTCAGTCTGAAAAATCCCACGGAGCGCTTCAATCAGTTTTTTGTATTCCAGATATTTACTGATTTTCTCATCAGGTATTATAAGCATGGGAGAGTTTTGTCTTGGTTTAAGATTCCAAGTTGGGGAATTTTACCTATAATTCCCCTTGATTCAACTATCAGTGACAATTTGAAATGGTTTACTGACTACTGTGTTCCAATTGCAAATTGGATTGGATAGGAAGGTGTAGTTACTTCCGACTACTTGTACGGAACTATGCTTAGTGGAGCTAAAGAGATCTTCTTCATAATCTTGCAATCTTTTCCCCTAGGAATCTGCTGAGTATTATTCTCCATAGCGATTCTTAATACATTGCGGCAATGTTTGGTCATTTCATTATTTCCATCGGGATTTTATTGCTCTTTTACCACGATAAAACACTAGGAACTCGTAAGAAAGCAGGGGAATGGACTTTGGGATAGAAGTCCTAAAATATTAAAGTAGCTTTTTCTCCAAAAAGTATGAATCAAGTTGCCTTCTGAATTGAATGATTAAATCCTGACTAGAAGTGTAATACGATGGGAAATGCTGTAATTCAATAAGGTATTCTAAAAAGACTTCTTTGCTAATTAGGTCTTTCGAAGAAATTTTGCTTATATCAATCTGAGCATTTTTGAAATAGGTATAGATGATAGGCGTATTTTGTTTCAAAAAGTTATTGTGAGCCACTTTGAACTCTTCTATTGAGAAATTTCCTGCCTTAGTGAAAAACAGACATAAGACGATATCGGACTCCAAGATTGCTTTGTTGTAATCATCTTGCTTTCGAGTTCTCGAAATTGAGTCATTGAAATCCTCACAAATGACTGTTTCGATAAAGATATTTTTCTTGTTTAAGGACTTATTTTCTCTGTCTAGGTAATCTTCAACTTGTTTTCGCTCTTCCTGAAGTTCGAATGAGCTGGCTATGAAAATTTTTAATGTCTTGGTGCTGAGTTGCGGGGAAATTAGTTTGGGAAGGCTGGATTCATCATTCTGGTCAAAATCCAAAATTACCTCTTCTATGTCCTTACGAAGCGAATTAGTAGTATCTAATCCAATTGCAAGATATAAATTGAGTCCAAGGGAGAAATTTCTAACATCATCAGTAAAATAATTACGGTAAATCATTTTACCGTAATTACCATCTCGCACTAGCCTTCCATCCATATCTAAATAGTTACAATTTTCAGGTCTGATGCATAATTGAGATGTGGAAAAAATTGTATCAGCTAAACCTTTCCCAGGCCAAAAATATATTCTTTCATCTGGATAAAATTCCTCGGATGTATAGATACTAGGTTCATATATCGATGGATCAATAGCAGCACAAATTTTAACTCCTATCACTTCATTAGCGTTAGGAAAACGTAGTTCAAATGGTTTTGGGCTCATGGAGACTCTGTACCTTTTTTTTGCCTCGTTCTCTAGGTAAATCGGACATCTTTTTCCTGACTGAAAAAATTCAATTCCTAAGTTTGAGGTTCTCAAAAATTCACTATCCATATAAGCTGTTACTAATTACTTTAAAAATATCCTAAAATATCATCTATTTCAATATTAATATACTCGTTTTCTGGCTCCTAATTATCTTCCACTTCTTCAATATCCCAAACCTAGGTCTGATTGAAGTTTGCAACTTAACCCAAATATCAAGACCTATTTAAAATTGGTTGGGATAATTAGAGGTAGTTACATCCGACTGCTGTAAGTATCACACCTAAACCAACGCCAATTCTACGCTCAGAGGGGGAAACTTGGCGCCTGTTTTATTCTGAATACCTGATTTAAGTGCCTGTCCGTATGGGCAAAGTGAACGACCATTAATGCATGAATGCTCCTTCGTTGCTCTTGACCCCATCTGTAGGTAAAATGAGCTTTCAAGTCATACGTTGTATTCTTGATAAAATCTATCAAGTGATTTCTACCAAATAGAAAAAAAGTAAGATTATCTCCTCCTTTCATTAGACCTAAAGGTTCTGCGTTCCATTCTGCTTGATGAGGACTAGGATCATTCATCCAACCTATATAAGAGGAATCGGGTAATGAAAAACTGTTGAGTTCTGGTTCGGGTTTTGAACTTAGCATTATATCGGCCTCCTGAGCAAACATTCGCTCATAAAGTCCCAAATGTTCCAGTATTTGTCCTATAGACCACTTGGTTGAGTCTTCCTTGAATGCCCACTGCTCAGCACTTAGGTTTTGAGTAGCTATTATGATTTCATGTTTAGTCCTTTCAAGATTAGTGACTAAGTATTCCCGTTCTGCTTCTGTCCATAGTGCTTTAGTTTGAGAAAACGTATTATTTATCTGAACAGCTGCAAACAAAATGAGCGATAGAACTAAGAATTTATTCATAGCATAGGACTTTAATTCTTGTCCGACAGTAAGTTAGAATAAAAAATGCTAGGACTGTAAGAAGTTGCAAACTGGATTCTATAAGAAGTCGTAATTACTTCCGACAACTGTACGGAACAACGCCTAGTGGAGACAACAGAATTCCTCGCAGTTTTATCCCATCGGTCTTACTGAGAGGGTTACATTTGTGCGATTCTTAACCTAAAACCTGACCCGTTTATCCGGAATCTTACACACTTAACAAAACATGGGAGAATTTTTACTAAACCAACGATATACCAGTTCCGGAGAGCCTGAATTGGGAGTGGGCATTGTGACAGAAGTCAGCAAAGGGAAAGTGCGGATCTCATTTCCTGCATCAGACGAAGTGAGACTGTATTCAATAGAAAGCGCTCCCTTGCTGCGAACGATTTTTAAACCGGGGCATACCGTCGTAGATCAACAGGGACAATTGATCGTGATTGAGGATGTTAAAATCCAAGATGGGCTTTATGTGTACTACGGAGAAGACCGTGAGTTAAGCGAGGCTGAGCTTGGAGATGTGTCCAATTCGCATACGGTAGATGATCGACTGTTTGCGGGAGATGTGGATTCGCCCGAGATGTTTGCCTTGCGCCGGGAAACGTTTGACCACGATTATCAACGAAGAATATCGCCGGTACATGGATTTGTAGGGGGAAAAGTAGACTTGATTCCACATCAGTTATACATCGCCCATGAGGTGAGTTCGAGGTTTGCGCCCCGTGTGTTGCTTTCCGATCAGGTTGGATTGGGTAAAACCATTGAGGCTTGCCTGATTCTCCATCGTTTGTTGGTGACGGGCCGAATATCACGGGTACTGATTCTTGTTCCCGAATCGCTGGTGCATCAGTGGTTTGTGGAGGTCTTGCGAAAATTCAACTTATGGTTTAATATTTTCGATGAAAAACGTTGCGCTTCTCTTGAAAAAGGTGCGCCGGAAGGAAATCCATTTCTCGATGATCAGCTGGTGATTTGTAGCATCGAGTTTTTGGCAGGTTCTGAAAAACGCACCAAACAAGCCGTTTCTGCCAACTGGGACATGCTGGTAGTGGACGAAGCGCATCACCTCGAATGGTCAGTAGCCGAGGCAAGCCCAGAATATAGCATTGTTGATTTGCTGAGTCGGGTGGCAAAAGGCTTGCTGCTCCTGACTGCGACCCCGGAACAATTGGGGGTGGAAAGTCACTTTGCAAGACTTCGATTACTTGACCCCAATCGGTATGCTAATTTTCAGGATTTTGTCAACGAGTCAGAAGGCAACAAAGACATTGCTGCGATCGTCGAAAAACTTTCAGCAGGCAAAGGTTTAAAAGCAAAAGAAACAACGCTGGTGGAGTCACTATTTTCCAAAGAAAGAATCGCCTTACTTGCCCATAAGGATGAGGGGACAACCCACAAACTAATCGAAGATTTGCTCGATCAACACGGGCCGGGTAGAGTGCTCTTTCGAAATACCCGATTGGCCATGAGCGGGTTCCCCAAGCGGATTGCCCAGCTGATCCCACTTTCCGAACCCGAAAACCACCCGCTATGGATTGATCGGCTGAGAAATGAGTTTTCCCATGATATGGAAAGAGATTCCGAATCAAGTAGTGAGCAGGAATTTTGGTTTGATGAAGATCCGCGGGTGAAGTGGCTTGTGGGAAAAATGGCCGAATTGGATCCTGCAAAGATCTTGTTGATCTGTACCTCCAAGGAAAAGGTGCTGGCCTTAGAGTCGGCCTTGAGTAAATTCCCTGAGTTTACCGCTAGCGTTTTTCACGAAGACCTCACGCTTGTACAGCGGGATCGTAATGCAGCATGGTTTGCTGAGGCAGACGGAGCTCAGATCCTGCTCTGCTCAGAGATCGGGAGTGAAGGACGGAATTTTCAATTTGCCCATCATCTTGTCCTATTCGATATGCCTTTCCATCCCGAGTTGCTGGAGCAGCGAATAGGCCGACTTGACCGGATAGGCCAAAAAAAGGACATCACGATTTATGTCCCGTATCTCAATGGCAGCCCGCAAGAGCTCCTTGTCAGATGGTTTCATGAAGGGTTAAATGCTTTTAATGCCAACCTGGAAGGTGGAAATATGATCTCCAAACTGTTCAGCAATCGACTACTCACGATTTCCAAAAAAGCATCTTTTGAAGAAGCTAAATCCGAATTGGAAGCATTGATTGCCGAGACCGCTGACTATCAAAAAGTACTGAAGAAAAACCTGGCCGAAGGGCGTGATAGCATGCTGGAATTGAATTCTTTTCGTCCGAAAGTTGCGGAGAAATTGATTCAGCAAATACGGACTGAAGACCATGATCCTACGCTTGAGACCTATCTGACCAAAGTCTTCCGGCATTTTGACATAGAGATGGAAGACCTAGCTGCCCGGACGTACTTGCTGCATCCTGCTTCATTTAGCGCTTCCGTATTTCCGGCTATTCCGAGAGAAGGCGTGCAGGTGACCTTCGACAGACAGCGCGCACTTAGCCGAGAGGATGTAAGTTTCATTACCTGGGATCATCCCATGGCCACAGGCGCAATCGATAAGGTGTTAAGTTCAACCATCGGAACCGCAAGTTGTGGACTGATTCGGGGCTCCGGCCGACCCGGACTTTTGCTTGAATTGATTTTCGTTCTTGAAACTTCCGGAAAGCAACGTATTGACATAGACCGATTCCTTCCTCATACTCCCCTGAGAATTGTCGTAGACCATACGGGAGAAGAAGTGACTGGCAGTTATTCCGTTGCAATCCTAAACAAAAGTGTCGTACTCGGAAGGATGGATTCCTTGCTGGGAAATGACGTATTCGTGGAAACGATGCTCCCCGATATGATTTCATCCGCCACGGAAATAGCTGAAGAGATGGGCGAACGTGAAATAGAAAAGGGTTTGGAACGGATGAAACGCACACTTGATCATGAAATCAATCGGCTTACCGCCTTGCAAAAAAAGAACAAAGACATCAGGCCCGATGAAATTCAGGCAGCGGTTGAAGAACGAAATACCTTATCCGCCCTCATCAAAAAAGCAAGAGTACGATTGGATGCTGTGCAGCTGATTAGGAAGGAGTAGGGGGGTGATGAAGTTTGATGGGGAATATGGGTGAAGTTTCTTTATGAGATTGAATTAGTGAAGTGATTAGTAATTGATTCGCAATTTGTAACTGGCGTTTCGCCCACCTTCCTCTGTTTGATGTAAAATGCCTTTTACTACCAAGTCTTTTATGTCCCGTAAGGCGGTATCAGTAGAGGTTTTGGTGATTTTTGCCCATTTTGAAGTTTGTAATTTCCCTTCAAATCCATCAAAAAGTTTGTTGAGCATTAAGCGCTGTCGTTCGTTGATGGATGTTTGTTCGTGCAGTTTCCAAAATTCAGCCTTTAGCAATATTTTCTGTGCCGTATTTTCGGTGGCAAGCATTGCGTTTTTCAGGCAATTTAAAAACCATTCGATCCACGCAGTAATGTCGCCTGTGCTATGTTGTACTTTTTGCAAAATTTCGTAGTAACGTTTGCGTTCTACTAAAATTTGGCTCGACATACTGTAAAAACGTTCCCCACTACTTTCGGCACGGGCAAGCAACATATCAGCAATAGCCCGACCAATTCGGCCGTTTCCGTCATCAAAGGGGTGAATGATGATAAACCAAAAATGAGAAATGGCGGCTTTTAGAACGGGATCAAGCTTATATTCATTGTTGAACCAATTTAAAAACTTGTCCATTTCTGCTTTTACAAGCTCCTGTTTTATGGCTTCGTAATGTACTTTTTCTTTCCCCATCGCACCTGAGACTATTTGCACTTCGCCTGTACGGTATTTGCCCACTTCTATTTCATAAGGCCCGCTATATCCGGTGGGAAAAAGTGCTGCGTGCCAACCAAACAAACGTTTTTCAGTCAATGGTAATTTGTATTGCTGGGTGGCGTCAAGCATCATTTCTACAACACCTTCTATATGTCTGCTACTCGGCACAAGTCCTGCAGTGTTGATGCCTAGCCGTCTTGCGATGGATGAACGCACTTGCTCGTAGTTGAGCAATTCACCTTCTATTTCAGATGATTTTACTACGTCTAAGGTTAAGGCGGTAAGTGTGGCTTCTTCCTTGGCAGAAAATCCGAGCGCGTTCATTTGCCCGATGATTTTGCCTTGCATTAACCTGACTTCGCCAAATACCGCATTTATGGCTCTATCATCCCAAATAAAGTCTGTCCAGTTTTTATGCTCGTAAATGTATTTCACCATTGCCTCAAATCAACTATGCGGCAAATATACCTATTATTTACCGCAAAAATGCGGTGATTATTTAGTTTTTTCACCGCATGAGAAGTTGTTTGACAGGTCGTCCGAACATAATCTATAGACCTTGTATGCCCAGTATGGAGAATTTAGAGAGGGAAATCTGACAAACCTGGACTAGTACTTGAATTGATTTTCGTGCTTGAAACTTCCGGAAAGCAACGTATTGACATCGACCGTTTCCTTCCTCATACACCGCTGAGAATAGTAGTGGACCATACGGGAGAGGAAGTGACGGACAGTTATTCCGTAACGATGCTCAACAAAAGTGTCGTACTCGGAAGAATGGATTCCTTGCTGAACAATGGCGCATTCGTGGAAACGGTGCTGCCCGATATGATTTCATCCGCCACGGAAATAGCCGAAGAGATGGGCGAACGTGAAATCGAAAAAGGTTTGGAACGGATGAAACGCACCTTGATCATGAAATCAATCGGCTTACCGCATTGCAAAAAAAGAACAAAGACATCATGCCCGATGAAATTCAGGCAGCTGTTGAAGAACGAAATACCTTATCCGCCCTTATCAAAAAAGCAAGAGTACGATTGGATGCTGTAAAGTTGATTAGGAAGGAGTAGGGGTGGAATACGTGGATCGATGGAGGTTGAAGACTAGTTTGGTGGCACTATCCAAATACAAATTGGTATGGGCGGAAGGGTGTAGTTACATCCGATTGCTATACGGATTACGCCCAGCACCCCGATCTCAAACTACGCTCAGGTGGGGGATATTGGATTGACTTGGATTTGTCCTCCGATTGCTTTTAACACTTTCATAATTGTCGCAAATTGAGGTTTTGCTCCATCAGATAATGCTTTGTACAAACTAGGTCGGCTTAAACCAGTTTCTTCCGCAATTTTTGTCATTCCGATAGCTTTTGCAATATGTCCAATTGCATTAATCACATCCGCATCATTTCCTTCCTCTAAAACAGTATTAAGATATTCCGCAATCATTTCTTTACTTTCTAAATAATCCGCTATTTCAAATCTTGAAGTTTCCATTTTTCTATTTATTTAATTTTTTCCAAATTTCTTTCGCTTTCGCAATGTCTTTTTGTTGAGTGGATTTATCTCCACCAATTAGCAAAACAATTATTTTTCTTTCTTTCTCTGTGAAGTAAACTCGATAACCTTTTGAAAAATTTATTCGCATTTCACGTATTCCATCGCCAACTGTTTTGCAGTCGCCAAAGTGTTCGTCAGTTTCAATTTTTTGAATTCTGAAAAGGATTTTAGCTTTTGCCTTAAAGTCCTTTAACTTTTTAAGCCACTTGTCAAATTCATTTGTTTTCTCAATAAAGAACATAAATAATGTATCTACTTGGATACAAATTTAATAAATATTTTTGAATAAATCAGTTTAGAGTAGGTTTTCGGCAGGGTGGGCCCGATGAACCCCAGGCAGCAGTTGAAGAACGAAATACCCTATCCGTCCTCATCCAAAAAGCAAGAGTATGATTGAATGCGGTGCAGCTGATCAGGAAGGAGTAGGGCGGAATGCTTTGATCGATGGAGGTTGGACTCTTTTGATGACACTATCCAAATTGGTATGTATGGAATGGTGTAGCTACATTCGAATGCTGTAGGGATTACACCCAGTCCAGCGCCCTCATGAACTTCAATACTGAAAGAGAGTGGACTACGCCAAGGGGGGGTGCCGTACCGGCATGGTTTAGTCAGACTAAAAAATCTCTAGAAGCGCTTCAATCAGTTTTTTGTGTTCCAGAAATCCGCTCATTTTCTCGTCAGGTATTATAAGCATGGGAGAGTGTTGTCTTGGTTCAAGATTCCAAGTTCGGGAATTTTGGGAAGAAGTCCTGTTTTGTAAAGAGATTGTGGTTTAGGCTAGGGGAAGTCGTAGTTGTATCCCTTTGCCGTTTGGATTATTCCTAGCGTTTAAATATCCAGCTATCCCTGGATGTCTTGCTTATGCATAATGTTTTCAGCCTTTTTATTCCAAATCCATCAATCTTGATCTTTGAATTATTCGAAGCACTTCTATCAAGTCCTCACTCACAATCCTATAGACAATTCTTTATTTACCCTGTAATAGTTCCCTGATTCTATCATTATCAAACTCAGGTACCTTTCTGCCTATTCTCGGATGATCATAAAGTAGTTCAATCTTTGTGAAAATTTTGTTGACAAAATCCCTCCCAATCTTTGGGGAACTTTGACTCACATAATTCTCTAAATCTTCAATATCCAAGTAAGCGGATTCTGTAAGTTTTATTGTGAGGCTTGCCATTTTTTCTCCATTTTCATTTTTGCCTCATGCAAGCTGATAGTTTTGCCTTCTTCAGCATCTTGTAATCCCTTCTCAACTTTTCCTAAAAACAATAATTTTTCAACTAAGTCTTCAAGACTGAATTCATCTGGCAGATGATCTAGCGTTTCTATTACTCTATGTTTTTTCATAGCCTTTTTCTTTTGAATCTACTGCTTTTTTAAGCCTTTCCAACTCGTGGATGGTAACTTGGTGAAGTATAATCTGAGTGCTTTTCAATTATAATGTTGAATAATTTGTTCCTGGGCCTATTCCATGTTTTTCAATTAGGTTTCTTTTGACCAAATCCGTTAGTATTCTTTTTACTGTTGGGTTTGGAATACTTAGTTTTTGGGCCACTTCACTTGATTTAGATCCTGGGTTAATTCCTATGAAAGTCAGAATTGATTTTTCTCTCGGAGATAATTGGTTCTGGATACCTTTTACTTCTAACTTTTTCAACAGTTTTTCTTGGATAGTTTTAAGCGCATCTAAGAAGAAGTTAATCCATTCACTTACATTTTCATAAGGTCTTTGGCTTTGGCAATTTCTTAAAACCCGATAATATTCTGATTTTCTACTTTCTATTTCGTGTTCAAAGCTTATAAATTGTATCCAATTATATCCGGTTTTCAAAAGTAGGAGAGAAGACAATAATCTGCTTAATCTACCATTTCCATCCTGAAATGGATGAATACTCAAGAATTCATAAGTGAATATCGCGCATTTGACTAGAGGATGTGTCTCGTCATCGGACTGATACCAGTTTATCAAGTCGCTCATCGCGTCATCTGTTGCGAAACCGGCCTCAGTGGTTTGAAATATGATTTGCTTCGTGCCATTAGGATAATTAGCTTCGACTGCATTGTTGTGTTTTTTATAATTTCCTTTGTGCCATTCATCTTTTTGACCGAACCTCATCAAGATGTTATGAAGATTTTTTATACTATTCTCAGTTATTTCGATTTCTTTGAATGATTCTGAAATTGTATCAAGTGTCTCAAAATACCCAACAATTTCCTGAGAATCTCGATCCTCAAGTTTAGTGATATCGAGTTGGAGTAAGAGTGTATTTACTTCTTCATCACTAAGACTTGATCCCTCAATCCGTGTAGATGCCCCAACACTTAAAACTGTAGCAATAGATTTTAGTTGCAATAGGCTTTGACCTTCTTTTTTTTCTATTGAAGCCCAAGAAGCATCAAACCGGTCGATCTGACTGATAGTTCCCATAAGTTTCCAGTCTATATCTAGCACCAAATTGTAGACATTATTCTCCATATCTTAAATGTAAGTATTTATTGATACGATATGATACGATATGATACGTTTTTGATTCAATTGTACTATCAGATCCACTCGTGTCAAGGTCTCACATTCATTATTGGGATAGCACAATACAATTATATCCGACGACTTGAAAAGTCAAAAAGTATGGCATTTCTTGATCTCGTATTTGATATGCTTCCCCCATATCCTAAGTTAAATCAAAAAAAAGCTTTTGAGCCGGACGAATAACTACCGACAGCTGTACGGGATTCTAAAGGATAGGAATGCGTAGTTACTTCCGACTACTGAACGAATAACGTCTAGCCCTTTGCAATCGAATTATGCTGAGGACAATAGTTGCTATCGTGTCAATGCTACCCATTTGTCTAGTCTAGTAAAGAGTCTGTGGGTAGCACTGGGTGAAGTTTGCAATTTCACCCTAGTATCAAGATCAATTTGAAATTGATTAAGATAGGAAAGCGTAGTTACATCCGACTACTGTACGGATTACGCTTAGGGCAATGATATCAAACTACGCTCAGTTGGGGCTATTGATAGAATGCTAAGTTCAACCATCGGAACCGCAAGTTGTGGACTGATTCGGGGCTCAGGCAAACCTGGAGTAGTGCTTGAATTGATTTTCGTTTTTGAAACTTCCGGAAAGCAACGAATTGACATAGACCGATTCCTTCCTCATACTCCCCTGAGAATAGTAGTAGACCATACGGGGGAGGAAGTGACGGACAGCTATTCCGTAGCATTGCTCAACAAAAGCGTAATACTCGGAAAGATGGATTCCTTGCTGGAAAATGACGTATTCGTGGAAACGATGCTGCCCGATATGATTTCATCCGCCACAGAAATCGCGGAGGAAATGGGCGAACAAGAAATAGAAAAGGGCTTGGAACGGATGAAACACATTCTGGATCATGAAATCAATCGGCTTACCGCTTTGCAAAAAAAGAACAAAGATATCAGGCCCGATGAAATCCAGGCAGCGGTTGAAGAGCGAAATACCTTATCCGGCCTTATCAAAAAGGCAAGAGTACGATTGGATGCGGTGCAGCTGATTAGGAAGGAGTAGGGGTGGGATGCCTTGATTGATGGAGGTTGATGGCACTATTCAGTAACAAATTGGTATTGATAGAAAGGTGTAGTTATATCCAGCTGCTGTAGGGATTAAGCCTAGAGCTCTGCTTTCAAACTATGTTGAGTTGGGATGCGTACCTCGCTAGAGAAATCTGGCGAGGCCGTTTAATCGATGTATGTAGTGCTTTTCCGCAGTTTATATCAAGTTCAGATTTTGATTCAATAGTTCGACATTAAAATTAATTTTGGCGTTCAATGCCTTAAAAACTTTTAGAATTGTTTCAAATCTGGCGTCAGTCAAATTGTTTTCTATTTTGGAAATCTGTGCTTTTTGTACACCAACCAATTCCCCAAGTTGTGCTTGTGTCAAATTCCGTTCTTTCCGTGCTTGCTTTATGGCGTGGCCGATTAAGTCAAGACGTAGTTCGTTTTCAAATTCATCTCTTTTTGGAGTTCCCTTTTTTCCGATGTATTTGTCGGTTACTTCGTCCAAACTGTAAGTTTTCATTCCTTTCTTTTCCATGTCACTATTTTTTAGCATTGAAATATTGTTTCATTATACGCTCTGTCTTTTCAATTTCTTTCTTTGGTGTTTTGGCCGTTTTCTTTTCAATTCCGTGAGTTGAAACAACAAGAGTTTCGGTTTTGTGGGTTTTATCCCAAAAAGCTAAAAGTCGGTATTTGGTTTTGTTGTGAAGAGTTCGAAATTCCCAAACGTTGTCATTAAGTTTTTTGAAGAGTTCGTTATCATTGACAATTTGAGATTTCGTCAGATTGTAAATGATTTTATCCCGTGCCTTTTCATTAAGTCCGTTTAGAAATTGATTTACCTCTTCAAGTAATTCGATCTTAAATTTCTGGCTCATTCATTTCCAAATTTATACAAGTATAATTGTTTCTTAAATAGGAAACAAAGTTTTTAATGAAGACTGATTTTTTGTGTTTTTAATAACGTTTATCAAGGTGAGCTGCGGCGTGTTTTAGTACGGACCTTTCCAATGACAAACTTACTTCGAGGAATCCATAAAATTTCCAAATGGGCAAAGATCAAGCTCTAGCTTACACTCGATAAGTTTACTTTGAATGATGAATTCAGACCAAATAGATGGTCACTCCAACGGGGGCAAACAAAAAATAAAAAAGGGCCCATGACGGATGAAACACACCCTAGCTCATGAAATCAATCGGCTTACTGCTTTACAAAAAAAGAACAAAGACATCAGGCCAGATGAAATTCAAGCAGCTGTAGAAGAACGAAATGCCTTATCTGTCCTCATCAAAAAGGCAAGAGTACGATTGGATGCGGTGCAGCTGGCATCCTTGGAAGCTCAGCCAAAGCGATGTCAATTCCATTGATCCACCAACAACTAGTAATCCCACTTCCAGAGAAAGAACACAGAATACTTGAAGTATATAATCCAAGATATTGCTCCTGCTGCCAGAAGGAAAGCATGGTAAGTATTCAGCGCGTGCCAAAAAGAGGACCTCCGAACGCGAACTTTTCATCCCTATCCATCCAATTCTAATTCCTGATTTTTATCGGGCTGGAGAAGCTATGTTCCAGTCATAAAACAGCCCTTCCAAACAAGGTTCAAAAGGGCTGGAATACTAGCGATAGTTTACTTTTTAATGGAAACCAAAGCCTTGAAGTGAATTTTTTTGAGCCTTCCCATCGTCCAAATCCCAATAAAATCCTGACTCAATCCCCGTAGGAACTTCACCGGTTCCGTGCAACAGCGGTTTCATGCTTGGCTTTGCAAGCCGCACGAAAACCTAGTTGTTGGCAGTAGTGTTTTTTATTGAAGTTTTTTACTCTTTAGTCACAAGTTCTGCTGGCATCTTATTAATCTTTTTAAGCCTAATGTCTTTATAAAATACTTCAGCACCTTCCGATTGAAGTCCAATTTTTCCATGTCTAACAGGGCTTTTATCGCTCGTTTTTTTTGAGTTAAATAATCTCATTACAACAGTGCCATTGACCATGTGTATACTTGAATCTCCATAGCAGATTAAGTCAATGTCATTCCACTCTCCATACTTATTTTCTTTGTCTGCATCCTTAGCCACATACATTTTTGCATAAGTATCATTAAAATTGTCTACTGGTTCTACTAGCCGCTCATCCTTAAATAATTTAGTGCCATAGTAGGTTCGAAACGCTGAATCTTCATCATATTGATAGAAAATACCATCCATAGGTTTGCTCGGAACATCCATCTCTATGTCACCTATTGCTATGTAATCTCCCATGTTTTCTTCTTGAATTTGCATTTCATGCGAATTCATCCAGGCATAGGAAGACCCAGGTTCACCAAATCCATGATATAGCAAACCACTATCCATGAATTCTTTTTCTTTCGGTACGTGTTTGTCCTTGCCCCATTTAACTTTCAGTTTGAGATGATAGTTGCCATAGTCCTGCTCGGTAGACATCATTCCAAAAGCTGTCCCTGATATACGTATTGCATCACCATCCTCAAATTGGACTACTTTAATTACGTCCTGTTTAGGATTATTCAAGCCCAAATAACCCTTCTGGGTTTTGTCAAAACCAGAAAAAGGACTATTGAAATATGTATTCCAGCCATTTAAGTCTTTACCATTCCAAATTGAAACCCATTCATCTTCGGCATCTGTCAATTCTGTTTTTTCGGATGAAGTTTCTTTTGAGTCACTCGAATTTTTGCACCCGATAATTAGTATCGAAGCTAAAAATATTGAGACTACTAAAAATTTAATGTGTTTCATTTTGTTTTATTTATTTCCTACACCTCCGATACCTACCGGAAGAGTTTTTGCCTGGCCAACGCTTCGGCTTATCCCGATTTTTCTCTAATTTCTAAGAATCATACCCATTCAAAGTAAGCTCCACTGGTTTAAAACTCATTCCTAAGTCTTGTTTCGCCAGTTCGTTGGTATATACTATTGATGGTTTTCCAATTGGCTTTTGGTGGTTGAGCATCAAGGTTATATCAGAAATTTTATAACTTTCACCACTCAATAAATAGTTTTTGCCATGATTACCATCTTTCATAGCAGCTTCAAAAATGGCAACTGCAACGTCTTCTACATCTACCAATGCCCAAAGCACATCGATGTCGTAGAGCATCTGAATAAAGGGGTTGGGAGCAATTTTATTTTTGAACAAAAACTGAATACCCGTAGAAGTAGAATCTTCCCTGGCAGATAAAGATTTCCCCATGACACCCACTGGAGATACGGTAACTATTTCAAAATTTAGCTTAGGGTTTGCTTCCAAAAATGCGTCCACTCTTTGATTGGCTAAGAACTTTGCCTGGGCATAAGGATGGCTTTCTTCGCTATAAAATGGTTTGTCGCTTTCCGAGATTTGATCAGTAGCTATTTTACCTTCTGGCAGCATTGGAAAATTGGTATTGTATGCCGCCACCGAAGCAATAAACACTACCTTTTCAATCCCTTTCGTTTGCTGAAGTGCTTCCAAGAAATTCTCTGTTCCTTTTATTGTTGGGTCAAAGAGTTCGGTTTTCGGGGTCTTTTACGTCCAATTGAAAGGGTGTTCCGCCGTGAACCACGATTTGGCAACCTTTCAAAAAACTTGTAAGCTCCGCTTTGTTTTCTACATCGAGCTGTACTATTTCTAAGTTTTCGGCATTATTCAAACTTTGCAAATGTTCGTATTTGCTTTTGTTTGCAATGTCTGTGGTAGATACTCGTACTTTGTACCCTTCACTCAAAAATTTCTGGGTGTTATAGCTTCCTATGAAGCCAGATCCTCCGATAATGCCTACTTTTTTCATGATTTTTAAGTTTTGATTTTTTTATTGTTCTTTTTCTACTTCCCCTCTTTCTCAATCCAAGTTTTAACCCGTAGTTCTAATACTGCAAGCGGCATATCACCAGCATCAAGCATAATATTATGAAAGGCTTTAATGTCAAATGCATCACCCAACTTATTTTCGGCTTCTTTTCGTAATCTCAAAATGGTAAGCTGTCCTATTTTATAGGATAGTGCCTGTGCTGGCATGACCATGTAGCGTTCTATTTCTGCAATAGTTTCATCCTCCGATGACGCTTCATTCTCGAGAGAATAAGCTATGGCTTCCTCACGCGTCCAACCTTTATGGTGCAGTCCAACATCTACCACCAATCGTATGGCTCGGTGCATTTCTGCACTTAACATGCCAAAATATTGATAGGGGTCGCTATACAGTCCCAACTCTTTTCCGAGAGATTCAGCGTATAATCCCCAACCTTCTATATAGGCTCCAGAGGCCGTAAACTTTCTAAAGTCAGGAATACTTTTGTTTTCTATAGACAACATTAATTGATAATGATGCCCAGGAATAGCTTCGTGTAAAAACAAGGCCTCATCAGAGTTCACGTTATATTTGGTGACATCTGGAATGGGGACATAGAAAACACCCGGTCTTGAGCCGTCAGGGTTGCCCGGATTGTATTGTGCACTTGCCGATTTTTCACGAAAAGCCTCAACTCGTTTTACCATAAAAGGAGTTTTAGGGGTTTTATCAAACAACTTTTCAAGTTGCGGTGCCACGCGTTTTTGAATAGCATCAAAGTTAGCTAACACCTGTTGCGGGTCGGTGTAGGGCATTAAGTCTTTATTGGTACGCACGTGATTAAAAAAATCGAGCAAGCTTCCTTTAAAACCAACTTCGTTTTTAACCATTTCCATTTCTGCTCTAATTCTGGCTACTTCAGATTTTCCTAAAGCAAAAATAGAATCTGCCGAAAGGCTTGTGGAGGTCATGTATTCAATCTGATTTTTATAATAATCAGGACCAGACGGTAAAACTCCAATACCTGAAGTGGAGCGGGCAGCTTTTAGATAATCCGTTTTAAAGAATGTCGCTAATTTTTCATACCTCGGAATGATGTCTTCCTTTATGATTTTTTGGTAGGTAGTTTCAATGGCTGATTTTTCGGCTGGAGTGAAACTTTCGGGCATGTTTTTAACCGGACTGTAAAACAAATGCTCCGTTACAGGGCCTTGTGCCATTGCCTCAAATTGCGGGATTATCTTTTTTACAATACTTTCTGGATGCACGTAGCCTAAGGAAATGCCCTTTTTCATGTTTTCGAGGGCAGTATCAAGCCAGACATTGTAATCTTTTAGTCTTTTTGTCCAGTTGTCGTAATCCGCCACGGTAGCAAAAGGTTGAACGCTACTTCCCGACGCCATTTGTGCGATATACAGATTGACCGAATTAAATTGGTCAATGGGTAAATACTTTACAAAATTATGATTGACACCCAGTTTGTTTTTACAGTACCAAATCATAGCATCATAGTTTATTTGGTCTGAGGCACTGAGTGATGCTCTGTCGTATTGCTGAATTTTATCGAGGTGCGATTGATAAAGGGCAACTTCTTTGGCTCTAAATTCGTCCGTCAGGTTATTAGGCAGCGTATCAAAATACCTGTTGACTCCAAAAAAATTTCCATAAGCGGGATTTAAGGCCAAACAGCCTTCATAAAAACTATCATAAACTTCTGAAATTGAAGTAAGTTCCGATTTTTTTGTTTGGCAAAGGCCGATGAGCGGAAGCATCATCAAGAGACATATCATTACTTTTTTCATAGAATTTTGTCCGTTTTTTTTGTGCTGACACCGCACGGGGTTCGTTAAGATATTATTTTTCTTCGTTTAAAATTGAATTATAAACTCTTGCGGAAAAACGTTTGAGGACGAACACCCTTTTTTCTGTCCGAAGCAGGGGTTTTTCTGTCCGAAGGCTTTTTTGAGTTAAATAGTCTCATAACAATAGTACCATTGACCATGTGTATACTTGAATCTCCAAAGCAGATTAGGTCAATGTCATTCCACTCTCCATGCTTATTTTCTTTATCTGGAAACTTTTTCACATACATTTTCACCAAACTATCCATTAAGCCTACTTCGACATATTCTGTTAGTCCATCTTTATAAAACTTAGTAGTTGAGTAGGTTCGACGCGGTGAATTTTCATCATATTGATGGAATTTACTATCTGTAGGTTTACTCGGAACATCGATTTCTATATCTCCTATTGGCCAGAAATCTCCCATGTTACCTTCTTGAATTTCAAATTCCACCGTATTCAAATAGGCATATGCAGATCCGGGTTCACCAAATCCATGGTAGAGCAAACCAGTATTCCTGAGTGAATTTTCTACCGGTGCATGCTTGTCAGTGCCCCATTTAACTTTGAGTTTGAGATGATAGTTGCCATAGTCCTGCTCGGTAAACATCATTCCAAAAGCGGTCCCTGAGATGCGTATTGCACTGCCATCCTTCAGTTGGACTACATCAATTATGTCCTGCGTAGGATTATCCAAGCCCAAAAAAAACCTCCTGAGTTATGTCATAAGCAGAAAAAGGGCTATTGAAATAGGTATGCCAGCCAGTTAAGTCTTTACCGTTCCAAATTGAAACCCATTCATCTTCGGCATCTGTCAATTCTGTTTTTTCGGATGAAGTTTCTTTTGAGTCACTCGAATTTTTGCAACCGATAAAAAGTGTCGAAGCGAAAAATATTGAGATTACTAAAAATTTAATGTGTTTCATTTTTTTTTAATTTAATTCGCTTACGCTATTCAGTTTTCGGCTTACCTGTTATTAATCATTAAGATTGTTTCTACGGTTGTGTTGCATTACTGTCAACGTCAGTTCGTCTAAAAACCTCCATTTGGTTTAATTTGACGCTTTTTAATGGTTCGTTTTGGTTGATTTCAAGCTGCTTGCTGAAAATCTGTTGAATCCCAGTCGAAAATAAT
>NZ_MSSW01000065.1 GCF_002150685.1 Algoriphagus antarcticus
TTGAGTACTTAAATATATGCATTTATCTGCTGACCACTGTAAATCTATATTTTAGGAACTTCATATTATCACGAAATGCCTATTCTTCAAAAGAAATATTTAAAGAATAGGCATTTGTGATTTTAGTCCAAATCGTGTTTCAAAAGAACGTGCTCAATTTTTTATAAACTTACAGCAAAATAAAAAACAAGATTTGCGCTGTACAAAAAACGTGTCGACTCATATCAACAACATATTTAACATCTACTATAGTGAATTGATGATATTCAAGTAACTATGTAAGTTTTTCTGATTCAATCGATGCTAAAATAAAACGAGTTAGTTACTTTTCTAAGTTCTATTGACCATCCCCATCTTTGTAATAATAAAATTCAGATCGATTCACTTGCTGAAATCCAAAATACGGATCGAATTCATCTTGTATCGAAAGCTTTCCTGATTGATCATAGTAATATCGAATTGCATCTTGAAAATCTCCTTCTAAGCTACCTCTTTCTCCTGATTTTTTTGCCGTTAATTTGTCTCCTGTATATTCATAAATCAAAAAATCTATTTTAGCGTCGTCTTGACCCAATGCTGATTTCCATTCGCTTCTTATTCGATTATTTTCATCGTATGTGTACACTTGTAATTCGGTATCGTTTTCGTTGGGGTATTCAATCCTTTCCAGTCTATTAAGAGAATCATAAACATAATTTGCTAATAACTTACGAGATTGGCTTGTAGTTTCTATAAAATGTTCTGTCAAAAGCCCCTTTGAATCATAAATATATTGCTGCGTTGATTGCCAAATCGGTTGTTGATTAGAGAAGTCGAAGTAATGGGAAATTTGAATTATTCCATTTTTAAAATGATTCAACCCAATTCCTACAGTGTCCTCATTTTGATCTTTAATAATGTGAATTGATAAATCACCTCCAGATGGATACACTATTTCTCTAGTCGAATGTATTTTATCAAAATCGCCCCCATAAGTTCTAACTAGGAATAGCTCACCTACTGGTTCATCATTAGGTTTACTAAGCAATTTTTCAAGTTCAAGCTCCAAATCATTAGGCAATGATTCATTTTCTTGAGCGATCTCACAACCCCAAAAAATAATGGCTATAACTAAAATTAAACTACAGTTTCTCATGGTTTTGGAAATTTTATTCTAAATTAGAAGAACTTACTTTTAAACGCAAATTTTATGAGAAAAACTTTACTTTCTGTATTTATTGTTTTGATAACAATATTTTCGGCATCCTCCCAGGTTAAAGTCGAAAAAGTAGAGGAATCTAGAATTCCTCAAAGATACTTTAGCGGGAAAATCACTTATACTCCTGAATTCCCTAACAAAGATGAAGCCCTTGATGAACTCTATGAAGGGATTCAAAAAGTTTCAGATATCGAGCAATCTGTTAACATTGGTAAAAACCTTGTCTTTAATGTTAATTTTGATACAATTCCTGGGATCCCCTCAAACGGGAAGATTTATAAGGAAATAGAAGTGCATTCTCCTAATTCAAATACTTTGAGTGTTACATTTTCGAAAATTGAATTATCGGGAGGAGCGGAGATACTCATTATAAATGATGAAGAATCATATATTCTTGGCCCAATAACTAAAGAAAATATTTCAAAAAAAGAAAATTTTGACCCAGGATTTATTCCGGGAGATAAAATCAGAATTTTGTTTTCCGAAAATGCTGATTCCTCTGAGAAAAGTAAGGTTACTATTTCAAGGATAGGGCATATTATCTTCGATTATTTTGAAGTTTCAAAATTTCAAAGTTCTAGAACTGAAGGAATTAATTGTACTGGATTTGGATGTTCAGCTTCTTGTCATTTAAACATACTTTGTAACTCAGGATTAACTGTAGAATCTCGTGCGGTTGCATTAATCACATATACTGATCCGTTAGACCCTTTCCAAAATATTTCTCATCAAGGGACTGGGTACTTAGTTAACAATGGTGCTCAAAATAAGCGGGCTCTATTCCTAGCAATGATTCATGGTATTGGTGGATATATGGTTCCAGATTTGAAATTCATTTTTCATTACCAAAGTCCGCAATGTTCACCCACTACGAATGGAAATAAGGCTTATTTTATTAATGGAGCAACTGGTTTATCTTTAGATGCAGGAAATGATCTAAGGCTAATGGAACTTAGTGCTAATCCTGGCACCAGTCCAATATTTTCAAGTAATCCTGTTTCTTATTTAGGATGGAGTATTATAGACGAGACTGTTTCTTCAATTAATGTAATTCACCATCCGCTTGGAGATGTTAAAAAAATATTTCACTGGAGGGATTGCAACTCCTGTAATTGAACCAGGAACCAGCTATGGAGTTTGGAAATATGTTCCTACAAATGGTTTTCCTGAAACTGTAAGTTCTGGTAGTCCAACGTTAAATTCTTCAAAGAGAGTAATTGGTTCCTTGAGAAGTGGCTCCTTTGCTCCAAATTGCTCTAATTATGGCAGTGCTGATATTTATTCAGTTCGACTGAGTAGGTCATGGGCTATGTTATGCCAATATCTTGATCCAAATAATGAAGGGTTAGTTGCGATAAATACATATTCAGGCACTACAGCTTCCAAGGTTTTTCCTAGTGTTTTGGGTACTTCACAAGTTTGCTCATCTTCTACATTTACCCTAAATAATGCGCCAATTGATTTGTCAGTAAATTGGTCAATTATACAGGGTTCTTCTTTATTATCCTCCCCTTCCTCTGGAACAGGCAAAAATGCGTTAGTTTCTGTTCTTAATTCATCTGTTTCTGGAGAAGTTAAAATTAGATTTACAATTTCGGGTTTATGTACTTCTAAAACTTACGATAAGACGTTTAGAGTTGGAAAACCTCTCACTGCTGGTGCAATATCTGGTGGTACATATACTTATACAAATAGTATAATTTCTTATTCTGTTCCATCTGTTCCTGGAGCATCAAGTTATAATTGGCAATTACCAAGTGGTTGGACAGGAGGAGGATCTGGATTGGGTAACTCTATTACTGTTACAGTAGGCCCTTCAAGTGGAAATGTTACGGTTACCCCTGTTAATTCTTGTGGTCAAGGGCAATCCTCTTCTCTATATGTTACAGTTAATAACTGTCCTACTTGTAGGGAAATAAATATTACTCCTAACCCAGCTAGTGAGTCCATATCAATTATTCCAAAAAACAATAACTTAGATATAGATGAAAACTTTGAAATATTAGGGTATAATATATTTGATCTAAATGGAAGATTACTTAAATCATCAGATCAAAAAATTATTGGCTCTCCTAGAAGAATAGAAGTTAGGGATCTTCCGAAAGGGTTGTATGTTATACACCTCATTTTCAAAGAAGGAGTAGTCGCAGAAAAGATATTAGTTGATAGATAAAGATTAATTTCGATGACCATAGTTCATTAAAAAATGAACTATTTTCTAATTTCAGGTCATAACAAGAATCAAATTTTTAGAGGCTGTCATCATAAAGGAGGACAGCCTCTATTGGGGCGACAATTACCTCCCAAAACCTTTTCTAGAGGCTCTCACGGTTTTCTCTTCTTTTGGACCGTGGAATATATCTGGATTATCTTTTGTCCCATTAGAAGTCATTTTCTTGCCTTTTCCCTTGTTAATTTTTTTTAAAGTTCCTACGTTTTCAATCTGATAGCCTCTTTGTCTTTCTTTATAATAGAGAAGCTGTCTCAAAAAACGACCGTTTTATGAGACAGCTTCTCGCTGGGTAATATCTCTTTCTAAGGGCTTCCATTCTGTTCCAAAAACTCATCTTATAAATCAAAGTCTCAAAAAATAAGAATCCACCCTTTTATGAAACTTCTAAATCCTTATTTTTTATGATGGACAGGGTAATGCATAGAAGGAATGTGTTTTCTTACCAAAAAAAAGGGGTAGACTGAATCCACCCCACAATAATACTATGATTTTTAGAAATTAATAATTCCGATTCAATACACTGATCACTAGTTTCTTCACAGTTTCCATTTCTTCCGGCTTGCTGGAAGCAATGAACAAGGTTAAGCTGGCCAATGCATCATTGCTGATTATCGAAACACCTTCCTCATTATGCAATAGCTCATTTGACTGCAAAAAGAGAAGAAAGCAAGCTGCTGCTATCCTTTTGTTGCCATCAACGAATCCGTGATTCTTCACAATTAAGTATAGAAGTGTTGCGGCTTTTTCTTCTAGGGTAGGATAGAAATCTTCATCTCCAAAGCCTTTAGTGATTTGTGAAATAGCACTTTCAAAGCTTCCATCTTTTTCCCTCCCAAATACACTGGATTCAAAATCTGATCTCATTGCTAAAATCACCATTTTATAATCACTTAGTTCTGGAAAGTTGGCTTGTCTCTTATTTAAACCTTTTTTATCAAGGTTCTCATGATCATAATCGTCCAATAATTCTAAACCCTTTGCAAATTGGTTCAGCCAATCCAAGTTTTGATCCTGTGCTTTTTGCTCAATTGCACGACTTAAAATCCGAATTCCATCTTTCAGAGTTTGGACTTCTTGCTGCTTCTGCGATAGTCTCTTCTCATTGATAGCGTAGCCTTGGATCAGGAAATCTTTAAGTCGCTGGGTTGCCCATTGACGGAATTGAGTGCCTCTTTTGGAATTAACCCGGTAACCGACAGCGATTATTACATCCAGGTTATAATGTACTCTATCTCTTTCAACTGCTCTTTTACCTTCCATTTGAACTGTTCGGAAATCCCGAACAGTTGAGACTTTATCTAGTTCCTCAGATTCGAAGATGTTTTTGATATGTTCGCTAATGTTTGCTTTACTGGATTTAAATAGCTCTACTAATTGGCTGTTTGTTAACCAGGTAGTTTCATTCTCAAACTTTACTTCAATTTGAGTTTGGCCATCATTGCCCTGATATATTTCGATTTGATTTTCCATTAGTAACGTTCAATTTAAAATTCATTAATGAGTTTCCGACTTCTTATAAGATGGCAGAATCAATTTTTTGGAATATTTATTTAGATCCACTTATGAAATCTTGGCAGTTAAGAGAGTTTATCCCTCAATGCCTTCATGTCAAAACTTATTTTTGTATCTAGAATTTTAGCATAATGCTGCGTTTGTTTCAGCGATTTGTGTCCAAGCATTTTTGACACAGTCTCAATAGGAACACCATTTGCCAAAGTGATCGTTGTTGCAAAAGTGTGCCTAGCAATATGGAATGTTAGCGACTTGTTGATTTCACAGACATCAGCGATTTCTTTTAAATAAGAATTCATTTTTTGATTGCTCAATACCGGTAAAACATGAGTTCCATCTTGACATAGTGGATGTGATCGGTATTTTTCTATCAGTTCAAGTGCCTTCGGCAATAAGGGGATTCTGGTAGGAGAGTTAGTTTTTTGTCGATGAGTGAAAATCCATTGCTCATTATCAATTCCCGTTGAGATTTGCTTCCGATTAAGATTTTTCACATCAATATATGCTAATCCTGTATAGCAGCTGAAGAGAAATATATCCCTAACGTGATTTAGCCGATCTGTTACAAATCGTTTGTTTGATATTGTTTGAATTTCATGCCAAGTCAAAAAAACGCGGTTTATTTCTTTCTTGACCATTTTAAACTGAATGAATGGATTTCGTTGGAGCCATCCATTTTTAATACAGATCAAAACGATTTTCTTAAAATTGGCGAGGTATTTAACTGTGGTGTTATGACTACAGTTTTGAATTGACCGCAGCCAAAATGAATAGGCAGATATAAATTCATAATCCAAAGACTGGATATCCATATCGTCTTTATTGTACTTCCACTGGATAAAACTTCGAGTGTGATCCAATGAAGTCCTATATCGCTGCAGTGTTCCGAAAGCGAATTCTTTATCTAAAAGTGCTTCTACTTGGAGATTATGATCTTGAAAAATTTCCAGAATCATTTTTTTCTTTTCACCGATACCAAGTAGCATATTTTTCAATGCTTCTGCTGTTACTTCTTTATCTGAATCAATAAGCTGTTTTTTTGCCTGGAGTACTTTATGGTAAATAGAATCCAGATATGCATTCAGGTTTCTGTCTTCTTCTTTATTTCCATTCGCACGACCTATCGTGGTATTCCAGCGTGCAGGTGACCATAATCTTTTGGTTGACAATTCTTTGGGTGTTCCGTCAACTGTGATTCTCAGGTATACATACCTGTCTTCTTTAGTGTTTTTTTTCGATTGTTTCAAAAAGAAGAGCAATCCGAAGCTTTTTTCTAACATGATAAGATTAGTTAGGTTGAACAAAATTCGGAATACAAGTTCTAAATCACAAGATGCTCACTTATTGAACATGTTGAAAATCAATTATCTATAACATTATCAGTGCGTCTTTTTTTGTAGAGTTGGTGAACTACACGAATGACGCACTGGAATTACAGGCATTTATGAAAATTATAGGGGTTTAGACCACAAAAAAAGCCTGTAAAGAATTTCTTTACAGGCTTTTGTCTCATTAATTAAATCTTATCCTTTTTGTTGATTAAAACACTGTTAATCAAGTGATTAAGACTAATTTTAGCTTTGAAATCAGTTGGTATTCGAACCTTTTTGGTTCGTAAATAACTGATTTTCAATGCTTTACTAGTAGAGAGTGGGGGATTCGAACCCCCGGTACGCTTTGACGCGTACGACAGTTTAGCAAACTGCTGGTTTAAGCCGCTCACCCAACTCTCTAGATATTGATATGTGGCTTAGTTTTCGCTTTACTAAATCATCCTTTCGATGATTTTATGGAATTTTGGCTGATTTCTCCGCCTTATCCATCTTGTAAATCGATGCAAATATAAGTCAAATGATCAGATTTAAACAAATCATTAGCAGTTAGGAATTCAATGATTGGATCTTTTTGCCTAATAGTCTGAAAATCAAATAAAATACTTTGACACTTAGCTTCTCAGAATATGAAAAATACCCTGTATAGGGTATAAATATTCGATATGTTGATGCTAATTTTGATTCTTATTAAAGCCGACTACTATGATAATCCAAACAGCTTCTGCGAAATTCTTGATTGAGAAATGTGACTTTAACAATGGATGCGTTTCTATCCGATCTAATTCCCAACAGGAACTCTATCGATTTTTCGGGTCTTTAGAAATCAAGAAAACTGATAACCTTTTTTATACTTTCGAGGTTTGGGCATGCAAGCAGGAATTTGCAAATGCCATGATCTTAATGGTGAAGGAGATTGACTATTCTGAGTTCTCCGAATTCAGCCTTAAAATGGCCTAAAACAGAGGAATGTATTATTTCTTTTCCACAGTTTTGATTTTTTTTTGAAGCCAGATTACTTAAGCCAGAGTAAGCTGCTGTCTCCGTAACTCAAGAATCTATACTCATTTGCCAAGGCTTCATCATAAACGCGCTTCCAATCTTCGCCAAGGATAGTAGCAATCAGAAGAATTAATGAGGAGCCCGGCTGGTGGAAATTGGTGATTAGACCTTTGACAATCTTGAATTCATATCCTGGGAAAATAAAAATCTCCGTAGTACCCATGATGGTTTCAAGACTTTTTTCATTCATATAAGTAAGTATTGCCGCATAGGATTCTTTAGCAGCAGGCAAGCTTCTCCTGTTTTCGTAGGGAAATAGCTTTTCAATTTTCAAATCCTCGCCTTTTCCCTCCAGCAATTTTACTCCGTACCAATACAAGCTTTCCAAAGTGCGCACAGAGGTTGTTCCCACAGTAACTACTTTGCCCAAATGTGATATGATTAGCTCTATTGTTTTTCGGCTTATGTGGATTTGTTCGCTGTGCATGGGGTGTTCAGTGACTTGACTTGCCTTGATAGGCTGGAAAGTACCCGCGCTCACATGCAATGTAACCTGAGCTTCCATGATCCCTTTTAATCTTAACTGCTCAAAAATCTCTGGAGTGAAATGCAAACCAGCTGTAGGAGCAGCTACAGCACCTTCTTTCTCTGAGTAAACTGTCTGATATCGTGATTTGTCTTCCTCGACAGGCTTGCGGTTCAAATAGGGAGGAAGCGGCACCTCGCCTCTTGCTTCCACCACATCCACAAATGCAACTTCAGCATTGTCCCATGAGAATTCCACCTGACGAGTCGCTCGGTCAATTAATCTGGCTTGAAGCGTGATCGTACCGTCGTTGAAAGGAATTAGCCCTTTCAGGATCTCTCCATCTTTCCACTTCTTGGCATTTCCGATCATGGTTTCCCAAACTACGGGATGCTTGGCTAGCATAATCTCAGGAATCACTGTAGTAGGCAAAACAGGCTGCAGTAAGAAAATCTCTATGCGTGCACCGGTTTCCCTTTGAAAAATCAATCTTGCAGGAATGACTTTGGTGTCATTGTACACAAGCAACGTATCAGCGGGAAGTAAATCAGGAATGTTGCTAAAGTTCAAATGCGAAATCTCCCCATCTTTGTAATGCAAAAGTTTAGAAGCATCTCGCTTTGCCAAAGGGAATTTCGCGATTTTTTCCTCGGGTAATGTATATTCGTAAGCTGTTAAATCAATTGCTGAGATCTTCATAATGGGTGTGATTCTGACCGCAAATATAGCCTAACTCATTTCAAGTACCTTCCAAAACCTTTCATAATCCATGTCAAACTCCTCCAAAATCACCTTTGACTATTTAAAGAGAATCTTGATTTTTAAGTTTGATGCAGGTACTTCCAGAGGAGTTTTAAAGACAAAGGAGGTGTTCTGGATTAAAGCTTTTCACTCAGATTGTCCTGAAATAGTAGGTTGGGGTGAAGCTGCGCCTCTGGTCAAATTGAGCTTGGATGATAGAGAAGATTTTGAAGAAATTCTGCGGAAAACATTGAAAGAGTTGACTGAAGTAAGCTGGAAAGATGATGAAGTGAGCATTTTTAAACAGCTGGAAATCCTTATCCCTTTCGATTTTCCAAGTATTCGATTTGCCTTAGAAACTGCTATTCTTGATCTAAAGAATGGTGGAAAGAAAAAGATTCTTGGAAACGATTTTCACGCTGGGAAAAAGGCTATATCGATCAACGGTTTGATCTGGATGGGGGAAAAGGAATTTATGCTGGAGCAAATCAGGGAAAAGCTAGCCCAAGGATTTGACTGTATCAAAATGAAAATCGGGGCGATTGACTTTCAGCAGGAATTGGATCTTCTCGATTATATCAGAACTCGCTTTTCCAAAGATCAAATTACACTTCGCGTAGATGCAAACGGAGCTTTTTCTAGGGAAGATGCACCCAGCAAACTTCAGCAATTGGCCAAGTATGATCTGCACAGCATAGAGCAGCCAATTGCCGCGGGTAATTGGGGATCGATGAAGGAGCTTTGCGCTGCGACTCCTCTGCCCATCGCCCTCGATGAGGAATTGATTGGTGTGAAAAATAAGGCGGAACTTCTTGATGAAATTCAGCCTCAACATATTATTCTCAAACCGACTTTGCTGGGCGGCATCTTAGAAACCAAAGAGTGGATTGAGCTGGCTGAGGCTCGAAAGATAGGCTGGTGGATGACCTCAGCCTTAGAAAGCAATATTGGACTAAATGCCATTGCGCAGCTTGCTGATAGCTTAAATGCCACTATTCCGCAAGGTTTGGGCACAGGCAAGTTGTACCAGAATAATTTAGAGTCTCCTTTGGAAATAGAACTTGGTGAGATTCATTACAATCCGCGCATCAACTGGGAGCTGCCATCTTAGTCACCAAGTCTGAATAGATAAACAGGTTTGTTTATTTCAACTTTCCAGGAAGTCTGGGTTAGTTTGCCTGTTTCTACGTCCCGTTCAAAAACCACAATATCATTGCTTGCTTGATTGGCAGAGAGCAGATACTTGCCGTCAGCGGTGAGGTTGAAATTACGTGGAATTGAGCCTCCAGAAGTTGTCTGCTGGATCAGCAAGTAATTTCCGTCATCTTTCTTTGCGAAAACCGAAAGGCTATTTGCGTCACCTCGATTGGAAACGTAGATATTTGTTCCGTCAGGAGAAAGTCGAACTTCAGCAGCTCCGACTTTACCTTCATAATTATCTGCAATTAAGGAAATCCGCTGCTTAGGAGTGAGCTCTCCGTCCTTAAAATCAAATACCGATAATACAGCCGTCATTTCTTCCACCACAAATACTTCAGATCCATCATTTGAAAAAACCAAATGTCTTGGTCCATCTCCAGGAGTCACTTTATAAGTATTGTTTAATGTCAAAGGCTCGGAAGCATTCTGGTCAAAATCATAAACATAAACCTGATCTGTGCCCAGGTCTGATACAAGCAAGAATTTTCCATCTGGACTGAACACGGTGCTGTGAACGTGCGGCGAGCTTTGTCGGGATTGATTGATGCTGCTTCCTTCATGTTGAATAGTCTGAAGGTGAGTTAACCCTGCGTTCTCTCCAACTTTATAGGCACTAAAACTCCCGCCACTGTAATTGGCAACAGTCAAAAACTCCTCATTGGGTGAGAGAGCAAGATAGCAGGGGTGATCCCCGAAGCTTGGCAATTCACTTAATTTGGAAAGCGTTTGATCTTTCAAAGAACGACCCAGGCTCACCACATTTCCGCCTGGAACTGTGTCTATTTCTTCTAAAGTAAAGACCTTATCACCTTCTGAATTGGCCACTACAAAGGAAGGATTTTGTATACCGGGGAAAATTGTCCGAACTTCTAATTTGTTTTCTGAAGGAGTGAAATCCAATTGATTGAGTCCCTGACTTTCATTGTCTGTATAAGTGCCTACCAAAAAAGAGTAGGTGATAGGTGTTGTGGTCATTTTGGTAGTTTTTTCTTTGGTGCAAGCAAAAGAGATAGCCAGAAGTCCAGCCAGTAAAAGTGATTGTTTCATGACAGAAAGATATCGAAATATCCTGAATGTTGAATTTGTGTTTTTATCGAAAAATCACACATTTGGTTAATAAAAAGGAAGAGAATGAGATTATTTATTAATGAATAGTCAATAGTTATTTCAGTTTTTAGAATTTTTACTAATTTGCTTAACCATTAAAACGGAAGACGAATAATGTATGAAACCTATGATACCCAAGTAGCCAAGCGCTTCACGATTTACAACAGTTTATTTTTAGATCTTCCCTTCAATGACATCTACCGTACCGGAACTTTGCTTCCGATTTTAGGGACAGCATGTCAAAATGGTTTCCAAAAGGGATTAACACCGAAGGAAATTATTGCAGGGTTTTTCGATGAATTGATGCCTGACTCTACAGAAGCTCGGCGTTCAGATTTGCTTTTCCAGATGATTCAATATGTAGAGCGACAAGTCGTTCTGTTTGACTCGATTGAGGATGCTGCTTATGAGAAAATCCATGATCTGAAAGGTAAAGGGACGATCAAAGCCTTGATTGACCGTACTGACAATGATAACAAGCGAGCAGAATTAATCGAAAAGTTGAAGACTTTCTCTGTACGCCTCACGCTTACAGCTCACCCGACTCAGTTTTATCCTGGCAACGTTCTGGCGATCATCACCGATCTGGAGAATGCAATTCGTACGGATGATATTGGTAGAATTAATTCATTGCTGCAGCAGTTAGGGAAAACAGGTTTCACCAAACGCGAGAAACCAACTCCTTACGATGAAGCGGTGAGCTTGATCTGGTTTCTGGAGAATATTTTCTATGAAAGTATCTCAGATATCATGATCCGCTTGCTGGGATCTCTTAACATTCCACTTCATGATTGGGAAAATCCAGGCTTGTTAAAAGTTGGTTTTTGGCCAGGTGGAGACCGAGACGGTAATCCATTTGTCACACATACGACTACTAAGCAAGTAGCGCAGCGTCTGAAAAAGTGGATTTTGAAATGTTACTATAAAGATGTTCGTAAGGTGCGAAGAAGGTTGACTTTCAAGCATGTAGAGGAAATCCTTATTAACATTGAGCGTGGTCTTTACTCTACTTTATTTGAAAATGACCCAGTTTATAAGACCAAAGAACAATTGCTTGCTGATTTGCTTTCTGCCAGAGAAGGTTTGATCAAATATCATGAGGGGCTTTTCTTAGATGTTTTGGATCAGTTTATTCTGAAAGTGAAAATATTTGGTTTCCATTTCGCATGCATGGATATGCGTCAGGATAGTCGTAAGCACGATACGCTGATGGAGGAGATTTTCCAGCTTCAGGGTAAGGAACTTCAAGGTTCGGAGGATGAGCAAATCGATCAAATCATGAGTATTACTTCTCTTCCAGAAGTAGCTTCTTTCCAAGATCCATTTAATCAGGAGATGTTGCAGTCATTTGGTGTAATAGATTCAATCCAAAAGGAGGGTGGTGAGGAAGTTCTAAATCGCTACATCATTTCAAATTGCCAGTCGAGAAAGCATTTCCTTGAAGTCTTCAAATTAGCACAGCTGACTCTTGGTGTAGATAAGGAAAATCTACCTTTGGATATTGTGCCTCTTTTTGAGACTATCGATGATCTGGCAGAGGCTCCACAGATCATGACTAGCCTTTACAATCTTCCTGAGTACAAAAAGCATTTGTCATTCAGAGGGAATAAGCAGACGATCATGCTTGGCTTCTCTGACGGAACCAAGGATGGTGGATACCTTCAGGCAAACTGGTCTATCCTGCGTGCTAAAGAAGAGATGACCAGAGTCTCCAGAGAGAATGGTATTGAAGTCGTCTTCTTTGACGGTAGAGGTGGGCCTCCTGCACGTGGAGGAGGAAACATGCATAATTTCTACGCATCTCTTGGTGAGAAGGTAGAAAATTCTGAGATCCAGGTTACGATCCAGGGACAGACGATTTCAGCTAACTACGGTAAGCAGGCTTCCTGTACATACAACTTCGAACAACTTCTAAGTGCAGGTTTGGAAAACCATCTTTACGTTGGTGCCGACAAGAATCTAAATACCGAACAGCGAGCATTGATCAATGAGCTAGCAGGTGAAGCATATGAGTCCTATAAAAAATTCAAAAGTCACCCGAAGTTTGTTCCTTATTTGGAGCATGTGACGCCGCTGAAGTATTTTGGAATGACCAATATCGGTTCCAGGCCATTGAAAAGAGGCAAGGGTGACGAAGGTCTGAAATTTGAAGATCTTCGTGCTATTCCTTTTGTAGGCTCATGGGCGCAGATGAAGCAAAATATTCCAGGTTTCTACGGAGTAGGAGCTGCGATTGAGGTATTAGAAAAGAAAGGGAAATTGGGTGAATTGAAAGCCCTTTATAACAACAGTCTTTTCTTCAGAGCACTTCTTGGAAATTCTATGCAGTCGCTTACAAAGTGCTTTTATCCAGCCACCGCTTATTTGAAACAGGATGAGAACTATGGTGAGTTCTGGGAAATCATGTACGAGGAATATCTCAGGTCTATAGAAAAGCTAAAAGAAGTGTCTTCAATGGATGAATTGATGGGAGATAATAAGGTGATTAAAAAGTCAATCGAAATTCGTGAGCGGATCGTATTGCCTCTGATCACGGTGCAGCAATATGCCATTCAGCAAATCCTCGAAACAGGTAAGACCACAGAAGTGCTTCAAAGGTTGATCTTGAGAAGTATGTTTGGGATTATAAATGCAGCAAGAAACGCTGCGTAAATATTAATAACTGCTAAATGAAGAAGCCCGACTGATTTTGATTCAGACGGGCTTTTTTCGTTCCTATTTTTACCACAAAGAATGCCGAGCTTTTCGCGGAGGTCACCGAAAGTGATCCTACCTTTACGATGTCCTGCTTCTCCAGATACTGGAATAGAAAATAACAGGCGAAGAGCAAAGTCGAAGCCCAAATTGAATTGGTTATGTTTGATTTTTTTAGCCGCGAAGAGCACAAAGTAAGCGCGAAGAACGAATTAGTATTTCCTTGATTTTTGTTCTTTATGACGTCATTGAATCAAAGATATTGTAATTCAACTTGAGTTCTAAAGGTTCGTTGCTTCGGTCTTCGGTCTTCGGTCATCGGTCTTCGGTCGAGTTGAGAAATGGACATAAGGCTACTGACATCATTTCGGCCAAATCATAATAGGGCCTACCCCAGCTTCGCCAGACTCTCCTCCAAAGCCTTAATCTTGCCTTCAGAGTCAGCTTGTTTTTTGCGTTCCATTTCTATCACTTGAGGAGGTGCTCCAGCAACAAATCTCTCATTGCTGAGCTTTTTCATCACCGAATTCAGGAAGCCTTTCGTATAGTCAATCTCCCTTTGGATGTTTTCTTTTTCCTCTTCAATATTGATAGCAGCTCCCATTGGGATAAAGCACTCATCAGACTTCACTACAAAGCTGATCGCATTCTCCACTTTTTTACCAAAGTTCAACGAAGATAGATTTGCCAGTTTATTCAGTACAGCTTCAAATCGACGATAAAGATCTTCGTTTTTTGTATTGATGGTCAGATCCAATGCATCTTTTGGCGACATACCTTTAGATGCACGAAGGTTTCTCACCTGAGAAACCACCTCAAATACCTGATTGGCTTCCTCGATGATTCTTGTGTCAAAAGCTTTTGCCTCAGGCCAAGAAGCCAAGATCAAGGACTCTTCCACTGATCTTTCTTTGATCTGGTGCCAAAGTTCCTCAGAAATAAACGGCATGAAGGGATGCAAAATCTTCAGGATATCTTCGAAAAGCGCAATCGTCTTGTCATATGTTGCCTGATCGATTGGATGCTGATATTCTGGCTTGATCATCTCCAGGTACCAAGAGCAGAAGTCGCCCCAAACCAACTTGTAAGTAGTCATCAAAGCGTCAGAAATTCTGAATTTCTCGTAGTGCTCATTGATTTCTACCAAAGCTTGGTTGAATCGATTTTCAAACCATTCTATACTTGAGGCATTGGCCGAACCATCTAGGGTAGGATCGATTTCCCAGCCTTTTACCAGACGGAAAGCATTCCAGATTTTGTTCGCAAAGTTTCTTCCTTGCTCTACAAGTTTGTCATCGTAAGGCAAATCATTCCCCGCAGGAGAGGAGAAAAGCATTCCTGTGCGTACGCCATCAGCTCCGTTTTGAGCAATGAGAACCAAGGGATCAGGAGAGTTGCCCAGAGATTTGGACATTTTTCTTCCCAATTTATCACGGACAATTCCTGTCAGGTACACGTTCTTGAATGGCTTTTCACCCATGTATTCATAACCAGCAATGATCATACGCGCCACCCAGAAGAATAGAATCTCCGGTGCAGTCACCAAGTCATTGGTAGGGTAGTAGTATTTCAGTTCTTCATTCGGTTTGCCTGTGGTGAAAACCTCCGGATCAAAAACCGAAATAGGCCAAAGCCAGGCACTGAACCAAGTATCCAAGACATCCTCGTCCTGTTTTAAATCAGCTAAAGTATACTTGGCGTCAAATTGCTCATTGGCGATCTTCAAGGCTTCTTCAGCAGTTTTGGCTACTACAAATTCTCCGTTTGGAAGGTGGTAAGCCGGGATTCTATGTCCCCACCAAAGCTGACGGGAGATACACCAGTCACGCACATTTTCCATCCAAGAGCGGTACATGTTCTTGAACTTCGGTGGATACAACTGGATCACATCTTCCATCACCGCGCTTAGTGCCGGCTTGGTGATCTCATCCATTTTCATAAACCATTGCAAAGAAAGCCTTGGCTCGATTACCGCATCTGTTCTTTCCGAATGACCTACGTTGGATTTATAATCTTCGATTTTCTCTAATTGATCTACCTCCTTCAGTTTTTTGGCAATCATTTTTCTAGCCACAAAACGATCTTCTCCCACTAGAATCTGAGCTTTTTTATTGAGCGTTCCATCATCATTCAAGATGTCGATCACTTCAAGCTTATGCTTAAGTCCCAGTTCGTAATCGTTGATATCATGAGCAGGAGTCACTTTCAGACAACCCGTACCGAATTCCATATCTACATACTCATCGGCAATGATCGGGATGGCTTTGTTGATCAGAGGAACGATAGCTTTTCTGCCCTTCAAATGAGTGAATCGAGGATCATTTGGATTGACGCAGATCGCCACATCGGCCATGATTGTCTCAGGACGAGTTGTCGCGATGGTAAGGAATTCGTCTTCCGTTCCTTCGATCTGATACTTGATATAGTAGAGTTTGGAAGCAATTTCCTTGGTGATTACCTCATCGTCAGAAAGGGCCGTCTTTCCTTTAGGATCCCAGTTGACCATGCGGATGCCACGGTAGATTTTTCCTTTTTGGTGCAAATCCACAAAAACAGAAACGACCGCATCACTCAATCCTTCATCCATGGTGAAAGCAGTACGATCCCAATCACAGGAAGCGCCAAGCTTCTTCAGTTGCTCCAGGATAATTCCACCGTATTTTTCTTTCCATTCCCAAGCATGCTCCAGGAATTTCTCACGGGTTAGGGACTTCTTGTCTATCCCTTGCTCTTTCAGCAGGTTCACCACTTTGGTCTCCGTAGCGATCGAAGCATGATCGGTTCCAGGAACCCAAAGCGCATTTTTGCCCTGCATTCTAGCACGACGGATTAATACGTCCTGAATGGTATTGTTCAGCATATGCCCCATGTGCAAGACGCCCGTGACGTTTGGTGGAGGCATAGTGATCACGTAAGGCTCCTTGGTTGGATCTACTTTCGATGAAAAAAGCTTGTGCTCCATCCAGTAGGCATACCACTTGGCTTCGGTAGCTGCAGGATCGTATTTGCTGGCAATAGACATAATCGGATTAGTATTTAGAGGGGCAAAAATAGGGAAAAAGCCAATTGTGGAGGCATGATTGGGAGATGAATTACAGTTCATCAATATTTTAAGCGAAAAAGCATAGGTCACACGGAGCGAAGTCGAAGGGTTTAACCGCATAAGAGTCGCTGAGAACGCAGCTAGGTTTTTAACCGCAAAGTTCACGTAAGAGGCACAAAGGCACTGGAGTTTTCTCGTAGATCAGTGCACTTAATTTTGTCGCAGTAAATATGAAGAATATTTACACTCCATAAGATTGTCCCATCGGTACAACTGGTTTTTAGCTCAATAGAATTCAATATTGTTTTCTCATTCTAATAGGAACGATTGATGAGTGATTTTTATCTCCCTCTCCAGAAGATGAACTTGAATAGAATTCATAAAAAATTGGTGGTAAGGGTATCGACTTCGCTCGACCTGACAAGCTCGTGTCACCCTGAGCGAAGTCGAAGGGTTTTTATTTCACAAATTCCGATAATTACTGATCTGTATCCCGTCTCGTTCTTGGTTTAGACTTCCTGCATAGATCAGTTTGGTAGCGCTTTCTGGAGCGATTTTCCGGAAGTATTTCAAGCCTTTTAGGAAATCTGAATGATAGGTTTCCGAAGATTTGATCTCTATTGCGGTCAATTTCCCATCCTTTTCTTGTAGGAGATCTACTTCATTTTGATTACTCTCCCTCCAATAATACAGTGTCGGTTTATTTCCTTCATTGAGTTCCTTCTTCATGAGCTCTAGAATGACCATATTTTCGAACAAGGGGCCGCGTGCAAAATGTACATTCATGTCTTCCGTCTTTTTGATGCCCAATAAACTGCTCAGCACGCCAGTATCGTAGAAATAAACCTTAGAGGATTTTAGAATTCGCTTGTTAAAGTTGCGGTAGTATGAAGGCAGCCTGAAAGCGATAAAGGAAGTTTCTAAAACAGAAAGCCAAGCATTTACCGTTTTCTGATCGATTCCCAATTCGTTAGAAAAGTTGCTTTGATTGAAAATTTGCCCAACACGGCCAGCTAACAATTGAAGAAATTTTTGAAAATTTCCCAAATCCATCACATTCAAAATTTGTCTTACATCACGTTCGATGTAGGTCTGGATGTAGTTTGGATAGTAGTCGTTTGGTGATATATCAAACTGATATTTCCTGGGATATCCACCGTTTACGACCAGTTCTTCCCACGAAGAAATATTCACATGTGGAGACAGCTCATGCATCGAAAGTGGCAGCAAGTTTAGCATAGCTACCCGACCTGCCAAGGATTGAGTGATTTGATTTGACAAAAGGAAGTTTTGGGAACCCGTTAAAATATATTCGCCAGAGATATTTCTATCATCAGTCAATACTTGGAGATAGGAGAATAGTTCGGGCACCCATTGTACTTCATCTAGAATGACCCCATTTTGATATGATCTGAGAAAGGCCAAAGGGTCTGCTTTGGCAAAGTTTCGCGTTTCAGGCAATTCTAGATTTACATAGGTATAGTCAGGTTTCAGTCTTCTTGCAAAAGTTGTTTTTCCTGATTGACGAGGACCAGTAATCGCTAGCAAGGGGAATTTGCTCAGAAGAGACAAAGCTTTGTCATTTATATTTCGATCAAAATAATCCATTTTATGTAAATTAGGAATATGATTCCAAAAATACATAATAAATTTTGTATCTAAACTATTATTGGAAAGCGAGTTTGTTGAGACTAAAAGACTTCGGGTCTCAGCTTTTCAGGATTTATTATCTCAAAATCATAAGCCTGCCCTCTGCATTTCTACTAAAACCTCCGTGTACACCGTGGTAAAAATATCAATACCTGATCTCCATCACTTCAAAAATTCTGTCCTCTTTAGCTAACTTCAAGATTGCCTTCTCGCCAATTTTTTTACCGATCAATATCTTGGCAATCGGAGAGATAAACGAGATTTTGTTTTTTGCGATATCTGCTTCATCCACGCCGACAATCTGATAAGTTTGAAAATTTGAACTGTTTCCGATTTTGAGGGTTACGGTTGCTCCAAAGCGGACTTCATCAGTCGGCTGTTCGCTTAGGTCTACTATTTTGGCAGTAGCGATCCGCTCCTCCAGCAAATGTATTTTTGCATTGATGAAATTCGTAGCGATGCGTTTTTCCTGTTCAGTCGCAGCTTCTATAGCACCCTTCTCATCGATCAACTCTTGTTTTTCGGCAAGTAATTCATCCATTCCGTTTTTCGTAATGTAATTGGTCACGCCATTTGGTACCTCTGCTCTTGGTGGTATAAGAGGAGTCTCTTCCTGATCATCTTCTTTTACAAATCCTCTACTCATGGTATGGTTAGTTTATATTCCAACCTAAATAAGGTCTAGAAGGGTAATAAAGTTTCATGAGCTTGAAGAGGGCTGCGTATCGGCATGACGAAAAACCCTCGTCAGTGATTCCAGGTATTTATTTTCTCGGTTGTTCCAGTTCTTTAATCATTCCTTTCAACATTTCAGGAACAATTAGTTTGTGGAAAGGTCTTACGGGTAAAAAATAAAGTTTTCCAAACCTATTGTTAAAACTTACTGTGGTTGAGATGATTAATGATTTTTTGTGGATATTATTTACCTTTTGGTCAACAAACAAAGACACTCTGAAATTCAAGTGTTTGTCATCTTCTCCAATTACTATTTCATTATTCGTTTTATTAAAAACCCTAAAAAGTCCCAGTTGTTCTCCTGGCTCACATTTGAAATTGTCAAGTTGTTTTTGTCTGTCAATGATTTTGTCAGGAGTTTTTAGGCCAAAAAGCTTAACGATTTTATTTCTAATGGTAAAAAGACTTTCTACCCACTTTGGGCCACTTGTAAAAAACGATCTTCCAATTTCAGTCAGTCCAATTGTTTGATCTTTGTCCACAAATTCTCCCTGAAAACTGTCAATGAAATCATAGACTTTTCCATCTGCATTTAGAATTGATGTGCTTGGTAAGTGTGATTTGTTTATTGTCATATCTGCCTGTCAATTGATTTTGATTACTGATATTTTGTAATGGCATCGTGTGTAACCAACTACCCCATCTATCTGGCCGAAGAGTGGGTTTCTTCCTGATTTTCTTGTTTTGAAAAATCTTCCGCTCATGGGATAGTTTGTTTTTTTTGACCTAAATAATATCTAGGCTGGCAAATGTTCATGAAATTAAGAGTTTAAGTTGATTATTTATAGAACTAAAGTTAGAACCCAACAACTTCTCAAATGCGAGGTCGCTAAGAAATAATCCCTTTCCTAAAAATCATACTCATTAGATCCAGCAAAAAAGTGAGATTGTGAAAGTATGATACTATTCAAGAATGGTATGCTTTGCTGTGCTATTTCTCTTCCAATGCCCTATTTGCTCATTTTAATCAAGCGTGAAAGGCTTTCAACCATTTAAGAAATCAGTATTAAGCTTCCAAACGGGCAACAAAAAGATGCTACCCTCAGTCTAATACTACTAGGCATGTCACTTTAGATTCTGCCTATTTTATAAACCACTAACCTAAAATTAACTACTATGCCATTTTTGAAGAACAGTAAAGGAAAAGAATCTGTAGAGATTTTCTATCAGGATTATGGAAAAGGGAAACCTGTCATTTTGATTCATGGCTGGCCATTGAGCCATCAGAGTTGGGAAGGTCAGATTTTTACATTAGTTGAAGAGGGATTCCGTGTGATTGCTTACGATAGACGTGGCTTCGGCAAATCCTCTCAGCCATGGGGAGATTACGATTACACCACTTTGGCAGGTGACTTGAATGAATTGATTCTTCATCTTGATCTCAAGGATGTGACTTTAGTAGGCTTCAGCATGGGCGGGGGAGAAGTGGTCAGGTATATGACTGAATTTGGAACTGATCGTATTTCAAAAGCTGCGTTGATATCATCGATTATCCCGATCGTAGCTCAGAAAGATGACAATCCAGACGGCGTGCCTCAAAAGGCATTGGATGAGATTTTAGGAGCTTTGAAAACAGATAGAGTAGGGTTCTTGAAAGATTTTCATAAGAATTTCTACAATTTCAAGGAGGGTGCAGCGGGTGTAACTGAAGCAAACTTGGACTTTGATTTCTCCGTCGCTTCTCATGCATCTCCTAACGCTACGATTAAGTCAGCGGAGGCTTGGGCTGGGACGGATTTCAGACCGGAGCTGAAAAATGTCACGGTTCCTACATTGATCGTTCATGGAGATGATGACAATATTGTGCCTTATAAAACTGCTGGAGAACAGGCGGCAAGCGGAATTGCCGATAACACCTATCATCTGATCAAAGGTGCTCCGCATGCGCTAAATCTCACGCATGGAAAAGAATTAAATAAGCTTTTGCTGGATTTTCTGAAAAAGTAAGTAGCGTAAGTTGTTGCATAAATATGAAAGCCGGGTCTCTGTAGAAGATTCCCGGCTTTTTTTTCGTTACAAGGGATGACACGGGGTTTTCGCAGACGGCGGAGATGTCCTGCTTTTCCAGATGCTGGAATTACTAATAGGCATGAGATTCGAATTGCAAATTCATTTTACAAGAAGATGTTATTACTCCCGATTACTGTACCAAAGCTGTCAGGCTAACTAAATTTTTTTTGGGCCAAGCTAAATATAAAAAATGGTAAAGCATCCCCTTGGAATACCTAGTGTTCATTCCATAATAATATAAGAATGTTTTAACTAAAAAACAGGCTATTCAACAAACGGTTGTGTTTCCTGATTTTGTTTATTTAATTTAAGCATACCAAGGAAATTCAAAATTCTAAAAATCAGTAATTTATCAACAGATTCTTATATAAATTCAATTTTTTTTTTATCAATCGTTTGATGCTGATTCCTTGAAATAACAAGGAAGGAAAACCAGTGAAACTCTGCGTGTGGAAATTCTCCAAAGTAGTTATGAGACTATCTTCTGGAATATGAAAAGCTATACCTTACCGTCAAAAACTCGATACATAGCTCCATGAACTAGTTATAATTGCTCGAAAAATGTGTAAAGCAGAGACCAAAAAAGGCAATTATAGCAAGTTGTAAACCTTAAATAAATTCTTAGCCTGAAGGCTACTTATAATTGTCTGGAGCAAAGCTGGTATATCCCCACCAAGTCCAAACAGCGATTTGACTACACTCACCTATAATAAAGTGCATCAGCTAAACAGAAATATTACACTGTTTTATTCTCTGTAAAACTACTCGTCTCGAGAAAAATTCTTTTTACAATGGGATGTTTTAGTCGAATATCTTTTTCAAGCCTGCATACAGCTTTCTCGATATCGAGCGAAGATTGGTTTTTCTCAAACCGAATATCAATAGCCAAAAAAACATCGCGCGGACCAAAATACATGGTTAACGGTTTTTTAGCTTTATCTACCGACTCATCCTCCAGCACAATTTTCAGAATACTATCAGACATTTTGGGATTCGCACCTTCTCCTATAAGTAATCCTTTACTTTCTATTGCCAATATCACCGCTATTACTGCAAGTAAAAGCCCGATGAGTATTGAAGCGTATGCATCATACCGGGCATCGTTGAAATAGTGTCCAAGAAATAAGCCTGCAAAAGCTACCAGCAATCCTAACAGTGCACCTGCATCTTCCAAAATCACGGCAAAGCTCCCGGGATCCTTACTTAATTTAATGGCCCTCCACCAACTATTGTCCCCTTTTTGCTTTTTGAAATTTTTTAATGCAAAAAACAGCGCTGCTCCTTCAAATAAAAAAGCTAATCCTAACACAACGTAACTCCAGAATGGGTCGGTCAGAGGAGCAGGATCAGATATGTGAGAAATACCTTTGTATAAAGACATTCCGCCACCAATTGAAAAAATAAGTATGGCAACAATCAATGACCAGAAATAAAGCTCTTTTCCATGTCCAAATGGGTGATTATCATCAGCAGGTTTTTTACTCTTATGGATTCCAAATAAAAGTAAACCCCCGTTTCCAGTATCTACTAAGGAGTGAATTCCCTCCGAGATCATAGCCGAACTTCCGCTAATACTTGCTGCCACAAATTTGGCAATGGCTATTGCAAAGTTTGCTACAATTGCAGCATATATGGGTAATTTACTTCCCGATGTATCCATTTTTGAAATTGAAATAATTTAAGTAATCGAAATATGTACTATTCACTATATAGAAAGACACTTTATTTACCATGCTTACTTGCTGAGATCCTTCGAGATTTTCAGCAGTTAAAGATGAAATCATGATGGTTGTTTTCAGACTTGAAAGATTGGCCTAATCTAAATCGCTAATATCAGAATGGCGGGCGATCATGAAACAAAAGATTCCAAAACCCAGCATTCCTAACGCCACTGCTCCCATAAGGAAACTACCATAGGGCAAACTCAATAAATATTGTAAAGCACCTTCTGTACCTTTGAGGGCATCGGCATTGTGAGCCAGGCTAACCCTGATTATAAAAAAAGAAATGATCCCAAAAACCACTCCTCTGGCTATATACCCAAATCTTCCGCTTTGTTTTACCATTTTGTACTCATTTTTACTGGCAGGATTTTCATCGATCTGCTTCATGAATTTGCCACTGATTCCCAAATAGAACTGCCATATGGCACTCAAAGCCATCCCTATTCCAATTATCCAGATCACCCAGATTCCCCATTCCTTTTCCAGCAACTGGCTTAGTGCTGCTTTTTTTGACTCATCGTCGTCTGATGAACCTCCATTACTTAACAGTGGTTTCGCAAACGAAAAAGCAATCACTGCATAAAGTAATCCTGAGTAGGCGTATTGGATTCTGGCACCAATCCTTTTTTCGTCTTCACCGCCGCTGGGGTCAACTGCGGCTTCGTAAAATCGCCATAAGCTATAGGCCAATAAACCTAAAGCGACAATCGTAGTAAGGATCACACCCGCGGGTAAAGCATGAAGGAATTGAACAATTCCAGATTTTCCTTTAATATCTCCCCCCAAGCCAAAAGCAACCATTGCGGATAGAATTCCCATCAAGGCATACACCAAACCTTTACTGTAAAAGCCAAATTGCTTTACCTTTTTTATTTTGTCTTTCTTTGAGTTCTCCATATGCTGATATCCCCAAATGGGGAATTTCTCTGTGGAATTAGTAACAGCACTAATATTTAACATAAGTAGTGCCATGGTTAAAAACCATAATTATCTATATGACTATTCGCTATGTTGCACGTATGGGTAAATTGCCGCAATAATTAACCTGACGAATAACTTTTTACCAAAATTCCTTCTGTTCAGTTTGTACACAAACTCATCGAGATAGAATATACTTCTCCTATACCATGTGGTAGATTCCTAGCAGATTCCTCTATCACCGTTCCTGCTTTGAGAAAAGTTCTTCTCCTGCACTTGCTGCATTCAAAAAACCTACTTTTGCTAAACCAATACTGTTTTGAAAAAAATTTGCAGGTTTTGCAGTGAATCCCACTGTTTTCACGATAGCTTTTTAGGTAGATCTCACAACTTTGCTCATCTGGAAATGGTGGATAAATTCAATGATATTCATGGCTTTGTGTATTTTTAACCAAGAAAAGGCATTGGAATAAACTATGGAAATAATTGACGTAGGCTGTCACATATTATTTGGCTACGTGCAGGATTCCGTAAAGTCATAAAAAACAATATGTATGTACGCTTTTCTGCCAGTAAGCGATTTCTCTTTGGTCAACGGGATAGAAAATTTATAGAAACGAAGGTCCAATGACACATTGAATTCTGGCTTACTTCGGTCATCGGTCTTCCAATTTTACCTGTAGCCGAATTTTATTCGCAATTTGGGAAAGAAGACCGAAGACCGAAACGCCCAATTATCGATTTTGAACCAAATTATATCTTTCGTTGTCTTTGCCTACTGGTAATAAAGCGGATAATCATAAAACATTAAAAGACATGACATTCAAGCAGATATTTCCAATTTTCCTTTTTGTCTTCCTGACTTTTTCAATCACTGCACAGGAGATTTATGTTGCTCCTGCTGGAAGCGATTCCAATGAGGGAACCAAAAAACTTCCACTGAAAACAATCTCCGCAGCCCAAAAGATGGCTGTTGCACTTTTGGAAAGTGGGAGAGAAACTGAAGTGATCGTTTGGCTGGATGGTGGAACTTACACAATTGCCGAGCCTTTGGAGTTTACCCCGCTCAATTCAGAGCGGCAAGATTTGAGGCTTGTGTTTAAAGCCCAAAAAGGAGAATCTCCTGTTATTTCCGGCGGTGCGGAAATTAATGGCTGGATCAAAAACGAAGATGGATTATGGGAAGCTTCATTACCTGATGCTTTGAAAGGGATGGATAATTTCCGAGAACTTTTTATTTCCGGAACCCGAGCAATCCGTGCCAGATTTCCAAATGAAGGGTTTCTCCATGTAAAAAAAGCCGGGGAAGATCGGCGTACTAATTTCTTTTTTGAAAAGGAGGATTTCCCCATTCCCGCAAACTTAGAAGGATTAGAACTGGTGTTCCTTCACGACTGGTCTATTTCCAGAATCGAAGTGAAAGAAATCGATGCCACCAATAGTCAGCTATTTACTGTGGATTCCATTGGAGCAAAAGCACCTGCCTTTTTTGCCATCGACAACTGGGAACCAAATCCCCGATACTTTTTGGAAAATGCTCCTGAATTTTTGGATGCTGATTATGAATGGATTTTTCTGAAGGGCCAGCAGAAATTTTTACTGAAACTTCCTGAATCCATAAATCCCTCCGATTTAAATCTGGTTGTTCCCATTTCCGAAGGCTTGATATCTATAATTGGGAAGGAAGATCAACAGGTGAAAAATATTCATTTTGAAGGCATTGTCTTCCAGTTCAGTAAATGGGGAATTCCCCAAAAAGGGTATTGTGGGGTGCAGGCTTGCCATTTTGATCCGCGTCCCTCCACTAAAGGATGGGCGGTAGTTCCTGCGGCCATTTCTTCGGTTTGGGCTGAAAACGTTTCGTTTACAAGATGCAGTTTCAAAAATTTAGGAGGATCGGGTATTTGGTTTGGTACCGGTTCTAAGAACTGTAAAGTCATAGACTCAGAACTGGTTGATATTTCCGGAAATGGGATCATGATTGGAGAAGGGCAAGATAGAATAGTCAACGGTGAACCTTGGTGGAAGTCGGCACCGCATCAGGTGGCATCAGGAAATACCATCGAAAATTGCACAATAACGCAGGTTGGAGCTCAGTTTTATGGAGCAATGGGAATATGGGCTGGATTGACAGCCGAAACTTCAATAAAGAAAAATCATCTATTCAGCTTTCCCTATACCGGTATTTCAGTAGGCTGGATGTGGAGTCCGGTGCCGACTCCCGCTCGGCAAAATACCATTGAAGGAAACCATATTCATGACATTATGAACATCTTGAGCGATGGTGGTGGAATCTATATGCTGGGTCTTCAGCCTGGGAGCAAAATTCTCTACAACAGGATTCACGATGTCGAAGTCAATGCTGGTAAAGCTGAAAGTAACGGTATGTTTCTGGACGAAGGCATCACCGATGTATTGGTGGAGGGCAATCTGGTGTACAGCATCGCTAAATCTCCGCTGAGGTTTCATCGCGCTACAGTCAACACGGTGAAGGAAAATTACTTTTTCTGTACAGATGGAAATCCTCCCATCCGGTACAATACAACCAAAGAAGAAGATATTCAGAAAGTGGACAATAAGGTTTTTAGCGAGGGAGAACCAAACTATCAGAAAGAATTGAAGAAACAAATTACCCGATGGGAAAAGAAAAGTATCAAGCCAGGCGGTCGTTGATACTGTCCAATTTTTCGCCCCAAACGATTAGTAATTTTTAAAGAATCCCCCAATCTCGCATTCCCAAGGCATTCAATCGGGCGGAGTCTTCACGTTTTCAACCAACCAAAAGGTTTTATGGACTTTTTAAGCATTTCAAATTGCCATAACTGGGCACTTTCTTCATGAGTAGGTACAACCAATTAAATTTAAGTAATATGAAAATCTATTTTTCTCTCAAAATTGGACTCGCATTTGGACTAGTTTTATTTCTCCTGTTCACATCCTTTCAGACGGATGATTTTAGTGAAAATTCTGTTGTTGAGGTGGATCCCGAAATGACTGAAGACGCTGAAGAATCAGGTCCAACCCTGCGAGTCAATAACTTTCTTATATTTCCAACCACAGCCCTTTGGAAAGAGTTACGAAGATTGGGCGATTGAATTTTTGAAAAAAATCTATACCCTTGATTGTGAGCAAGTTTTTCAACCAAAGATGCTTACTCTAAGTGATAAAGTGATGGCACCTTTCTCGTTGAGCCTAGAAAATACTTCAGAAGAACATACCATTAACAAAGATCAATATGTTTTGCTTTCACCATCAGCTGTATTGAATGATTATCCCTGTCCGGCCGAGTTTGAATTTGAACCAGCAGAAGGACAAAGTTTGGAGGATTTTTTAAAGGAAACTGCAACCGAATATATAGATCCTTTTGAAAAAATTGAAGTGTATATTGACGGTATTGAGATCTATGAATTAATGAAGTATAGATTAAGTACGGATCTGTTTTACTTTACAGGAAATCCCGATTTGGCAGAATGTTTTGATCCATGTGTTACCGGAGCTTCAACCGGCTGTAATTGATGGGTTTTTCTTGATGCTGAAGAAATTGAAAGTAGGTAAGCATAAAATTCTCGTCAGAGGTGAAGCTCCTTCACTAGATTACTTTTTTGAATGGAACTTTGTTCTCAACGTGACAAAATGAGCCATTTTTGAAAAACCGGATTGTTATTCATTGAACTAATAAAACCTTGGATTTGGCATCCAAGGTTTTATTGTGTGATTGCTTATTCTCCTGAGTATAGTCAAATCATGTCCTATCCTAAAATTCATCCTCCCACCATGTAAAAACTGCTGACCAAAGAGTAGTTGGGGTTATGTTTTAGAAAATCAACTTAAGTGGATTAATGAATTTTATTCTTTCAATTCAATTTTGTCCCCACAAGGTTTTGAACACGCAAACTTTTGACTTTACCTTCTTCAATTTTAAAGTAGAAGTATTCTCCGTGATTCGTCGTAAAAAATATCGAATCATTTTCTGACAATATAAACTGTGGCTCATCTGAGAAGTCAGCATTGATTTCCAGCCCATTTTTCCACATTGAAATTGTCGCATCTCCAAGTTCAGGAAACCGATATGTCCCGGTATAAATCTTTCTCTCTTCCTCCGTCATCGGTTGCACCTTTCTTCGATTTGGGGAAACTCCCGGCAGGTCATATTCCGCAGCGATACTCAAAAGTATTTCCTGGATGATACTTCCATTGTCCGAATTGACCATAATGACTACCGCATAAGGCAGGTCTTTCCAGACGATGAGATTGGCTCGAAAACCTTCGTCTGCTCCATTATGTCCGAAGCTATATTCAGAAATTGCTGGACCTAAACCATGATCGTTCATTCCTGCTGTAAGCATTTCATTTGCGGTATTAGCTTTTAGCAGGCCATCCTTTTTACTCAGGTAGATTAGCTGGATTTCCTTTGCCCAAAGGATCAATTGAGAAGGAGTGGTCCAAAGTCCGGCAGCTGCCATTTCGGGGTAGATTGGCCATTTTCCTTCCACCTCAACACCATTGCCACGGTATCCTGTAGCAGCGATAGCATGGTATTTTTGAGGAAGTGGATTTTCAAAAGTGCTGGAAATCATACCCAGCGGTCCCAATACGTTTTTTTGCATGATCTCAGGAAAGGATGAGCCTTCCAGATCCGTGATCATCAATTGCATGATGGTGTAGCCGCCCCCAGAATACATCCAACTTTCACCGGGTTTTTTATATACACGTACGGAATCCGTATTTCCTTTTCCATCCAAAACCTCTGGTACACTTGGTATGGTATCTCCCTTATCATAACCCGGAAAACCCCAAACGGTCAAGCCAGCAGTATGATTGAGGATTCTTCGAGTAGTGACTTTCTCTTCTTTGGTGAATTCATTTTCAGGTACTTTCCAAGACTTGAGGTATTCATTGACATCGGTGTCCAGATTGATCACGCCAGATTCCACGAGCTGATGCGCACGCAAAGCTGCGACAGGCTTACTGATCGAACCTGCAAGAAGCATGGTTTCAATCGTCATAGGCCTGTTTTCGCTGCTATCCGCCATGCCATAGGCCCGAGCCCATTCGATTCCCCCATTTGCTAAAAAGGCAATACTTATTCCCGGTATTCCGAGCTCCCGCAATCGCTCCTCGATATTGAATAATGTCAGGCTGTCTCCTTCGATTTGGAGATTAGGCTGTAGGCCATTCTCAATTCTACTAATCCGTTCGGCTAATGCGACTTGATCTGATTCTTTTTCGGTAGAGCAGGAGAGGAGTAAAAGGCAAAAAGCTGAAATAATAAAGTAGCGCATGGTTTTGGGGTTTTGATAAAAATAGAAAATTTAGAGGGAAAAGGATCAAAATCAAATAGTTTATTAGTTTGATAAAAAGTAGGTAGGGTTGATCGACTTAGTGATGGTTGATTCTGTTAAATAGTTTGGCTTGGAGCTTTTGACTTTGGATCGAAAGATTCTGGAGTATGTGGGAGGGAAGTTGTAACAGTGGTTTGATTCATTCTGAAAGGGGCTCTGATTTTTGATGGAGATTTAAAAAATCCTCAATTTTATTTTCATGTTGATAATGTAAGATTTCGACTTTTATGCCAGTCGGCTAATTTATAGTATATCTAGATGCATGGATATAATTCATTCAAAAATAGATCCGAAGGATTGAAACCATCCATACTTGTCTGCCGAGGCGGAACCCTCGGTGCCGAAAGCTATACGGGACGGGGGTTAGGAACTAAAACAAGATAGAAGCCTGAAAGGGCGAAACTTTGAAGTTCCGCCCTTTCAGGGCTAGAGGGCAGACATTTATCATCTTTCCTGCACTGCGTACAGGGTTATGAATGGTTTGCCACCTTCGGCGCTATTTAAAACTGAGATTTCAGGATTTTAAAGAAAGATCACGTTTCGCCAAATTTTATATTACTTCCATTTCTATATTGGATCGATTACGGATATACAGATAGAATTTAATGAGTGTTCGCTTTGTAGCACGTTCCGGAAAAAAGCAAAATCTTGATTCTAAATCGGATCAAATTCCCCCTTTCTCAAAGGGATTAAATTTGCCACTAGTCTTATTTTCTTTGCTTATCGGCTGGAAGACCGATGACAGAAGACCGAAGTGGCGCCTTTGTTAGTCCCGATGGCTATCTGGATCACCAAATTCTCTGTTGATTTTGCCTTTTACTTGCAGAAAAGCGGGTATACAGATAGAATTTTTAGTTTTTATCTGTGCAAGAAAATTATAACATAATTGTTTCCATTGTACAAATCGGAACACTTGAATTTTACTTTTCTTTTTTCTTACGCTTTTCTAAATAGTGATGCCAGAGAAAGTAAGTAGCAAGAGAGCGTAGTGGTCTCCATCTTTCCGCGAAAGAAATCATTTCTTCTTTTGTTTTTGCAGACGTTAGTTCCTTTATAGTATTGACGAGCGCGATATCGCCGATGGGCAGAATGTCCTTTGCTTGCAAACATAACATCAGGTAAACATCCACTGTCCAATTGCCGATGCCTTTGATGTTTGTCAGTTCCTTTCTTATTTCTTCTTCGCTCTTTATAGACATTTTTTCAAGATCCAAGGAATTGTCAATTATAGCTGATGATAATGCCCGGAGATAGGTAGATTTCTGACGGCTGATCTGGCAACTGCGCATTTCATCATCGGAAAGCTTCAACATAGCCGATGGCGTAAAATCGGTTACATACGTGCTTAGTTTTAGAAAATGTGCATTGGCAGAAGCCAAACTAACTTGCTGTTCCAAAATTATTTTTGATAATGTCACAAACCCCCGTGGCCTCGTCCAATTGGCTGGAGATTGATGTTTGCGATAGATGTCAGCAATGATCTTATCTTTCTTGATAAGGATTTTGATGTCTCTTTCGTTGACGATGCTATCCATGATGCTATTATTTGGTTAAGGTAATCGATTAAATAAAAATCTGTATGTACGCTATTCTGCCAGTTCGCGAATTCTCTTTGGTCAATGGGTTGGAAGACCGGTGACCGAAGACCGGATTAAACCAGAATTCAATGTGTATTTGGAGTTTCGATCCTATAATTTTCTACTGGCAAGATTCCGTACAATCATAAATAAAAAAATGGCCTATCAAAAGACCAAGCCATTTCGAAATTGTTGGGTGGAGGGCCTTCAAATACTTTTGAGGAGCGGTTGGCGGGGTGGGAGCAAAAGGTGGGATGCAACGTCACCCTTATATAAATGTCAATTTTAAATTGAAAGGATATATAGTTGTAATTACATCCGAATACTGTACGGATTACACCTAGACCAACGCCTAGTCTACGCTCAGAGGGTGAAAAGGGGGAGATGATTTTTCGGGAATATAGCTGAATTGCAAATTCCCGAAAAATGATAAAGCGTAGTGTTAAACTACGCTTAGGGTAGGATTCTACTCCTATGAGGGGGGGAGGTATTTCTCACTGCGGGAGCATTTGCTGCGGTAATCGCCTTGCTGACGATCAGCTACCAATCCATTAAAACGGCTACTAGTAATCCTGTGAATTCTCTGAAGAGTGAGTGATGGGAGTATCAAGTATCAAGACGTAAGTATCAAGTAACTAGAACCAAGTATCTAGTAAACCTTTGAGGTTTGTAGAACCTCGAAGGTTTTTTAATCGACTTTTTCTTTTTTTTGAATTGAGTAATGGTGCCGTTAGGATGGAAGATCATTTTGTTTCCCCGGTTTTTGACGAAAAGGGTTTGAGACCCTGAATTCGGATGAACCAGCACTTGAAGAAATTTGCCCTGTGTATTTAGGATGGAATGAGTTCCGTTTGGATTTATAATGATTTTGGAGTTTCCAACACCAAAAATCTGGGAGTGAGTGCCGTTGGGATTTATCATAATTTTGTTGGTATCCGAACCTAGGATAACAGAGTGGGTTCCATTGGGATTAACCACCACTTTGGTGTCACCAAGATCATGAACCACCGAATGAGTTCCATCCGGATTGACAATCACCGTCTGAGCATACAGCCCAGAACTCAACATGACGAAAAAAAGTATTACGAAAGCTTTCATATGAATTTTTTACTCGACCGCTGAAAAAAGGTTCAGAAATTGTCGGAGAGGTTTTTCAAACCCGTTACAAATAGGTTGGAATATCTGGGGTTTGCATTGCAGATTCCTAAAAAATAATAAAGCGTAGTTTTAAACTACGCTTAGGCTAGCATTCTACTCCCAGAAGGGGTCCTGTACAAGCTGAAGCAACTCCGATTAATCCTCTAGAGTTGCGTCGCATTTCATTCATCGGCCGAATACGCAATTTGCTTATAATGATCTAGCATATCTTCCAGCTGCTGGTGTCTATTCTTCACCCGCAGCATTTGTTTGTCTTGTTTGCAGGTGATGAAGCCTGCAAAGTCGAATGATTTAATTTCTAATCAGAAAGCGAATTAGTGATTTATAGTATAACCATTAAAAAGGACATTAATTTTTTTAGGCAACATCACCTTAAGTAAATGAAAAATATCGCTATGTATTGCTGCTTAATTTTTATTTTTATTAGTGCACTTGTAAATCCTAATCTTCATCCAAAAAACTACTGTTATGAAATTTGATAAAGCACTTTCCACCATAATCAAGGCCATCGAAAAAAATCCCAGTAGATCGGCATTATTGAAGGATAGCATTGATGCTCTAAAACCTGTCCCCAGCCTTTTTTATATCAACATCAACGGAGTTGAAGTTACACAGGCAATCCAATACAGGCAATCCAGCAAGCATCTAACTGATCCTGCTGATCAGGGGCCGGACAACTCAATCAGACTGGTGGCGGATAAACCCGCGTATGTTAGAGTGTACGTTCAAAGTGGACTTGAAAGAGTTAATAATGTGAGAGGTGTTGTCACCATTCAAAAACGCCGATATGGTGTATGGGTAGATACAGTAGCACTCGAACAACAATGGCCTTTTTCAATAGCTGCCTTGCCAGATCCTAATTATGCTAATGAGAGAAGATCACTTGCTAATTCGCTTAACTTCATTATTCCATCTTCTCTTATGAAGGGTAAAATGCGACTTAAGGTACATGTAGAGGTACCAGGGGAAGCAAGATACTCTGACGATTCAGATGTTGATATTGACGCCTATCTAAAACAGACTTTTCATTTAAGAGGTATTCCTGTTCAATATTTCGGTCCTGATACTGCCGGTAATCAGGTAAGACTTACAGCACCCACAGTTGCTGATTTTCAACGAACGCTTGCCACTACCTTACTCATGTTTCCGGTTTCACAAACTCCTGAAATAAGTCTGGCAGGCACATTCACCTTTAGTGAACCACTAACCGGAGCTATAGCTAACGGAGCATGCCCAACAAGTTGGAATAATTTGTTGTTTTGGTTAGGTATCGCAAAAGCTGTCGATGGCAACAAAAGCAATACGGTTTATTATGGTTTGTTGCCTAATGGAATTCCTCTAGGTGGTGCGGCGGGCTGCGGCGGTGGTGGTGGTACTGCTGCAGGTTTTGTGGATGATGGAATAACGATGGCTCATGAGATCGGGCACTATTTTAATTTCCCTCATGCCCCAGGCTGTTTACCTCCAGATGATTTAACTTTTGACACCAACTATCCGGCATACGAACCTTATAATACAGCTGCAAACGGAATGGCGTCAATTGGTGAGTATGGAACAGATCCTACAACAGGTACCATTTATTCCCCTAATTCCTCTAGGGATATAATGTCTTATTGCGGTTCCCGATGGATATCACTCTATCATTACCAAGCGTTAATGGAGCATCCTATGCTCGATCCAAAAATTGTTCCCGGTGACAGGGAGGAGTTGCCTCCGTACGTTTACGAAAAGTTCCGGGATCCAAGGCGTATTCCCGATCCTACACCACCTTGGGAAGGGATTCGGCTTTTCGACCGAAAAGAAGCAGATCTGCAGCGATACCTAGTTATAACTGGTTTTATACGACAAGACCAAGTTGAAATTAAAAGCGTACTTAAGATTGAAACCCGCCAAAGTTTTTCGGGCCGCAAGCTTGAAGGATTTACAGTAGAATTGCTTAACGCTAACAACCAGGTAATACAACGAAGCCCCTTACTGAACCTCGTTGCTCACGCCTGTGGCTGTGGCTGCAGTGGCGAAGGTTCACACGAACCTTCGGGGGTAATACAGGCAATGCTTGGAGATTCAGATGAAGGCATAACTCTTTGCATACGCCGCAATAAAGAAGAGTTGTGGACACGACGTATCCCTGAGCAGAATATTACGATAGATGAGGTTACTTCATCGATAGAAGAAGAGGAATTGATCATAACCTGGTACACTTCCGCATCAGATCAATATCCTATTGAACGGGTAGTGAGATACTCCTCCAACAGCGGCCTCGATTGGCAAACGCTTGCAGTTAACTTACCGGAAGATAGAGCAGTAGTGCCTATTGCCTCTTTAAGATCTGGATACAATTTGATTGAGGTGATTGTTTCAGACGGATTTAACAGTTCATCCGGAAGAACCGAAATCGATATTCCTTTACGAGAGCCCACAGTAACGATTTTATGGCCTACAGAAGGAAGCACCGTAAGAACAGATTTGGTAGCGCGGTTTTGGGGTACTGCAAGAGGCAGCAATGGAGAAATTATCCCTGACAGCAACTTATGCTGGGAACTGGATGGCAGACCAATAGGCGAAGGATCGGAGTGTTGGAAGGATCTTCCCGAATGGGAGGGTGAACACCGGGTGACACTTAAAGTTTGCAATTGCAGACAACAAGCCGAAACATCAGTGATATTTATGGCAACATGTACTGGTCAACGCCCTTATATGATTAATAGGTAGATGGAAGGTTGAGCTAGATGAACCGCTTAAGATCTCCGGCAAATTGGTTTGCGTACCAGCATTTGCAATAATCTACATTCTCCAGGCAATAGTGGGTGCTTTTTGTAGTGATGACAGATTTCAGCCATCCAAACATTTTTTTTTAATTGTTGAATGAGTATCGGCAATCGTAGCCTTGAACTCTAGGACAGTAGTCAGATGAAATTACGCCTTTTCTATCAAAATGAATTTGCAATTCGATATTTGAGAACAAGTATGGATTTAGGCTACTTAACCAATTAATCCCGACAATTGTCGGGATGATAAGAATATTAGGGTATGACAAGGCGTAAAAATGTAATCCCAAGGTTTATTTTAGCCTTGGGCCGGATGGCAGGGCTGGCAAATTCGACCGGGTCCTAACAATGATTTGATTTCACTCTGTTAAGTTGATTTTCATAAATGGGGATTTCGGCACCAAGTGGAATTTAAGCCGCCAATCGGAGTCTTCAAATAATTTTTGAGGAGCGGTTAGTGGGGGTGGGAGGAAAGGTGGGGTTTTTGAAAAAAATCTGTTTGAATTGCAACTTCCTGAAAAATAATAAAGCGTAGTTTTAAACTAGGCTTAGGTTAGCATTCTACTCCCAGAGGGGGTGGAATTGCGAATTCCTGAAAAATAATAAAGCGTAATTTAAACTACGCTTAGGCTAGGATTCTACTCCCAGAGGGGAATTTATTAAGCAATGTCAAAAATCAGTAATTGCAATTTGGCTTCTTTAACATGAAAATGAAGGTGCTGAATAATCGTTCCAAGGCTTGCTTCACTTCAATCTTTGGTGATTTTGATTTGTTCGGGCATACGGAATTTTATTATAATTGAAGACATAATTGTCAGTCCACCAATGAGAAAAATGGCATATTCAATACCGAATATGTCGGCTGTTATACCTGAAATAATTGCCCCCAATGCATAACCTAAATCTCTCCAAAGCCTAAAAGTGCCAATACTTTCTGCTCTTTGTTTTGGACTTGTGGCCTGCGCAATAGTGGATAAAAATGTCGGATAAACTAATGCAGTCCCTAAACCTAATATTGCAGAAATGGAAGCCAAAACATAAAAGTCACTGCTGAATGGTATAAGCAAAATGGCTATTCCTTGTATTAGCATTCCCCAAAAAAGCATTTTCTTTTTAGAGTAATGATCTGACATTTTTCCTGTAAAAAGCTGCCCGATGCCCCATACGGTTGGATAAATGGCGGTGATGATGCCAATACTTTCATTGTTGTAATTCAACGATAGTAGAACTATTGGAAGCAATCCCCACATCATACCGTCATTCAGATTGTTTATAAGCCCAGCTTGTGTAACGGCACTTAGCGTCTTGTTTTTGAAAGTGGTTTCCAAAAACACATTATCTAAATGAGCCGTGGTGTCAGTCGTGCTCTCTATGTGAACAAAAGCTCTGGTGTCTTTCGCCCACAGCGCTGTTAAAATAAAACCAAAGACAGAAATGAATATTCCAATGTAAAACGGATAGGGTGTAATACCGTATTTGTTGGCAATATACCCTGTTAGAAATGCAACAAGCCCGACAGCAAAGTAACCTGCAAATTCATTCAAGCCCATTGCAAACCCACGGTTTTTCTCACCTACAAGGTCAATTTTCATTACTACAGTGCTACTCCAAGTTAAACCTTGGCTTACTCCTAAAAGGACATTTGCAAAAATTACCCAATTCCAACTTGATGCGTAAATGAGTATAAACGGAATAGGTATGGCTACTATCCAACCCAATAACAGTAAATTTCTTCGCCCGAATTTATTGGCAAGCCTGCCTGTGTAGTAGTTGGAAATTGCTTTTGAGAAACCGAATGCAGTTATGAAGGAAAGAATGGCTGTCTTTGAGGCAATTCCAAATTCCAACTCAGCAAACTGCGGGAAAATACTGCGCTCCATACCAATCATTCCGCCTACAAACGCGTTTATGATCACCAAAACGGTAAATTGTTTCCAATTTTCCCTAAGTCCAACTTTTAGGTTCTCTGTCAATTCACAAAGATCATTTTTTAGGCTTTCTTGCTTTGTGACAAAATACACAGATTTGTTTATTGGCTCTGTCCTTTGCTGAAATTGTAGGATTTAATTGCGGGTGAACTAGTGTTTTTAGGAATCTAAAAATCTTAGTGACTTGAATTATAAATTCGAAGGTATATCACGTGTTGATACTTTCTTCAACTTTTCGGGATTATGCCTAGTTTCGAATTTCAGTACAAAGTGGAATTTAAGCAGATTAGCGGAGTCGAGCGGTGGGGGTGGGAGATTAAATTCTCTAAAAATGATACGATATGATTCGAAATTCTGCGATCGCAATATGGTTCTAGCGGTCATTTATGTGGAAAGCTGGCGGGTAATCTATCAAGTCCAACTATAGATTTGACTACACCGAGAAGAGTAGTCTATTCCATCTGTTCCTTTATTTTAGTCATAATGCTGCTTACACTTTCTTTTCAAGCCTGGAAAAAGGCAAACCACTTTTTGCCCAAGTCTTTGAGTGATGCGCCCAAATGATACACTTCTGCGGTATCAACAATTAAAAAGCGGTCGTGGCTTTGAGCAAAGGGTTTGAGTGTAAAGTTGCCGTAATGCTCGTGGGCTTTTTGGATGTCTAAGCTCAGCTGTTTGCTAATGGTTTTGGTGAGCAGTAGCACGTTTACTGCTTTTTGTTTTTTCGATAAATGGGTCAAAGTACTTTCGTCAATGTAGTTATCTATCAATACGATGCTTTGCTTGTCAGAGCGGATAATTTTAGAAGTTAAGGCATAGGCATCAAACACTTGACCGTTAAAAAACACACCTTGCTTGGGAATGAGCTGAGTACTTATCTGCAAATCAATATCGTTTACCTTGTTTTTCAAGGTTTCTAAGTTGTCTTCTAATCTAGTCATTCGGTTGTTTATGGCATAACCTTTCAAAAGGTAGTCTTTCAAAACTCTGTTAGCCCAAATCCGAAATTGTGTGCCTTGTTTGGACTTTACTCTATAGCCTACTGAGATAACTACATCCAAATTGTAGTATTCGATCTTGCGCTTTATCGTTCGCTTCTTTTTGAACTGTCAAGGATTCCTTGACAGTTGCTTCTCTTTCCAACTCATTCTCCTGAAAACAATTATTGATGTGTAAACTAATGTTTTGTTTAGTTTGATCGAATAATGCTGCCATTTGTTGCTGTGACAGCCAAACAGTTTCATCCTCAATTCTCACCTCAATATGCTCGGCAAGTTCATCGGGTCGATATAAAATGATTTCATTTTTCATATCAATTCAAAAATTGGGTTTAGGATCTCAGTACTTTATTCATCTAATACTTGTATTTCGTGAAAAATTTCGGGGCAAAGTGGAATTTAAGTATAACCACCGTTTTCAAATACTTTTGGAGGATCGGTTGAAGGAGGCATAGGGTGGAATTGTAAATTCCTGAAAAATAATAAAGCCTAGTTTTTCCCGATGGCTATCGCGGACTATGCCTAGGCTAGAGCAGCAGTTCATCATATCACAGATTTCTCCAGGACATAATCATCCATTACATAGCCATTGCCAATATCTTGAACAATCGAGTCAATCGTAATAAACCCCATTTTTTCGTAGACCTGAATAGAACTGGAATTATACTTATTGACCGTCAATTCTATTTTCTTTAACTGAAGTTCTATTGCTTGGGCTTCTATAAAGGTGAGTGCCAAACGACCCATTCCCATTCCTCTCATAGAATCCAGGACATAGAGCTTACTTAAAAACAGGGATTCTTCCTTCCTGCTGAAAGCGAAATAACCCACGGGAACAGCTTGATGGAGTAATAGATAATACCTCATTCCTTTTTCTACCTGATCTTCACTGGCCAATACTGATTGAAATTTTTGGAGCATATAAGAAACCTGTTCTTCTCCGATTATGGGGCCAAAATGCTCGAACCAAATCCGATTTGCCAAGTCGGCAATTGTGGTATACTCAGCTGTAGTTCGCGCAGGCAGGATAGTTTTCATAGAGTTTCAAATTCACCATACTTGCAAATAATTAAGCAGGATCAAAGTAGATAAAATTGGAGTGAATCGAGTTGATAGCACAAAAATATAAAGCAGTGTAATTCCATCATTGAATCTATGATGAGGGAGCTTTTGAAAAAGATGGGTTTGAATTGGAAATTCCCGGGAAATAGTAAAGTGTAGTTTTAAACTACGCTTAGGCTAGCATTTTACTCCCAGATGAGATTCTTGGAGTTTATGAGTCGGTGGAGGAATTGAGTCACGGCTGTGCTTTTCAGCTTTTTTCCAATATTTTCATGAGTTCATGGTTCAGGTAAAGTTTTTCTTTACCAATCTTAATTGATCGTAAAAAACCACTCTCTTCTAAATCACGAAGGTAATTACCTACTGTTTTTGCTGAGCCTAAGCCTGCATCGATCAAAAATTGTCTTTTAGTGTAGGGTAGGTTGAATAGTATCTCTACTAACTCCTTCGAATAAACCTTTGGTAACTCCGCTTTGATTTTTTGAGAAATTGTATCCATCAGCGAAATGATTTCTTCTAATCTTTTCAGTCCATTTATGGCATTCACCTCTACCATGTCTAGCATATATAGCACATAATCCTCCCACGAATCATGCTCAGTTACATTCCGCAAACTCTGGTAATATTCCGCTTTGTTTTTGATGATATACTCACTCAAATAAATTACAGGGATATCCAATAGCTTACTCATCTTTAGATACAATAGAAGCAGTATTCTCCCCGTCCTGCCATTACCATCTGAGAATGGGTGAATAGCTTCGAATTGGTAATGCATTAAGGCCATTTTTATCAAGGGGTCCAATGACTCGTCTTCGTTGATAAACTTTTCTAGGTTGGCAAGTTTTTCCCGAATAATGTTTTCCCCTGATGGAGGAGTATAGATTACTTCGCCTGATGTATTCGAAAGGGTTGTTCCAGGCATTGCTCTAATCCCAGCTGTATTTTGTTTGATACATTGAACAATCTCAATACAAAGATTAGTTGTTATGAATGGCTTACTTTCAAGTTGGTTCAATCCCAACCAAAGGGCTTCTTTGTAGCTCAGAACTTCCTTAGTTGCGGAGTCGCCAAATTTCTTGTCTGCTACAATTGACTTATACAAGTCATCATTAGTCGTGATAATATTTTCAATTTCCGAACTGGCTTTTGCTTCCTGTAAATGGATGGTATCTAGAAAAAGTCTAGGATTAGGCAGATTTTTCAATGTGCCGTTCAACTGAGCTAATGCTCTACTTGCTGAGATCGTCTTTAAAAGCACTTTTTTAGTCTCCAATTCAAACTTCGGAGGCAATGGAGGCAACTGATTAAATGGTTTTTTCCGATCAAAACTAGACATAGAAAAAGGGTAGCATTTACACTCGATAAGATAACACGGGTAAATATATCGATAATTTACCCGTGTTTACAACACAAGGGTAATTGTTACGGGTGTATTTAGGTGTAGTTGCATCCGACCACTGTACGGATTACACCTAGCCATGGCAGATTACACCTAGGCTAGCATTCTACACCTGGTGGGGGACAAACGATATGACTACATCAAACTTGGGAATAAGGATGAATTATAAATTCTTAAAAATAGGAAAGCGTAGTTGCATCCGACCACTGTACGGATTGCGCTTAGAAAAACGCTCTACGCCTATCGGGGGCTGTGAATGAGTTCGACACCCTACGGGGTCGTTTAAATATTGGTATTCGTTTTACCACGGGTTTCACCCATGGCTATTCATGGTTTGATCCTTTCAGGATCATTTACTGTATTTCAACCTCGCATTTTTTATTGAACATCAAGACCACGAAGTGGTCAAACCATGAATAGCCCCCGGTAAAACCGGGGGTTAAATAATGAAGTAAAAAGCTACGACGACTGCGAAGCTGTCGAACTTTTGGTTAACTGATAAACAAATTCCTGAAAAATAGTAAAGCTTAGTTTAAACAACGCTTAGGCTAGCATTCTACACCTGGTGGGGGACAAACGATATGACTACATCAAACTTGGGAATAAGGATGAATCATAAATTCCCAAAAAATAATAATGCGTAGTTGCATCCGACCACTGTACGGATTACGCTTAGAAAAACGCTCTACGCCTATCGGGGGCTGTGAATGAGTTCGACGCCCTTCGGGGTCGTTTAGATGTTGCTATTGATTTTACCACGGGTTTCACCCATGGCTATTCATGGTTTGATCATTTCAGGATCATTTACTGTATTTCAACCTCACATTTTTTATTGAACATCAAGACCACGAAGTGGTCAAACCATGAATAGCCCCCGGTAAAACCGGGGGTTTAGAATGGCGACGAAAAATGTCAACCCTGACAGGGGTTGAACTAGTGGGAAATGGAATGCTTCCAAAATCTATAGAAATCCACCAAGTCATCAAGATGATTTGACTATATCTCTCCCATAAAATGAAAATAAATCTTATCCCCCGAATTGCTCACGACTGCTGTACGGGATTCCCAACAATATAAAAGGGTAGTTGCATCCGACCACTGTACGGATTACGCTTAGTCAAGTGCTCTACTCCAGAGGGGGATTGCAAATCCCTAGATCAAGGTTCGAGATTGCAAATCTCGAACAGCAAGGACAGCAAGGATCATAGGTAAATAGCGATGATATTTTTGTAGCCTAGGGTTTTAACCCTAGGTAACTAATCAAAAATGATTTCCAGGTTTTGGCCGGGTAGATTTCAATCGAGAAAATGACGGTTCGCCGAAACAAGGGAAGGTTTGTTTGTGGGATTAATCCCGATAATCATCGGGACCCAGGATAAAATTTCGAGATTACAAATCTCGAGCAGCAGGGTTACAAATCTCGAACAGCAGGTGTAATCGAAAATCAAACATTAAAACGTTAATCCTATTTATTTTTTATCGTGTACTTTTAGTATTCATCAAATCCAAAAAGATCAATGAACCTAGCTGCCATCGATATCGGTACCAATTCCATTCATATGATAATCGTCAAAGTCACCTCGAGACAG
>NZ_MSSW01000066.1 GCF_002150685.1 Algoriphagus antarcticus
GTCCTAGTCCTTGATATCGGCGGTGGAAGTACTGAGGCAGTGGTAGGAAATCGGGAAGAAGTACTGTTCATGAGCAGTATGAAACTGGGTGTCCTGAGACTTTTAGATCGGGTAGGAAATCAGGATCCCCTGGACAGAAAACAGCAAAAAGACCTGAAAGAACATATTCGTTCAATTGCCGGTAAAATTATCTCAAAAGCTTCACAGGTGGGTTTTTCCAAGGTAGTAGGCACTTCAGGTACCATCCGGACCTTGGGAGAGGCAGCTTTGGCCTTAAATGATAAAACCATCATCAGTTCCGTCAATGCTGAGGTGGTCAAAATAAAGGACTTGGAAAAAATCATAGCTCAGCTCCTTGAACTTGAGCCTGGGAAAAGAGCAGCTATTCCCGGCATCAGTGCCAACCGCGTAGATGCCATCCATCTGGGTGGACTTTTGCTTTTGGAATTGTTGAAAATGTCCAAGGTGGATGAAATCACCCTTTCGGATGCTTCCTTGAGAGACGGATTGATCATAGACTATTTGGAGAAAAATGGCCAGAAACTAGACCGTCTGGAGCAGGGTAAAGATGTCCGTGAAAGCAGTTCGCTGATGATGGCCTTGCGCTATGATACGGATATCGAAGAGAAAAAGCATATATCGCATTTAGCACTTCAGCTTTTTGACCAACTGAAGGCCCTGCACGGCCTGGAGGATTCAAGCCGGGAGTTGCTGCACCATGCAAGTCTGATCTATGATATAGGTCAGTTTGTGAATTTTAAGGATTTCCATAAGCATTCCAGGTATTTGATTTTGCAGGGAAGGCTGAGGGGCTTCAACAATGATGAACTGACCATACTAGCCCATCTGTCCAGATACCACAGGAAATCTGGTCCAAAAAAACGTCACAAAAAATTCAAAAAGCTGGATAAGAATTTACGAAGATTGGTCAAAGGACTTTCAGGAATTTTGAGGGTTGCAGTAGGATTGGATAAAACCAAAAATCAATGGGTGGAAAACGTCTATTGCATCCCTTCGGCCGATAAGCTGACCATCAAGCTATTCGGGGAAGAAAGTCTGGATCTGGAGATCTGGGAAGCGCAGCGTTTTTCGGATACCTTGGGAGAGTTTTTAGGATTGGAAGTGGAAATTATCAAAGGATGAGTCTATTTCCCCCGTACAGCTTTCGGGACTAAGCTTAGGCAAGTTTTCTGCTCCTAGTGGGGAGTTAGCTGGGTGAAGTTTGTAACTTCACCCTAATATCCCGACCAATTTGCAATTGGATCAGTAGGTTACTACCAGAAATCCACTTCAATTAAGCCTTTTAGTCCAGAATAGTTTCTTGCGCTAGAATACAAATAATCTTCCTCCTTTTCGACAATCCCAGCTCTTACCGGATTTTCATGAATATACGTCATCCTACTTTCAATCATATCTACTCGAAATAACTCTATTGCATGATTGTCGTGCGTCCAAAATTGCATGTCACCAACCCGCGTATTGAATTTGGCTTGGTATTCAAAGATCATTTTTAGCCATTCCTTTCTGCTTTCTTGAGGATTTTCAAGAATCATTTTCAGAAGTTTCTTACTGGTAAACTTTTTGAAATCCCGAACCCAGTCAGATAGTTTTCCATCTTTCTGTTGTACTACCAAATGAATGTGGTTAGTCATGATCACATAGCCGTACAAATACAATCCCTTTTCTTTTCTGCAATAGGTCAAGTTTTCTAGAATAAAATCTCGGTATGATTTTCTGGTAAAAATGTCTGCCCAACCTACCACTTGGAAAGTCAAAAAGTAAGGCATTTCTTGATCTTTGATTTGATAGGCCTCTCCCATAAAATGAAAATACTTCTTATAGCCCGAATTGCAAATTCTTAAAATATAAAAGCGTAGTTACAAACTACGCTTAGTCGAGCGCTCTACGCCTAGCGGGGCGGGGATTTAGATTGCGAATAATAGGAGGGTGTAGTACCAAACTTCCAGCGTCCACCTGAACTTCAGAACTGAAAGAGAGTAGACTACACCGAGGATGGGTAAAAATATTTTAAACTGTAATCATTCCAATTATTAATAATTGAATTTTAGTAAAAAATGGAATTAATTCCTATTTTAGAACATGCAATATTGACTAGGATAAAACTTAAATATATGACAGTTGTTAAAACTTTTAAGCCTCGAATTTTTTTGTCCTACGCTCATGCAGACGAAGATTTAAAAAAGGAACTCGATAAGCATTTAATGCCTTTAAAACGCTCCGGTAAAATTGAAACTTGGGATGATAGAGAATTGATAGCCGGCCAAGAATGGAATGAAGAGATATTAGCAGAGCTTAATAGAGCAGAAATAATTTTGCTGCTCGTAAGTAAAGATTTTATTGCCTCGCAATACATTTGGGAAAAAGAACTTGAAACGGCTATGAAGAGACACGAAAATGGTACCGCGAAAGTAGTCCCAGTAATTATAAAAAACTGCTTGTGGCAGGATATGCCTTTTGCCAAATTACAGGCTCTCCCCCGTAATGCCAAGCCTGTTACTAATTATGAAAATCCTGATGATGCTTTCACTGAAATAGCCGTTTCGGTAAAAAAACTGGTAGAATATATGTTAAGTAAATTACAAAACTCCGATTAATTTCAGAAAATTGATTTAAAGGAGATTAAATTAAATTTCTATTTACAATATGACGACACCAATTAAACAACCGGAAGTAAAAATTAAAGATAATATTGTAATTTACTTTTTAGCTTCTTCTAATCCTCTTGATATTGAAGCTTGTAAAATAGTGCATAATCATCTTTCTCAGTTTATACGCAATTCGACACCTCCAATAGAAATATACAGTGATTATTCTATTGATGCTGGTGTTGAAACTATTAATTATAAAGATAAATTATATTCTTCTGATCTTGTAATTGTATTTGGCAGTAGTGATTTTATTGCAGATGAGGATTTATCTGCAAATCGGATAAACAAAGTTATTCTTCGATATAATAAAAGGGAAACCCGAATACTTGCAATTATAGTTCGTAATTTCCTTTGGACGGAACCTTTTTTTGGACATTTGCCAATACTTCCAAAGGAAAGAATACCCCTTTATGATCAGAAAACTTGGAGTATTGATGATGCTTTTGCAACAGTAGCACAGGAAATCAAAGACAAGATTACCAAGATTTATAAAATTGAACAATCAACTATTGAAATAAAACCTTGGGATGATTGATAGTTTTAATCTTCTATAAATTCAAATCCTAAATATGTCAAATGGAAAATTCACTATCCAATTCGGGAAATTATGAAAGTAATACCTCAGACATCATTGATGATGATTTCAGCCCCATTAATTCTAACTGGAGAATTGATTATTATCGAAAGGTTTTTTGGAAGCGAATAAAAGCATATTTTTTTGACCTTATAATTATTTGGATAGCAACTTTTACTATTTTGATTTCGGTAATCTTTTTCTTTTCTTTGTTTCTAAATGATGATCAAGTATTGTCTATATTTGTTGTGTTGTATTTTTTATTACTGTTTTCAATTCCTGTTTTAATCTCAATTTTAGAATCATCAAAATGGAAGGGTGCATTTGGAAAACGAATAATGAAAATAGAGGTTTCAGATGAATTTGGTAAGCCGATATCTTTTTGGAAATCTATCTGGAGGAATTTACTAAAGGGAATAACTTTTTATATATGTCTTACAGTTATTGGTTTTTTTATTCAGAGATATTATTTTTTGAAATCAGGTAAATTAATTCATGATCATTGGTCTAATACGGTAATTGGAGAAAGACTGAATAATTAATTTGATGGAATACACGGTAGTTATTAGAATAGAGTCTCTCTAGGCCTAGACAAACGCTCTACGCCTAGCGGGGCTTTCGGGACTACGCTTAGTCAAGTGTTCTGCTCCTAGCAGGGACCCAGGATAAAATTTCGAGAATACAAATCTCGAACAGCAAGAATTTCGAGATAACAAATCTCGAACAGCAGGAGTGTAAATTTTTCCAAGGCCAAACGAAACTCAGATATTAAAACTTCATTATCGTTTCTTTTTTATCGTGTACTTTTAGTATTCATCAAATCCAAAAAGATCCATGAACCTAGCTGCCATCGATATCGGTACCAATTCCATTCATATGGTCATCGTCAAAGTCACCTCGAGACAC
>NZ_MSSW01000067.1 GCF_002150685.1 Algoriphagus antarcticus
ACGATGGTCCTTGATATCGGCGGTGGAAGTACTGAGGCAGTGGTAGGAAATCGGGAAGAAGTACTATTCATGAGCAGTATGAAACTTGGTGTCCTGAGACTATTGGATCTGGTAGGAAATCAGGATCCCCTGGACGGAAAACAGCAAAAAGACCTCAAAGAACATATCCGTTCAATTGCCGGTAAAATTATCCCAAAAGCTTCTCAGGTGGGGTTTTCCAAGGTAGTAGGCACTTCAGGTACCATCCGGACCTTGGGAGAGGCAGCTTTGGCCCTAACTAATAAAACCATTATCAGTTCCGTCAATGCTGAGGTGGTCAAAATAAAAGATCTGGAAAAAATCATCGATAAGCTCTTGGAACTTGAGCCTGGGAAAAGAGCAGCTATTCCCGGCATCAGTGCCAACCGCGTAGATGCCATCCATCTGGGTGGACTTTTGCTTTTGGAATTGTTGAAAATGTCCAAGGTGGATGAAATCACCCTTTCGGATGCTTCCTTGAGAGACGGATTAATCATGGACTATCTTGAGAAAAATGGTCAGAAACTAGACCGCCTGGAGCAGGGTAAAGATGTCCGTGAAAGCAGTTCGCTGATGATGGCCTTGCGCTATGATACGGATATCGCCGAGAAAAAGCATATCTCGAAGTTAGCGCTTCAGCTTTTTGACCAACTGAAGGCCCTGCACGGCCTGGAGGATTCAAGCCGGGAGTTGCTCCACCATGCAAGCCTGATCTATGATATCGGTCAATTTGTGAATTTTAAGGATTTCCATAAGCATTCCAGGTATTTGATTTTGAAGGGAAGGCTTAGGGGCTTCAACAATGATGAACTGACCATACTAGCCCATCTCTCCAGATACCACAGGAAATCCGGTCCAAAAAAACGTCACAAAAAATTCAAAAAGCTTGATAAGAATTTACGAAGATTGGTCAAAGGACTTTCAGGGATTTTGAGGGTCGCAGTAGGTTTGGATAAAACCAAAAATCAATGGGTGGAAAATGTCTATTGCATCCCTTCAGCCGATAAGCTGACCATCAAGCTATTCGGGGAAGAAAGTCTAGATCTGGAGATCTGGGAAGCGCAACGTTTTTCGGATACCTTGGGAGAATTTTTAGGAATGGAAGTGGAAATTGTCAAAGGTTGAGTCTGTTTCCCCGTACAGCTGTCGGGACTACGCTTAGGCTAGCGCTCTACGCCAGACGGGGCGGTGGCTGGGTGAAGTTTGTAACTTCACCCTAATATCCTTACCAATTTGCAATTGGATTAGTAGGTTACTACCAGTAATCCACTTCAATTAAGCCTTTTAGTCCAGAATAGTTTCTTGCACTGGAATACAAATAATCTTCCTCCTATTCGACGATTCTAGCTCTTATAGGATTATCATGAATATACTTCATCCTGCTTTCGATTATATCTGGTCGAGTTAGCTCAATTGCATGGTTTTCATGCGTCCAAAATTGCATATCGCCAACTCGCTTATTGAATTTGGCTTGGTATTCAAAGATCATTTTTAACCATTCCTTTCTGCTTTCTTGAGGATTTTCAAGAATCATTTTCAGAAGTTTCTTACTGGTAAACTTTTTGAAATCCCGAACCCAGTCAGATAATTTTCCATCTTTCTGTTGAACTACCAAATGGATGTGGTTGCTCATAATCACATAGCCATACAGATACAAACCTTTTTCTTTTCTGCAATAGGTCAAGTTTTCTAGAATAAAATCTCGGTATGATTTTCTGGTAAAAACGTCTGCCCATCCTACCACTTGGAAAGTCAAAAAGTAGGTTCTACCCTTAAGTTAGTGGGGATATAGATCTAAACCACCATGGAAAAACAGTATTGCGCTTCTAAAGTTGGCGAAGGTTCGATAGCCTTTCCCTACTGTTTTGAGCTCTTGAATTTTACCATTTAGCCGTTCAGCCATTGCATTGCTCAGATTCATTATCAATGCATTTACCACTCCGGAAATATGGTTGTTAAATGTCTCTACTACTTTGTCTATTTCCTTTATATTTTTCCTCTTCGAGTCGGCAGTCCATTTATTATATAGTGTCCAGGCGAAAAGCTTTCCGCAACTGAACAGATCCTTAAAGTTTTCGCGTACTTGCCAAGCCTTGCTAACCTCGTAGTTCGCATCGGCTATTGCTTCATATTTAATACGCTGTTTTTCGGTGAAGTTTTCAGGATTCTTCAGCAGGGTAAAGCGGGTATTTTTCAGCTCGTCGTGGTGCTTTACTTCTCGTCGACGCACTTGATCGATAGCCTTATTGAGGTACATGATCAGATGAAACCGATCGTGCGTGATCGCAGCATTGGGAAGCAGCTCCTGCGCTGAATTGATATAAGCCGGCCACATGTCCATACTGATTGTGGTTACCTGCCCAAGCTGGGTTTCCGTTAATGTTCTATTAAATAGTGACTTACAAGCCTCCTTAGTTCGGTCTTCTTCCACATCAAGTACACAACCAGACCCGGGATGACTCAGGACAGTGATGTACTGATGACCCTTCTTAAAGGACTTTTCATCTATACTCAATTGATCAAATATCAGCTTGGTGTAGTTTCTTCTACCCATTCCCCTTTTTGTGCTCAGGTGCATGATTCGATTTACCACATTGAACCCACAGCGCATAATTTGAGCTGTTTTGGTTTGATTTTTACTCGCCTTGAGCAAGTCTATTACCGCATGCTCAAACAGGAAGGTATGACGCTCGTACCCAGAGGCCCAGTTGGGCTGAACAGTCTTTACTTTACCCTCAGAAGTAATAATGCGAGGCAGTTCACACTTGATATAAGTTTTGTATTGCATCGTGTCCAAGTGCCTCCATTTACGTGCCGGTGCGTGATCGTAAATTTTGCAGAGTTCACCAGTCTGGGTATCTTCTAACTGCTCCGACAAACAGACTATATGGATAGAAATTTCCTCTTTAGAAAAATCTGTGTCAACAGATTCGACTGCCCATCCATCTTCTAAATCTAGTATTCTTGTGAAAAAATTCTCCGTAAACATCTTTTTTTTCAAATATAGCTATTCCATTAAATTCGGGGTAGAACCAAAAAGTAAGGCATTTCTTGATCTTTGATTTGATAGGCCTCTCCCATAGAATGAAAATAAATCTTATCGCCCGAATTACAAATTCTTAATGATATAAAAGCGTAGTTACAAACTACGCTTAGGTTAGCATACTACTCCCAGATGGGGCTTGGCTGGCATTCTACTCCCAGAGAAGGTCTTTATTTTTCTCTATAACCAAAAAGATCAATATGGATATTTGACGACTTATATTTACCTGTTTTTATACTTTGAATAAACTCTTCTTTTGATATGCCAAATGCGCTTGAAATATAATGAAAGTGAGCCTGTCCTCCTTTGTAATTTTCTTCACCAGAAATACCTTTCATTGTGCTAAAAAAGCAATGCCAAGTATTTCCTTTTGTCAAGAAGTTTGAGATGATAACTTTTCTTTGAGTAATAATATTTTTCAATTCCCCATCTGATAAATCAGTATCGCCGATTTTATAAACTGATCCGTCTTCGTTTAATTCAAAAAATTTGGGTAATTTCTTATTGTCATAAGTAGAAGGTAATATCTCTGAAAAAATTCTAGTTAGGAGATATCCTTCTTGCTTGAATGATTCTATCAAAAGAGTGTGTAATTGACTAGGGTTTAATGTTAGTCCCTTCAACAATACAATTTGATCTTTTTTTCGCTCAGTCTCTAAAAGTTTAATAAAATTTTCATGAATTGATAAATCATTGAATTGTTCTAAAAACTCATCAATTCCATTCAGTGCTTCTCTATAGAAAAAATCTTCCGAAAGTATTTGACTTGAACCTGGAATTTTTAATTCTAAAATATCTCTGTACAATATCTTTCTTTTTTCAATTTCATGATTTCTAAAATATTCTATGGGATTGACATTAATTACGTCTTGTGGGGGGAATATTCTTATAAAATATTTGTCATCATTATTATATATTTTTATGCTTTTCATATGTTAGTTCGAGAAACTATTGTATAAGTCAGATTTAAATAATTTTAGTGAAATAATAATTTTGATTGAGTGGAATTGCACATCGCACCTAGTCCTAACAATTATGTGAATACAATCAAAGGGGAAGAAAAAGGGGGCTAATTGTTCGTGCTACGCACGCAACGAAAACCTAGTTGTTACCTGCTGTGCTTCTTCTTGTTTGTTTAAATACTTTTCAATTTGAGGTCTGATGTAATCTTTGTCATAAACTCGTAATTTAAATAAACTGTTTTTAGATTTATTTTTCGGCTTAACATATTCTTCTGCCGATTTATAAAAGATGTCGTTTGCTATTTCGTAATATGGTTCTAAAAAGTTTTCCTTTTCTATATTTTCAGAAAGCCATTTTTTCTTTTTGGAAATTCATTTTTTTCTTGTTAGCGTTTCAATTACAATATTTTTAATAAGTTTTGATTTTATGACTATTCTTAGGAAAGTAGGATTTGTTTGATCTTTTTACGCATTGCTTCTGGCGATTTTACTGGCTTTATTGTTTTGATCGTATTTTCGACGTAATAGGCAAAAGGAATCAAGTACCTTGATTGGTAATCGGTGACGTCGCGTGGTTTATTTTTTTCTCCTTGCTTAATCAGGGTTTTCCATAGGTAGCCATCTATCAGTTGATTAAATAAAGTTCCTTTACTGCCGATTCGATCTTGGAAATACAGTAAAGTATTACTGTCTATCAATACTACCGGCTTTACTTTGTACATATCTTTTCGGTCAATTCCTACTTCATTGCAAGCCTCTTTGAACCACATTTTCAAAAGCTGGTTGATACCTAAGATCGTAAACGCATCCGAGTGAACGACTATTACGGGATAAATGAAACGAAACTTGTCGTAAACAAACCCAAATTTTTCGTATTCACCGTTCAGTAATTTCTTAACATTTCTCGCCAGTTGCAGGACAGCCTTTTCACCGGTGCCGTCTTTATAAAACTTCTTTCTGAACTCCACGCGTAGGTCCGGAATATAGAGCTTTTCTTTTACTTCTTTCTTAATTAGAATGTCCTTAGATTCAAAAATGAATATGTTGCCGTTCTCATAGGTGATATAATCACTTGCCCCAAATTGAGCATCTATTTTTTCCATCGTATCACCATAGATTCGTAATGCTGCCTTATCAAAAATCCGATCCAATACGGAGTACAATATATTCTGCTCTGAATATCCTGACGTATATATGAGTGTTCTGAAAGTATCCCGGTTCATGATATTGCTATCATGACCAAGTTTGCTCATTTCAAAATATAAGGCGCGGAAGATTTTTTCAATAAGAAAACGACGATATACAACTTGGAATTTATTTTCATCAGTACGAATAATTGGATGGTTTCGTAGAAATAAGTAATCTTCTTGCAAAGCTACAGACTCCAGTGGTATGGAAATGGTGTCTAAAATTCTGATACACGTTGCATAGAATGGGAAGGCATGGTCTATCTCAACGAAGTTATTACCTCGTCCCACCACGCTGTCAATAGTATTTGCTGCTAGCCCCGTAGACGCCTTCAGATAATCTTTCCAATTTTGACAACCGTATTTTTGTATAAATAATTGTAAAATAGGTTTGGTTTGTGGATTATATTCAAGGAACTCAAAAAACAGTATGCCTTTATAAATTTCAATTAAATATAACTCTCTTAGATCGCGATTTATTAAATCGGCGTATTGAAATGGTTTGTAGAGGGACAGCCAATATACTTCTTCATTCGGGTCGGTTTTTCTTAGTTCTTCAATACCATTTTTTGACCGGTTAAAACGTTCATTAATAATTAAATACGCGTTGAGCAGGTTGCGTTCCATTTGCGCATTTGACCGACGGTTTTCTGGTTCTCCTTCTTTTGACTCAAGGTATTTAAGCAAATGCTCTAAAAATGACAGCGAACTTGGTGGATTGAAAATAATCATTTCAGCATTAGGAAATCTCTTTGCAAATTCACGAATCCGATTTTCCATATCCAGATAATACTGTGCATTATCCCCTGAGAACCATTGTTCCCTCAGATACGTGATCAGCTTTTCTGTACCATTATAAACGCTTTCATTTGCATTCATAATTTCCATCAAACTTGCGCCATACATTTGGCTGGTCCCATCAAAAAGCGCGTCCAAGTCTATCTCAGATTTTTTTCCGTGGAAATCAGGATAGGCTAATGTTATTTGTTGGTTAATCATGCATTCACTTAGTATACCTGGTAACTTGTTTATTGTCAAGGTAAATCCGTCTTTACTTTTCTGTTTCGGAACAATAGATACAGTTTTATCCTTTTTTTATGATCCCCAATATCCCAACTAAACCCTTCCCCTCCTATACCCTATTCAGGGTATATTTCATAGAATCCGCTACTTTATTTACTTCACAGCCTTCCCCACCAGCCCCTTCCCGCCCACGATCGGAAGGGTCAATACAGTTCCATCCAGATCGACGGTCAGTTTTGTGCCTGGCTTAGGTAGAAGTGTGTACTCCGCGTCTGAGGAGAAGATCATTAACCCAATCTGCTGCCCTGCTGGGATGATCTGATCGTCGGGCTGCAAGTCGAATGTTATCTCGTAGAACTTACCAGGTACTACCGGTCCTCCTTTGCGGATGGAGGCGTGGTTTTGTGGATCTGCCCAGCCTCGGGAAGCAGTTTTTGCATCTTGCCAATCTGCACACAAAGGGGGTAGTCGCTTCTTCCACTTCCTTTTTTCCTTCTTTCCTTTGGGCTAGTAGGCTCTACTGGTGCAGGTATTTCGCATTTTAACCATTTGATATCATCGTAACCTTTCATCCTAAGAACAGGGTCAATTAAGTGATATCTTGTTTCTTATTCATTCATTCCCATGGTTATTCTTATTAGCTGTTAAAAGTGTAACCGTTTTAAACCAATAAAAGAAAGAAGATTTATCAGGCTGTTTTTTCAGGCGCATCAGGAAGTTCCAATCTTGATCTTCGATAATAAAATCTTTAATGTCCTGGTCTTTATAATAGGTGATCGGTGAAAGATCATTCACCATGATTTTTGCGGCCAGATAAGCAATTCGGGCAGATGCAGGTACCGCATCATCAATCCTGAAATTCCCGGCCATTAAAAAACCGGTACCAAAAGCGATAATCCCTTTTTGCAATTCTTTGAGTTTGGCTTTTTCGTTATCATTGCCCCGATCACGCTTAGCCAAAATGATACAGGTATCAATCGTGTCTTGTAGTACATTTTCCGGAGTAAGTTCTGTTTCCGTATTTCCATTTTTCCGGTAAGCTATTTCATGTTTAGCAAATACATGAAAACTGGCTGCCATCACCTCCATGTTATGAATCTTCTCGAAGAGTTGGCTCAGATCGAAAAGTTGTTTACAAATCTCCATGGAGAACGGCTGGTTGTCTTTGCCCTTGAAGTAAGGGATGCCAATAGTATTCGGAGCAAATGCAGTGAGTTTATCTCCAGTAATTGAATCAATGCTTGGCATGGAGACCATGGTCTCCATATCAGTTTGAATCCATTTAGTTATTACAGGCTTTTCAATCAATTCTGGATAGATCGAATCCTTGATGAGAATATCTAATAGAATGGTACCGGAACCTTGCTTGTTAGAATCAAATTTGAATTTATAATGTGCTTTGGGTACTCCGGTCATATAGCTGCGATGTTCGTCCAGTTCAACAGCAGTGAAATTGGAAGAGTCAACAACCTCTTGCAAAATGCGTTCGAGTTCTTTTCGATCAGTTTTACTGATAATGTCGATATCAATGGAGAATCGATTTCCTGTTTCCAATAAAAGGACCAAACTGGTCCCCCCTTTGAAAACAAAATCAAGTCCATTGCTTTTCAACCGCTCAAGCAAATGCAACGCGTAAATCATCTTTTCTAAAATGATTTTGTCAATTCTCTTGTGGTTTTTTGTCTCTTAAAAGCTTCTAACCATTCATCTGTAAAGCAATGTTTCTTTATCATTCAATAATGTCTTTAACGAGGTGGTACATGTGGTTCGCCATGAACTGCTTGATGTCTTGCTCTTTTTCCCTTCGTTTTGCGTAGCTGAAGAGTTTGGTGAAATTGATGGTATAGTTGCTTATGGCATTTTCGTATATGTGCATCAATTCAGAGCTTTGTAGATAATAGAAAAGTTTCTCTTCAGCATAGATGTCGACTAGAATCTTCTCTAGTAACGGAGTATAAAACTCTACTCTTTTCTCTGTTCTTCTCGCAATAGGGGAGCGTGTGATTAATTTCTTTATAATCACGGGACAGTCGCTTTCAGCTATATAAAAATTGATGGCTTTATCATCTGGATTCAGGTAAAGCTCGTTTCTTGATGAGTCCTTCAGTTCGTAATACAAGGATTCTACGAAATCCTTTTCTATTTCAATCAGGATAATTCTTCTGCTAGCTTGGTGTTGTGAAAATTCATTGAGCCATTCGGTTTCCCAAATGCAGTGTTTGGCGTCCTCAAATTTATCTGTGATTCGCTTTGCGAGCTTAATAAGGTCTGGTGATATTTCCGGTTTGTACTTTGGCTTATATGAAATTACATAGAGGCCTCTCTTGAGCGGTCTAATAATGTTTTTGTCCTTGAGGTCATAGATTCTCCATCCGAAAGTTCCCGCTTTAAGATCAGGTTCAAAATAGCGATAGAATTCAAATAGTTCTTCCCGAGTAAAATGCTCTCTGTCTTTAAATTCTTCAATCAACCTATTCTCTATGATCTTTGGCATATCAAATCTAATTTATACCAAAACTACGAAATTCTGGCGAATATTAGAAATCAAAAAAATGCCAGTAAATTAAAATACTGGCAAATATTGGGATTATCGGGATAGAGGAGATTTGGCTCTTTTGCAAAGATTTATTTTTGGGTTAGTTAGGCTTTGTAAAGTGCCAAATGAGCATTGAGTTTCTTTTTCGCTTGGCATACAACGTCGGAACTTCTGCACCTGCCTTCGTAGGGAATCCAAATAAGTGTGCTTAACGAAAATACTTTAGGATATTCTCTAACCACAATAACCCCAATTCCCCCTTCCCCCACAATACCCTGTACAGGGTATATTTCGCAGAATATTCACCTTTTTTACCTCATGCACTTCTCCACCGCCCCTTTCCCACCCACGATCGGAAGTGTCAGGACCGTTCCATCCAGATCAATGGTCAGTTCTGTCCCTGGCTTGGGTAATAGCGTATATTCCGCGTCTGAGGAGAATATCAACAATCCAATCTGCTGACCTGCTGGGATGATCTGATCGTCCGGCTGCAAGTCGAATGTTACCTCGTAAAACTTACCCGGCAAAAGAGGTTCTCCTTTGCGGATGGAACCGTGGTTTTGTGGATCTGCCCAACCTCGGGTGATGATGTTGTCGGTGATTTTTGCATTTCTTCCTTCGGTCCAAGGCAAGGAAACCAACCAAACCGAAAGGTTGGCCGCAGGTTTATTCGATGCCATTTTCACCGTTATCTTGGGAATTCCTGAAATATGAATTGGCTCAGTAAGCACTGGACTGAGGTAGATCAATCGATGTTCCGTATAATCTGCCTGCGCCAAGGCTGATCCTGGAAAGGAATAGTTATCTACCAAAGTTTCCTGTTGACCGGAATTTGTTTTCTCAAGTCCCATCGTACCTGCTGCCGGAGCTCCGGCTTTGAGGTAGAAGTTCACATCCGAAGCTTCAGGATTCGGGAAATCTTCATAAGGAGTTGGATTGCTGCGCTCGTCCTGCTCCCGGACTATCCAAGCTTTTGGCTCCTGCTCCACACCGTTTTCCACCCCATGCAGATAGCGGGTAAACCAGCGATTCATCATAGCGAATGGAGGCGGCCCGCCATGACCGTTTTGATGGTAATAGATTTTGGCAGGAATCCCTTTGGCGCGAGCCGCATCATAAATCCGATAGCTGTGCTCGGGCATCACGTTCCAGTCGTTGAAGCCATGCGACATCAGCAATGCTGCTTTCATCGGGCCCATATCATTGAGGTAGTCACGGCCAGCCCAGAAGTCATTGTAGTCGCCAGTTGCTCGATCCATGCCTTGCGCCATTTCGGTATCGCGAACCGTCTTGTTGTTATAGGCTCTTTTGGACTCATCCCCACTATGGATGAAATCATACAAGACATCAATGTCCTCGCCCAAGTATCCTCCCGGTGAGCGAACCAGTCCATTGGATCGGTAATAGTGGTAATAGGAGGTATTGGGAGCGATGGGAATAATGGCTTCAAGGCCTTTTACACCGGTAGTTGCTGCTGCCAATGGGAGCGTACCATTGTAGGAAGTTCCTGTCATTCCCACTTTCCCGGTGGACCAAAATGCCATCACTTTTTCATTTCCGTCCGGCGTGGTATAGCCATTGTCTTTCCCGGTCAGCCATTCGATCACTGCCTTTGGTGCCAAGGATTCATTATCTCCACCGACGGTGGGTGATCCCTGCGAAAGTCCGGTACCGGGAGAGGAGGAGTGAACCACAATGTAGCCACGAGGTACCCACAGCATAATTTCGTCATTGGATATGATCGGCCGCTTTCCTGTGCGTACCACTTCAAATGTATTTCTTGGGGGAGCTGCAGCGCCTAGTTCATGCTTTACCTCCCAAAAGAGGGGCGCATTTCCTGCGGTACCTGCATAATAAGGACTGCTGGCATAGACCACAGGAAGCTTGAGTCCTTCCGTTTCGGTTTGCTGCGGTCGGGTTACATCCACATGCATCCGATCCATTTTGCCATCACCATCCGTATCAAACTCAGTTTCCACCCAGAGATCAGCACGGATCCAGTTGGCAGAATCTTTCAGCTCCGAGACGATTTGGGCTTCCCCGTTTTCAAAAATAGGTTTGACTTGGGCGAGCAGATTGTAACTTCCAGTCACTAGGAAAAGGAGAAAAAGTAGGGTCTGTTTGGTGAATTTCATAGAGGGTGAGATATTGAGGGTTTAAGATAGTTTATTATGTGTTTAGGGGCAATTAAACTAGTATTGAAATGAAGCCAGTATAAAACCTCAAACCCCATCTTTGAGCAGCTCCGAAGGAGCCAAACTTTTCATAACCCTGTACGCAGTGCAGGGAAGAGAACAAAAATCCTACCCTAGAGCCCTGAAAGGGCGAAACTGTGAAGTTTCGCCCTTTCAGGGCTTCTTTTTTGTTCCATTAGCTTTACCCCCGGCTATGGATGGTTTCAATCCTTCGGATCTATTTTGGACTGAAATAACACCATGCGGTTAGATTTACTTAGGAAATAAGGCTACTGATGTGATTGTGAATAATTGTAGAGTATAATTCAAAATATAAGGCAAAATGGGTTTTTGGGAGGAGTATCCAATTCAGTCTGCGGACGATTGGTTTGAAAAAGTCTTTTATACCTGATCAGCTTGGCTCGTTCGAAAAGTTTGATTGGCTTCTTTTGAGGTGTAGGGTCTTAGCTTAAAACGTAGATAAAATTTCTGGTTAGGGATAGCAGATGTTTCGGTCCGAGCAGGGAAAAATGCTGGTTTCTAATGTCTTAACCAATATTTTCAGTTAATTGCATGGTAACATTACTTAAAAGAGATGCCTATTTATATGGATCGTCACGATGTTTCGGCGGAAGTAACCGCTGAAAATGTGGCTCATTTACACCAAGAAGATCTCAAGGTTCAAGATGAATTTAACTGTCGTGGGCTAACTTATTGGTTTGATGACCAGCGTAAAACAGCCTTTTGTTTGGTAGAGGCTCCCAATGCCGATTCGGTTCATAGAATGCATGCACACGCCCATGGTGAGGTTCCTCATTCCATTATTGAAGTTGACGCTAATCTGGTTGAGTCTTTTCTGGGTAGAATAGAAGATCCAAAAGGATTAAAAGGGTCTGAGCTGAAAGTGATTAATGAGCCTGGATTTCGTACGCTTTTCGCAGCAAAATTATTTTTCGACCACCTTGATCAGCAGCAGCCTAGCCAACTGTCATCTGTCGCTCAGGAATATAAGAGACAAATTGGAAGATTGGTGGCAAGTCATAGTGGGAATCTTGTGAATCAGGATAGTTATGAAATACTCGCATCTTTTGCGAATGTCAAAGATGCCGTTGCTTGTGCAGAATCGGCCTTAGATACGCTTGGAAATGAATATTCGTATCTGAAATGCGCCATAGGATTGGATGCAGGTAACCCTGTTTCGAATAGCAAGTTTATTTTCGAAGAGACTATAAAAACGTCAAAAAGGCTTGCTAACCTTCGATCCAACATTTCAGTTTCGGCTACGGTACACAAAATGTACCACGACGAACTAGCTGATTTGACCTTCAACAAGCAGGCGTTTAAATTATTTTCCGCCGCTGAGTTGGTCTTTTTAAATCAACTTTCGGATCACTTGGATGCTAATTACGGGGAGCCAGAATTAAGAATAGAACGTATCGCTAGAAGTCTAGGATTCAGTAAATCTCAGTTTTATAGAAGCATGGTAGGTCTTTCGGGTGATTCTCCAAATCTCTACCTCAATAAATTCAGATTAGATAAGTCGCTGGAGTTATTAAAAGGGGGTATGAATACGACTTCTGAGGCGGCCTTTTTATGTGGGTTTTCTAGCCCGTCCTATTTTTCAAGGCGCTTTGCTAAGAGATATGGAGTACCGCCAACCGAGTACAAGGGCGGTAGATGTTTAGATATCCGCCTTTTGGAAGAAGGTTTGGTCTAATATTACATGCTTTTGGACCGAATGTGGGAGTAACTCTATGTGATTAAGAATAAATTTGGTTAACCTAATTCATTGCTAGAAATAGCCAAAATAACCATATTATGACCGAATCATTATTTGAACGACTAGGTGCAGAAGCAGGAATTGTCAAAATTGTGGACGATGTAGTCGAAGCTCACATGAACAATCCAGCAATTGCTGCACGTTTCACTCCTTATTTGGAGCAACCGGAAAACTTAGCAAAGGTCAAGTTGCACACCGTTAATTTTTTCATCACGGGAAGTGGTGGTCCGCAGGTGTACGCTGGGAGAGATATGGAGACAACCCACAGGGGCATGAACATCAGTGCCTCAGAATATATGGAGACCATGGATGATATTTTCTTGGTACTCGACAAGCACGGAAAGGATGCGCAAACCAAGAAGGACGTATTGGAAATTCTTTGGTCGCTAAAAGGTATGATAATCGGCAAATAGTAGCCTCAGCGCACAAATTTTACCCATGTGGAGAATCGTATTTGATTGGGTTGAAATCAACTTATGTTTCATAGTCTAAATGTCAGCTTGAACCTGACCAAAGAGATCTGAAAAATAGTAGATTGGTCGAATTGTATGACTTGAATAAATGCGGGTCGGTAGCATCTTCAAAGCCTTTGGCATAAAAATTTAGAAGTGAGAGGACTTCGCTCCAACCTATTTAAAAGCGTTCTATGGCCGCTCGTACTTTACTAGAGTTCGATGGAAATATTGACCTTTCCACCTAGTCTCTTCTTCACAATGTCGAAGAACGTTTTCAAAGTAAGATTGCTTCCGTTGTTTTCGATCCTTGAAATGTATTCACGTTTTCGGTCTACTAGCTCAGCTAGTTGGGACTGCGTAAGATGCTTGTCTTCTCTGGCTTTCTTTAAAAGCAAACTGATCTTGAAGCTTTCAAAATCCCTTTCGAGTTCGTCTCTTCGCTCTGTTCCCTTGTTTCCGTAAACCTCGTTCTTGATTTCTTTCCAGCTTTTAGTTTCCATCTTCTTTCCTTTTTTGGTTATGATATTCAGACATTAGTTTTAGCGCTCTTTCAATTTCCTTCTTTGGTTTTCCTGCCTAGAGGACGGCAGGCAGGTTCTGTGTTTTCTTCTGAAAACCGTTTTATAGAATAACGAGCTTGTCATCGTAAAAGAAGCAGAAAACTCGCCAGATGTTAGCCCCTAACTGAATCCTAGCTTCGTATAGACCAGCTGTTCCCACTAGGAATTTCAACTAATTTGAAGGAACCCACTCAAGGGAAATAATACAAAGCTTATCAATCAATTCATTCAAAAACTGCTTCACTCAATGTAGACTTAATCTCATTTTGATTATCCGCTACTTTACCATTAGGCAGAAGAGACAAGTATAAAATTGGTACCAAATTGAGACTTGGGGCGTTTCGGTCTTAGGTCTTCGGTCCCAATAAGCAAAGAAAATAAGGCTGCAGGCATCATTGCGGATACCCATATTCTCAATTTAGATTTCTATACTCCATGGGTGTTTGACCGGTCTTTTGTTTGAAAAGTTTGTTGAAGTATTGCGGGTAATCAAATCCTAAGGTATAGGCTATTTCACTGACCGTTTTGTCGGTATTGATCAGACTGTTTTTCGCTTCTTCAATCAGGTAAAAATGAATGTGTTCTTGCGTGTTTTTGCCTGTTTCCTTTTTGAGCAAGTCACTCAAATAGCTTGGTGATAAGGCGACTTGCTCCGCTAAATATTTGACAGTTGGCAAGCCTTTCTCTTTGATCATATCCACTGAAAAGTAGTGCTTTAGGACCTCCTCGATTTGGGAGATGACCTTCTTATTCGAGTGGCTTCGGGTGATGAGTTGCCGACCATAAAACCGCGAACAGTAATTCAACAACAGTTCGATGGTAGACACCATAATAAATTGGCTGTGCACATCAATGTTCTCTCTGAGTTCTGCTTCTATTTTTTGGACACATTCATACAGAATATTTTTTTCCTTGTCGGACAAGTGAAGTGCCTCAGTGATCTCATAGGAAAAAAAGCTATAGTCCTTTATTTTCTCATTCAGCGAGGTGGCCCGAATCAAATCTGGGTGGAAAAACAGACCCCAACCAAGCATATTTTCTCTTTGTTCTACCTCATTATCGATCTCTATGGCTTGATTGGGAGCGATGCAGATCAGATTGCCATCCTGAAAATCAATGGTTTTACGACCGTATTTGAAATTATTTTTGCAATAATTTTTAAACATGATGGAGTAGAGGTTAGTCGAAATCATCGCATTCTGTGCTACCTTTTCGCTTACCTTACTGAAATCCAATACCGCTACTAAGGGATGCTGACTGTGACCTAAACCAAACAATTTGTATAAGTCTGCGATGGTATGGATATGGAGGATTGGTTTCATATTTTATGATTGTACGGAATGATACCAGTAGTCTTATTTTCTCTGATTAAAGTGATGGAAGACTGATGACCGAAGACCGATGTAGCGTTTATTGAGTGTTCTTTAGTAATTTTTTTTTTCGTTTGTCCTTT
>NZ_MSSW01000068.1 GCF_002150685.1 Algoriphagus antarcticus
AGTGTATACCCGCAACTCCTCCTATTTTTACTAAACCTACTAAACTTTTTTGATTAGACAATCAACCTCAATACCTATCAAACCCACTTTATCCGACCACAAACGGATACTATCGAATACAAACGACTAGCTACCGACTTAGCGCTTTCCCATCCTGCAACTTTGGATCATAAGTTTTTCCTCTAGCGAAAACGACAAACAAATTTTCTAACCAAAACAACAAACATCATGAATGCGCTAAGAAACAAAGTACAGCTAATCGGTCACCTGGGAGCCAAAGTAGAATTGAAAACCCTGGAAAGTGGCAAGATCGTAGGGAACGTAAACATCGCTACCAACGAATCCTACAAAAATCAAAAAGGTGAGAAAGTCACTGAAACCACCTGGCATAGATTGGTGATCTGGGGCAAGAATGCGGAGCTCATCGAAAAATACACTGACAAAGGTTCTGAGATCGCCATTGAAGGCAAAATCTCCAACCGCGACTACAGCGATAAAGATGGCGTGAAGCGTTACATCTCCGAGATCGTGGTGAATGATTTCCTGCTCTTGGGCGAAAAAACTGCGAAGATGAAGGAAGAAGCAGATCTGCCTTTTTAAGAAAATTAGGCTCTAATATTAAAGTTAGAAAGGCAGGAAGTGTGTGAACTTCCTGCTTTTTTTTTCTATTTATTCCTTCATCGATTTATTTTAAGACTTGTAATTGTAATACTGATCGTGCCGTTGGCACTCTATCAAAAAAACCTTCTGTTCAAACCCAGAATTATATTCTGGGCTTTTACCTGTCTTGCCGTTGGCAAGAGGTCTGGAAATACTACTGAATACTTGTGCCAACGGCACAACCAATAATAGCCCCGAATACAGCGAAGCAAAATTCGGAGGCTTTCATAGTACTAAGTGTTGATAATACTGATAGCGCCGTTGGCACTCTATCAATAGAACCTCCTGTTCAAACCCAGAATTGCATTCTACGCTTTTACCTGTATTGCCGTTGGCAAGAGGTCTGGAAATACTACTGAATACTTGTGCCAACGGCACAACCAATAATAGCCCCGAATACAGCGAAGCAAAATTCGGAGGCTTTCATAGTACTAAGTGTTGATAATACTGATAGCGCCGTTGGCACTCTATCAATAGAACCTCCTGTTCAAACCCAGATTTGCATTCTGCGCTTTTACCTGTATTGCCGTTGGCAAGAGGTCTGGAAATACTACTGAATACTTGTGCCAACGGCACAACCAATAATAGCCCCGAATACAGCGAAGCGAAATTCGGGGTTAAAAGTAGAATATAGAATTCCAGAGTGCCAAAGGCACGATCAGTAATTCACTCAAATCCAATTTAACTGTATGCATAATAAATACTTACCCATAAACATTGTAAATCAGAGTGCGGAAATCCTTTGCGTAAATACCCTACACCTCAGGTTTGTTATCCGAACTTTTGAAACTTACTTAACCTCTCAATTCAACTGACCTCCAAGATGAAGCTCAAACATTTCCTCACTTTTCTATTTTTTCAGATATCCCTTTTCACTTTCGCCCAAACGAAAGAATCCCCAGCCGATCTGGTAAATCCATACGTGGACAGTAAAAACTCCCGCTGGTTCTTTTTCAATTCTGCCACCCGACCTTTCGGAATGGTGAATCTAAGTCCAGATACAGACACTGGCGGGGCTTGGGGTTCAGGCTATAGATATGACAGTGACTCCATCAAAGGTCTCAGCCATGTGCACGCTTGGCAACTTTCAGGACTATCTGTACTTCCGGTTTCAGGCATTGCATTGGACAAAAACACAGATTTCGGGTCCCCTTTTTCTCATGATTCAGAAATCGTCAAACCAGGTTATCATCAGCTCATACTGGACAGATACGACATCAAAGTAGAACTCACCTCCACCCTTCGCGTGGGTTTTCACCGCTATACTTTCCCGAAAAACAGTCAGCAGCAAGTCATGATCAGACTTGGTGGAATGCTGGGTCCTTCTGACATCATCGACGGCCAGCTTATCCAAGTGGATCAAACCACGCTTCAGGGATACTTGATCAATGGATCGACAATCAGGAGACCATTCAATACTGCAATATTTTATGCGATCAAGTTGAATAGACCAATAGCAGAAATTACAGGATGGTCAGACGAGGGAGTGACTTCTACGCTAAGAGACATCAAAGGAAAAAATTCTGGAGCGCTTCTGTCTTTTGATAATTCTAAGGATGAATTGCTGATGAAAGTGGGGATTTCCTATGTCAGTGCAGAGCAGGCAATGCTAAACCTGAATACAGAACTGGCTCATTGGGATTTTGAGAAAACACAAAATGAATCTTTCGAAGAATGGAATAGCTACTTAAGAAGAATAAAAGTTGAAGGAGCTACAGAGAAAGACAGAAGACGGTTTTACACTGATTTATTCCATGCACTTCAGGGCAGAAGAACGATCTCCGATGTCAATGGTAAATATGGGGACATGACCAGCGGAACGCTTTTGGCAAAGCAAATCCCACTGGACGATGCAGGAAAACCAAAATTCAGGCATTTCAATTCGGATTCATTTTGGGGCGCTCAGTGGACGATCAATACACTTTGGCACCTCGTCTATCCTGAGATCACCGAGGAGTTCGTGAACTCCATGCTGCGCTACTATCAGGACGGAGGATTGATCCCAAGAGGTCCTTCTGGCGGCAATTATACTTATGTGATGACTGGTGCTTCGAGCACGCCATTTATCGTCAGCGCTTATCAGAAAGGAATCCGGGGATTTGATGTTGAGATGGCCTTCGAAGGTCTCAAGAAAAATCACCGGCCTGGTGGAATCATGGAAAAAGCGGGCTATGAGCATAAGACATCCAAAGGTGGCGGACTATCTCATTACTTAAATATTGGCTATGTTCCATGGCCAACCCCGGAAGGAACAAGGTTTGGATTTCATCAGGATGGTCCAAGTTTGACTTTGGAATACGCCTATCAGGATTGGACACTTGCACAGTTGGCAAAAGCACTGGGAGATGATGCTTCCGCAAATGAGTTTTTGACCCGATCAGAAAACTATAAAAACACCTTTGACTGGGAATCAGGATGGATGCGCCCAAGAAATGTGGACGGAAGCTGGAAAATGCCTTTTGATGCATACGAATACAATGCAGGCTTTAACGAGGCAAATGGAAGTCAGGCAACTTGGTTTGTCCCACATGCCCTGGAAGGATTAGCTGCTATGATGGGAGGAAAAGAAAAAGCGATTGACCGACTGAACAGGTCATTTGAAGAATCTGAAAAACTTGGTTTCACTTCTGGCACCTCCCACTCTCAGGAAACTCATCCAGAATATCGAAGAATCCCCATCAACTATGGAAATCAACCTTCAATTCAGACTGCGTTTATTTTCCATAAACTTGGAAGACCTGACCTGACACAGTATTGGTCTAGAGCGGTTGTGAAAGCAATCTATTCTGACCTTAGTCCTGAAAATGGCTACAACGGAGATGAAGACCAAGGGCTAATGGGAAGTTTGGCTGTATTGATGAAAATCGGGTTGTTCCAAATGAACGGTGGCACCGAAGCTGATCCCGCCTACCAGATTGGCAGTCCTATTTTTGATAAAATCACCATAGCACTCAATCCTAAGTACTATCCCGGTAAGGAATTCATCATCAAAACCGGTGGGAATAGCCCTACAAGTGTCTATGTAAATTCTGCTTCGTGGAAGAACCAAAATGTAGGAAATATGGAGCTTTCGCATTCGCAAATCACAGGCGGCGGTGAGCTGAACTTGGAGATGAGTGAAAGCCCGAATAAATGATAATTCGGCAAGCCATGCCTACGGAAGGCAGGCATGAACCAGCTATGAAAAACAGTAGGATATTTCGCTCTTTCAGAGCTTTACTATTCTGCCTTTGTCTTTTTTAACCCAGCCCTTCCGAGCTGGGCTAAGTTATATCGGACTTTCAGCCCTTTTCCTTTGGGATAATAATCAAGTCCAGCGTCTGGAGAAGCAGGCTTCGACTTCGCTCAGCCTGACAGCTGTGCCCTCTGCGCAAAGCTCTGTGGTCTTTGCAGTTAAAAATATCTTGTGCAAGCCTGCCTAACGGAGCTTTCATCCCTTTTCCTATGGTATGACTTTCGAGTCTAGCTTCCGAAGAAGCAGGCTTCGACTTCGCTCAGCCTGACAGCTGTGCCCTCTGCGCAAAGCTCTGTGGTCTATGCGGTTAAAAATATCTTGTGAAAGCCTGCCTAACGGAGCTTTCAGCCCTTTTCCTTTGGGATGACTTTCGAGTCTAGCGTCTGGAGAAGCAGGCTTCGACTTCGCTCAGCCTGACAGCTGTGCCCTCTGCGCAAAGCTCTGTGGTCTATGCGGTTAAAAATATCTTGTGAAAGCCTGTCTAACGGAGCTTTAAGCTCTTTTCCTATGGGATGACTTTCGAGTCTAGCGTCTGGAGAAGCAGGCTTCGACTTCGCTCAGCCTGACAGCTGTGCCCTTTGCGCAAAACTCTGTGATCTTTGCGGTTAAAATCGACTTCAAAAAAATGAGGCTCCATCGAGCCTCATTCTACATTCAATTTATCTAGGCCAAACATTGTCTGCCTTTTCCTTATCAGGAAAACGTCCATGAGGATCTAAGGTGATTTGTTTGATTTTTCGATCTCCGAAGTCCATCACTGCATCAAAGGTTCGGCTGCCATCAAACCAAACCGTCACTGGCCAAGTCACTTCTGCCGTCGAAGCATCAATCATTTTCGCATTAGCCAAATTCTTGATCGCGGCTCCTTCTTCTTCAAACTCCACTTTCAAGAAAACTGGTGAAGGCATTTGTCCAGCCTGATAAACTGTCACAGTTGTTTTGCCATCTGAAGTACTAACATTCTGGATAGATCCTTCCACGGATTCTGTGGTAAATAACCAGTAATACCAGAACCACCCAAGATTTTGCCCCAACTCATTATTCATAAAGAACATGTAATCCCATGGCGATGGATGCTTGAATGCCCAAGCCTCCGCGTACTTTTTCATGGCACTGATAACTGCCTCATCGCCTACTATCCCGCCAAGCATGGATAGCATCAGTGGTGCTTTTTGATATGTCTGAAATCCGTACATAGGGCCTGCGTCATTTGCGCTCCACATCATCGGTGCCTCATCCTCCAAGCCGCTGATTCGTCCGTAGCTTTGACCCAAACCATCAAGATTATAATCCACTCCTCTACTATCTGCTGTAGAAAGAATATTCATGTATTGGTTGAAACCTTCATCCATCCAGCCGTAGCGAGTCTCATTGGTTCCGACCATCATTGGCCACCACTGATGTGCGGCCTCATGATCTGCAGCGCCTTGATTCGAATTGATCACCATAGGATACTCCATACCAGCACTTGGCCCATCTTGCAGCGTTAGTTGAGGGAAAGGATAAGGTGCCCAAAGTTTGGAATAAAACTCAAGTGCATGTCTCGTATTCTCTCCTGCTTTCTCAAAATACTGAGCTCTCTCAGGGATGAAAACCATGTAAATCGGTACTTGCCCTTTACCTGGAATATCAGCTTTAGTAGCTTTCCATATAAATCTATCCGAAGTAGCCCAAGCGAAATCATTCACTTTATCCGCCTTAAATCGCCAGGTAAGTTTATCTCCAGCTTTAGTTGCTTTTCCCGGACCTTTTTCATCTTCGCCCACTAGCGTCACTTCTGTATCAGAGTCAAGTACTTTAGCAAACCTTTCCGCTACCGTCGGAGTCAAAACTTCAGTTGGGTTTTGCAACACGCCTGTGCCACTTACAATCCAGCCAGCAGGAACCGTCAGCGACACGTCATAGCTTCCGAAGTTATTAAAAAACTCAGCTGGCCCTAAGTAAAGGCTAGTTTCCCATCCGCGAAGATCATCGTACTTAGCCAATCTTGGAAACCACTGTGTAGGCTGAAATAAGGTGCTATCAAAACGCTGAGTCATTCTATGCCCTCTGCCATTATCACCTCCGGGTAATTTGGTGTGCCAGTCAATTTCTACTTCCGCAGTTGCCCCTGCTTTGATAGGATTCACCAATGTGATGGTCGCAACTGTATTCTTCAAGCCTCTTACACTCAGCGCTGGAGGATCATTTCTCCTTCGGGGAGCAGCATTCAGATCAACAGATTCTCCCTGCACTTTTATCGCAGTGACGATCATACCCTCGGTATTTTCCGCAGGAACTGAACTTCCGCGGGGCACGTCTCCCCGAAAGACATTATGATCAAGTCGAAGGATGATCGCATTCAAATCGTCTTTGCTGTTGTTATGCACAAGGATTTTCTCAGATCCTGTGATCGTCTGTGTGCTCGGATCCAAACTAGCCTTGATCGTAAAGTCCGTTTCCAGCTGCCAATAGTTAGCACCGGGCTTACCAGAGAAGTTTCGCGATCCTTTTTCAAAAGCTTTTCGAATCGAATTCGTCATCGGAATATCTTGCCGAATTGCACGCGTATCTGTTTCTATGGACGATCGCTGCGGCTTGGGATTTTCTTGCTGCGCAAAAGCTACAGAAGTACTTAGGAGCATGAAAAAGAGTATTTTTCTCATAAGCTGAGGTGGGTTATATTCAAGTAGGAAAACTTAGTAAAAAATCCATTAACATCGTCAAAGATTGAATATGAACGGGTCTATGGATTTGATGTGCTTATATTTTTTTACATTTTTTACTTCTTACAATTTTTACTTTTCACAGAGCTACTCCCTTTTCCCCGGCACATATCTCTCGGCTGCCCTAGCCTCCACATCCTCGCGGTAAAAAGCAACATCCTTAAATTCACCATCTACATAGCCCTGAGTCTGGTCATAGAAATGTGGTGAATTTGGATCTGAGCTTTGTCCACCTGCCAGAATTGACTTGGCTTTTACTTTCTCACCAAATTCCACTGCGGCTACAAAACTGTTTCCTCTGTAACCATACAATCTCTTCGTCCCCGGATAGGTTTTGGCACCAAAAGCAGCCAAAGCTCCCCAGGTGCCTGAAGCCATTCCCACTGGAGTGTATTCCTTGGAATCATCAAATGGCATATCAATTTCACCAGTCAATCGCTGGAATCTATTGATTTCCGACCAAGGCGTATTCCAAGTACCAAAGTCCGCATTCATCTCCTCCAAAGTCTGACTGAAAGTGGAAAGAAGTTCTGTCGGTGAGGGATTTGGAATCGTAGTATTTTCGTCTGTATTGAAGCTGATCAAGTTGTTGATGTTTCCATGATTCCTCATGAAATTCATCCCGAGAAAATGAGCCAACGACATAGCCACAGACTCCTTGGAGGTGCGATAATCCCAAGCTTCTAAGATTTTGATTGCTTCGGTAAACTGAGGATCAGCTATACCTTTCTTCTCATGAGCTTTCAGCAGCATGGGAATTATTTTTTCAAAAGCAGGCAAGTATGGATCGTACGCAAGATCGATCAAACCATCCAATGTCAGTTCAGAAGCTTCATTTAGCACTTTCATAGCATGAATCCCTCTGTAATTCTCTTGGTCTGGAGCCATATAAAACGGATAATCTTCCCTTTTTGGGCTAAACTCTGCCGCAGCAGTGAAAGGCGTGGAATTACAATTTTGAATCCAACCAGTTCCAGGATTTAGTATCATAATACTTTCATCTACGGTATGTAATCCCTGCCAATCGGAATTCGGATCAGAGCCATCTACCGGTTCAGAAAAGTCAAATCCTTCATTTCTCTTTGGGATAAAATTCCCGTGGAAATAAGCGATGTTTCCGTCTGCATCTGCAATAACAGTATTGTTGGAAGAATTGGTGCGGATGTCCATCATCTTCTTAAACTCGGTATGATTGCTCAATTTAGTCCTCGTAAAACTTTGGATAAGTGCATTTACCGGATCCCAATTGATCTTGGTTGCCACCCATTTATCATCGATTTGATGTGTAATCGGGCCGTGGTGAGTTCTATAGAAAGTGAAAGGTATTTCCTTTAATTCCTCACCCGCCTTATATTTCAAAGAGATCTGAAATTCTTCTACAGCTCTACTTTCATCTCCATATTGATATTCATATTTCCCGTCTTTCTCGGAAACTTCCTCCACAAATTCGTCTATGAAATCCACTTGGGTAGAAGTATGCATCCATCCCGTCTTTTCATTGAATCCCTGATAAACAAAAAACTGACCCCATGTCACAGCGCCGTAAGCATTCAAACCCTCTTCACTCACCACATGAACTTCCGGTCTGAAATAAAATGAAGTATGCGGATTGATGAGCAGCATGGCATTTCCGGAGGCAGTCATCTTGCCATTTACAGCAATTCCATTTGAGCCTTTCGGCTCATCCAATAAGGCTTCGTACACCATTTCTTTCTCATACTGCGCCATCACATCTGGCTCTTTTTCAGCATAAAAAGCCTGAATTCCTCTCGTAGGAATCTGCTCGATATCACCACCGATAGAACCCTCACTGAAAAACATCGGCATCCAAGGTTCATAGTGTGTGATCACTTGTGGCTTCACTTCCGGATGTGTTGCCAAATAGTAATTGACCCCATCAGCAAATGCCACGCAAAGCCCCTTCAGCCAATCAGGTGCAGTTTCATAAGCAGCTTTGGCTTCGGCTTCCGTCATGTAGAGATTTGCGCGAAGGTCACTGTAAATAGACTCCTGCCCCTCCAGCTCAGCTAAACGCCCTGTGGCCCAGATATAATTTCGCTCCACTCTTCTGAAATCGTCCTCACACTGTGCATACAATAATCCAAAAACTGCATCCGCATCGCTCTTCCCGTAGATATGTGGAATTCCATAATCATCCCGGAGAATCTCAACCCTGCTAGCCGTATCTTCCCAACGTTCGGATTCGCTGAGTTCCTTGGGCTCACAAGACCAAATTAAAACCGGTAAAACAAAAAGCAACAGTCTAAATTTCATAATTGGGTGTTTAAAAAGATGAGATAAAATCAATCCTCCCAAAATAGACTATTTGTCGAGTCTAGGCAATTGGAATTTTATCTATGCTGCGTGTATAGGTTTAGCGGTATTTTCGCAGAGATTTCCTTGATCAATTCATCAGATATCATTTCGTGCTGCTGATAAGCGTAAATCATTTTTTCTACTTGCTGCACCGAACTTGCTCCTATCACAAGCGATCCTACTGCTGGCTGAATCAATCCAAAACGAATCAAAAATGCCTCGGGTAGCAAACCAGAATCTGCGATCAACTCACGGATTTCTTTTACCTCAGCGGCAGTATATTCCAGAAATGGCTCTGCAGACTTATTGATCAAAAGCCCTTTGGCAAAAGTACCTCGAATCAAAACCCTGGAATCAGACTGAGCGATCAATGGAAAAGCTGATTCCTCAGGCCTGCGGTCCAATGGATTGTATTGCATCATGATGGTAGCAGGAGAATTCATCTCTAGCACTTTTCGGATCACATTGGGTCGAATGGAAGAAATCCCAAAAGCGCGGATTTTCCCTTGACTTTTTAGAATCTCGAAAGCCTCCAGTGTTTCATCCCAAGGATCTTCCAGCGTGCCTCCATGCAACTGATATAGATCAATGTAATCTGTTTGCAACCTTTTCAGGCTTTCCTCCACAGCTTTCAGAATATAGGATTTCTTGGGATTCCAATCCCATCCGCTACCATCTTCCCTCAATTGATTCCCAACTTTAGTAGCGACTATTACATCTTTCCTTTTATCTTTTATAGCCGCTCCGACAATTTCTTCATTCAAGCCTTTTTGGTACAAATCTGCCGTATCCAAAAAATTAATTCCTCCCAAAACAGCGGCATCAATGATCTTTTGATCTTCCTTTAGATTGCCTTTCAGCGACATACAGCCTAGTGCGACGGGGCTTATTTCAAACTCTAGTCCAGGTAATTTTCTCTTTTCCATCCTTACAAATTCAGATAATTAGCGCTGGAATTCAAGCTCTTTTCCAAATCAGGATTTAATAAAAGTTTAATAATTTAAGAAACTGAAATCATTCTTCCTTTAATCCCTATTTTTGAGCTTTAAACCTATGAACATGAAATCGAGCAATATTCAGGTGTCACACATGCGAGATTCCATATGACCGCTGAAAAACAATTATAGACATATGAAAAAAATAGCAGTTTTTACTTCTGGAGGAGATAGTCCTGGCATGAACGCTTGCGTAAGAGCGGTGGTTCGGACCGCTATTTTCAAAGAATTAGAAGTATATGGAATATATCGTGGATATGAAGGCATGATCGATGGCGAAATAAAGCGCATGCAATCACATTCTGTCAGTAATATAGTACAGCGAGGTGGAACGGTGCTGAAGTCTGCCAGATCTATGGAATTCATGACGCCTGAAGGCAGAAAAAAAGCTTTTGATAATCTTAGCGCTTTTGGCATCCAAGGCTTGGTGGCAATAGGTGGTGATGGTACGTTTAGAGGTGCGAAGGTGTTTTTTGAGGAGTACGGAATCCCAACTATCGGCTGTCCGGGAACTATAGATAATGACCTATATGGCACTGATTATACCATTGGATTTGACACGGCGGTAAATACTGCACTGGAAGCGATCGATAAAATCCGTGATACGGCGGCGGCTCACGATAGGATTTTCTTTATTGAGGTGATGGGAAGGGATGCCGGATTTATTGCTGTAGAATCAGGAATAGGCGGAGGTGCCGAATTCGTGATGGTTCCAGAAACGCAAACAGACCTTGAAGAAGTCGTAAAATCTCTGAAAAACCTCAGGAAAAGCAAATCCTCAAGTATAATCGTGGTAGCTGAAGGTGATGATGCAGGTAATGCACAGACCATCATGGAAAAAGTGAAAACCAAGTTAAACGATCCTTCGAAGGATTTTAAAGTAACTACTCTTGGTCATATTCAGCGTGGAGGAAACCCTACTGCACGAGATAGAGTATTAGCTAGCAGATGCGGAATGGCGGCAGTAGAAGGTCTTATTGCTGGTCATCAATTTCACATGGCTGGAGTTGTCAATCAGGAAGTGGTATTCACAACCTTCGCAGATTGCATAGGAAAGACTAAAGCACTGATCGAAGATCATCTTAAATTAATGAAAATCTTAAGTATATAAAATGGGTTTCATACCAATATTTATCATGCTGGGAGCCGGAGGGCTCCTATTTTTCCTCACTGTGAAAAATGCTTTGCAGCGCAAACTAAATCATCAGAAAGAGCTACTCATTAAGTTAAATTCCTTAAATCCTGCTTTGGGGATTATGGTGGAAGATTCTTCTGATCCAGATTTGCTAATAGGTGCACTCAAGCAAAACCGAGTAGATAAAAGTATTGCGGAGAAAGCTCTTAAAATCATTCGAGACTTGAAGGTCAACCGTATTCAATACAATGCACTGCTAAAAAAAGCGCCATATAACTGGGTTGGTAAAATTGCCAGCTTTCAGAAAATCTGAGCTTGTAGGTAAGCTAAAATATCTTCCTGATTTTCGGGAGAAAACCACCTGATCTTCCCGTCTTTCTTGAACCAAGTCAGTTGGCGCTTGGCATAGCGTCTTGAATTTCTTTTGAGCAAGCGGATAGCTTCTTCCTTGTTGTATTTCCCCTCTAAGAATCCGAAGATTTCTGAATATCCTACAGTTTGCAATGCATTCAGATGTCTTTTCTCAAAAAGAGAACCTGCCTCATCAAACAATCCCGCATCAATCATCTGATCCATACGAAAGTCTATCCGAGAATACAGTTCTTCTCGATCTCTTTCTAAACCGATTTTGATCACCTTGAATGGCCGTTCCTTTTTGGATTTCACTCGAAATGAGCTGAATTTCTTGCTCGTAGCTCTCCAGATTTCCAAGGCTCTCATGAGTCGCTGAGGATTCTTTTGATCGACTTTTTCGAAATACTCCGGATCATTTTTAGCTACTTCCCCCTGCAGAAATCCCAAGCCTTTTTCCTCATACTCCTGTATAATCTGCTGCCTGACTCCTGCTGCTATTTCAGGCATTTCATCCAAGCCATTTACGATAGCATCGGCAAACAAACCTGATCCGCCAGTCATGATCACCACTTGGTGCTTTGCAAACAATTCCTCCAGCAATGCCATACTCTCCCGCTCAAACTTGCGGACATCATACTCCTCAACGATGGACAAACTATCGATAAGGTGGTGAGGAACTTGCTTCAATTCATCTGAATTGGGTTTTGCCGTACCTAGATTCATCTCACGATAAAACTGTCTGCTGTCACAGGATACAATTTCAGTCTTGAATTTTTTAGCTAGATTTAGACAAACATCGGTCTTGCCGACGGCGGTGGGGCCCACCACTAAGATCAAGTAGGAATGATTAGACAAAATGTGTGTGATTAGCTGAAAGCAAAAATCCAAAGTAAAGTAATGAAAAGCAAAAAGGTGTTGATTGTGGATAATAATGACTTGAACAGAAAGTTATTTGAAAGCCTGATCGGCCAGTTCTATAGCTTTGAAGCAGTCAAAAATGGAGTGGAGGCGGTTCAGAGAGCTTCCAAAGAGAAATTTGATTTGATCTTAATGGATATCCAAATGCCTGAAATGGACGGTATCACTGCATCAAAAATAATCAGACGACAAGCAGCACATCCATGTCCCATAATCGCAATTACTGCTTATTCACCTGAATCCACTAGAAAATGCTTTTTGGAAATGGGGTTTGATGATTTAATCACAAAACCTATCCGCGCCAAGGAGTTTTTGGCTGTGATCTCAGCTAAAATCCATCCTAATAAACATAATGATTCACAACTCGCAGACACCAATCATGAGGATGCTGTTTTAGATAAAAAGGTCATTCATCAACTCTTGAAATACACACCCATAGAGACTATCAAATCCATCTACGTTGACTTCCTGAGGGAATATGACCAGCTGATCTGTCATATAGACACCGCTTTTCAGGAAAGAAATATAGAGGTTCTGATTGAAAATCTACATACACTTAAAGGGAATTCGGGCACGTTGGGTGCCAACGCTATTTTTAATTTATCAAGTGATGCTGATGGGAAAGCAAGGGCACAGGATTGGGATTCTTTGGAAAAAGCAATAAAAAAACTAAAAAATGAGCGCATTATATTTGAGAATTATCTCGCAGAAGAGACTACTTTTAGCACATGAATAACCCTAAAAAAATCCTTGTCGGAGAAGACAGTTCAGTTATCATCAACTTGACAAAAAGCATTCTTTCATTTGAAAATTACCAAATGAAGGCAGCCAAAAATGGCAAGCAAGTTTTAGAGATGCTAGAAAAAGAGGAGTTTGATCTTATTCTAATGGATCTCAACATGCCCGTAATGGATGGGGCTAGCTGTACCAAAATGATCCGAGAATTGGATGAACCCACCAAATCTAAGCTTCCGATCATTGCTATTTCAGGAAACATGCATAACTATACCATGGATGAATTCAGAAGATTGGGATTTGATGATTTCATCCAGAAACCACTTGATTACGACAAATTACTTGCTACTGTGAAGAGATTCCTGAGTTGATATGGCAATAAAATATACTAAGCACTTTTTGGATAAACTTGAAAATCTATTCGCTTCATCAGAATACATGCTGCGCTACGAAAAGGGTACTTTCAAATCCGGCTACTGTGTATTGAATGATGCCAAAATCGTAATCGTAAACAAATATTTTCCCTTAGAAGGAAAAATCAATGCACTAATTGACATTCTGATCGAGCTGAATCTAGACCCCGCAGATTTCAAGGATAAAGCAAATCATGACTTCCTCACTGATCTGAGACAAACCCAGCTAAAATTTTGAAAGTAACTTTTTTAGGCACCGGTACTTCACAAGGCGTTCCCGTGATCGGATGCAGCTGTCCTGTATGCAAATCACTGGACTTCCGAGACAAGAGGTTTAGATCCTCCGTCCATATTCAAATCGGCAAATTGAGTCTGGTAATTGATACAGGGCCAGACTTCCGAAGTCAGATTCTCCGAGCAGGAATCACCGAACTCGATGCGGTGATATTCACCCATGAGCACAAAGACCATACAGCCGGTCTGGATGATATTCGCCCATTTAACTTCAAGCAACGAAAGGATATGCCTGTCTTCGGGAAGCCTCAAGTGCTGGAGCAGATCAAACGTGAGTTCGCATATATTTTCAGTGGAAAAAGATATCCCGGAGTTCCGCAAGTAGAGACCATTGAGATCGACGACAATCCATTTACGATAGAAGGAATCACGATCACTCCTATTCCTGTGATGCATTACAAGCTTCCTGTTTTGGGATTTCGCATAGGAGATTTCACCTATATCACAGATGCCAATCACATTCCGGAAGATTCGCTGAAATTAATTGAAGGAACTGAAACGTTGGTTCTCAATGCGCTGCAAATGGAGTCTCATATTTCCCATTTCACCCTTGACGAAGCTGTAGAAATGGCGAAGAAAATCGGTGCGAAGAACACTTATTTCACACATATTTCCCATAAACTCGGCTTACACAATACAGTGGACCAAGAATTACCTGAAGGAATAGCCTTGGCCTATGATGGGCTTCAGCTAACTTTGGGCTAATGCATCTAAATTATCATTTCCTGAAATACCTCTGCCCTGAGCTGGGAAAAGCTTTTTTGGGCAAAAAAATCATCGCTTGTTTTTCCCAAAACAAAGATGAGCTAATCCTCGAGACCGAGGATTCAGAAGAATCGAGATTTATCCGCGCACATTTTCTGCCACCACAGATTTATCTCTCTTTTCCAGAGAATTTCCAGCGCGCCAAGCGAAACAGCATAGATCTTTTCAAGGAACTAATCGGGGATAAAATCCTAGAATGTAACGTATTCAGTTTTGAGCGGGCTTTCTATTTTAGACTTAGTTCAGGAAAAATCCTCCTTTTCAAACTGCATGCTAATAGAAGTAATGTGCTCCTGTACGAAAAAGATGGCAATGTTCCTACTAAGTTATTCCGAAATGGAATCAGTGAAGACCGCGATTTAGACTGGAATTCCTTAAATAAAAATTATGACCTGAGCCTGGAAAGCTTCGAAAAACTGGAAGGAAATGCTTCACAGTTCCTTCCCACGCTGGGAGCTATTCCAAGAAACTGGCTGAAAGCAAGAGGCTATCCAGAGGCTGAACTGCAAACTAAATGGGAGCTCATGCAAGAGCTGTTGGATATACTTGACACTCCACTTTTTTCTTTGGTAGAAAAGAATGGGGAAATACACCTGAGCCTTTTACCAGAAAATAATCCAGTCAAAAGTTTCTCAAACCCTATTCAAGCCACCAATGAACTGTTTTATTTGGCACTTGTTCGTGGAAGTTTTGAAAAGGATAAAAACTCCTTACTTAAAAAGTATCAAGAACAATTTAAGCGAACCAATTCATACATTCAAAAATCTTCGCAGAAATTGGAAGAACTCCGCAATTCTCCTCCACCCTCACAACTTGCGGATGTGATCATGGCAAATCTTCATGTATTTCAGGATGGGAGACTGGAGGCTGAATTAATGGATTTTTATTCCGGAGAAAACATCCAAGTAAAACTCAAACCAAAACAAAAACCGCAAGATCATGCGGCATCCTTGTACAGAAAGAGCAAGAATAGAAAATTAGAATGGGAGCAACTGGACAAGACTATTGCGGCAAAAATCAAGCAAGCAGTGGTACTTGAAGGCAAAATAGAAGAACTGAATGCTATTGAGGATTTCAGAGCACTGAAAAATTACAAGAAATCTCATGGTGAGGATAAAGCCCTGCAAAAAGACGCGGTTGTATTGCCTTTCAAAACTTTTGAATTCGAGGGTTTCCCGATCTGGGTAGGTAAGTCTGCCCACGGAAACGACGATATGCTTCGCGGCTACACCAAGAAAGACGACATCTGGCTACACGCACGCATGGTTCCGGGTTCTCATGTACTTATCAAAACTTCAGGGCTTAAAAGCATTCCTGTGTCTGTACTGGAGACTGCTGCTTCCCTTGCCGCCTTTTACTCAAAAAATAAAAATGAAACTATCGCCCCGGTGATTCACACTGAAGCCAAATATGTTAGAAAAGTAAAGGGTTCTCCGGCAGGATCTGTGATGGTGGAAAAAGAAAAAGTGCTGATGGTGACACCCAAAGGGCCTGAGGAGATTTTTGGAAAAGGTGATTAGAAAAAAAATGGGAATTAGTCAGTTGCAAATCTTAGTGTAGTCAGTGCTTGTAAATTATAAAAAGTAGTAAAAGGTAAGTGGTGAGTTTTGATCTTCGCCTCCGTTCGTGTGATAGAAACGGGAAAACGCGATAAAAAAAGAGTCTCGAAAAATTCCGAGACTCTTTTTTTAAATTTACTAATTTGATTAAACGGAATCTTGCCAGTAGAAAATTTATAGGATCAAAAATTCAAAGACACCTTGAATTCTGCTTTACTCCGGTCATCGGTCATCGGACTTCCGACCCATTGACCAAAGAGAATTCACTTACTGGCAGAAAAGCGTACATACAGATTTACTGAAATCTTATTCTACGATATGCACTTTTAGCATGTTAGTTTTACCTTTTGATTTAAGTGGCATGCTACCAGTGTTTACAATTATATCACCAGCATGCACATGGTCATCTTGCTTCAGCGTATTTTCAATATCTGCAAAAGTAGCGTCAGTTGATACCAGATTTTCATAGAAATATGCTCTCACCCCCCAAACTAAGCTCATTTGCGTGATCAAAGATTTGTTTCTGGTGAATACGAAAATATTTGCTGACGGTCTGTGAGAAGCAATTCTAAATCCAGTGAAACCAGAAGAAGTAATACCTACGATTGCTTTTGCTTTCACATTTCTAGAAAGTCTAGAGGCCATCAAGATCAAGTTGTTGCTCAAGAACGTATCGTCATCCTCAGGGATTTTGTAGAGGTTATGATAGATATCTGCATTTTCTTCCAAGTAGCTAATGATACTGCTCATCGCTTTCACAGCATTCACAGGGTATTTACCCGAAGCAGTCTCAGCTGAAAGCATTACTGCATCAGCGCCATCAAGAACAGCATTCGCAACGTCATTAGTCTCTGCACGAGTAGGACGAGGATTCACAATCATACTCTCCATCATCTGGGTAGCTATGATCACCGGCTTGCAGGCAAGCTTACATTTCTCTACTATTCTTTTTTGCCAAAGAGGGACGATTTCCATAGGAACTTCCACTCCCAAGTCACCACGAGCAACCATAATAGCGTCTGTAGCCTCGATGATCGCATCGATATTTTCTAATGCTTCAGGCTTTTCGATTTTCGCGACGATTTTACAAACCTTGCCTTTCGCTACTATTCTTTCTCTCAGGTCAATGATATCTTCAGCTGATCTTACAAATGAAAGTGCGATCCAATCTACTTCCTGCTCTAAGCCGAAAGCTAAATCTTCTATGTCCTTCTCAGTAAGAGAAGGAGCACTTACTTTAGTATTTGGAAGGTTGATACCCTTTCTAGACTTCAGTATTCCGCCGTGGATTACACTACAGTTTACATTTTTGCCATCGGTATCGATCACCAAAACTTCCAGGTTGCCATCGTCAATCAAGATACGGTCGCCTGTCTGCACATCGTTGGGAAGATTCTGGTAGACAGTACTCACCAAGCTACTAGTCCCAACCACAGGATCGTTTGTAATGGTTATTTTTTCTCCGGGCTTGATCTCTACTCCATTGTTTTCTACTTCTCCTACGCGGATTTTGGGGCCTTGAAGATCTTGGAGAATTCCTAGATTAAGTCCTTCATCCTTATTAATCTGTCTGATTATTTTCGCTACTTCGGCGTGGATATCGTGTGTGCCGTGCGAAAAATTTAAACGAAATACATTAGCTCCGGCAGCAGCCAAGCTTTTGATAGTTTCGTAGTTATTTGAAGCAGGGCCTATTGTTGCGAGAATCTTGGTCTTATTGAAATGGCTCATTAGGGTGTTAATATGTTAATAGGTTTTCTTTTGATTTAAGTTTGCTTACATCCAGCTTCATCACATTTTGGATGTAGCGATTTTTTGCCAGCTGGTTGGCAAAGGTATTAATACTTATTTGAAAGGTCTCGTCCTGTACCAAAAGGAAATAGTCCATGGATTTCAATTCTGGTATCAAATACGACACTTGATTTGTTGAGTTTAAAGCCTTATTTCTTAAAAGTTGAACAAATCCATGAGGTAAAGAAAGGAAATATTGAGCGATTTTCAGGCTTGGAAGGGTCATAAATTCCAGTAAAAGATCCTCGGATTTGATAAGGTTCAGGTCTAATTCCCTATTGATAAGCCAAGCCATTTTATAGTCCTTAACGGGCGATACAAGCCCCAAAAGATCAAAATCATACGTATGTTCAATTAGTAATTTGGCCTTCTTCATGCAGGGAAAAAATGAATCAAAACAAAGTTAGAAAATATAATTCAACTTCTATGGTCAACAAATTGCATAAAAATTTACTTCAATCTTTTCTTTGTCAATTAGGCATTAAATATATTTCTTTGCGAAGTGTTAATAACTAAACTGATCACAAAATGTCTGAAATTGCACAAAAAGTAAAAGCCATCATCGTTGACAAACTTGGCGTAGAAGAGTCTGAAGTTACTTTGGAGGCGAGCTTTACCAACGATCTTGGTGCTGATTCTCTTGATACTGTAGAATTGATAATGGAATTCGAAAAAGAATTCAACATTTCTATTCCAGATGATCAGGCTGAACAAATCGGTACTGTTGGACAAGCAGTCACCTACTTGGAAGCTAACGTAAAATAATAATTCCTAAATTCATTCTATGAATTTAAAAAGAGTTGTTGTAACAGGTATAGGTGCCCTCACACCAATAGGCAATACCGCAGAGGAATTCTGGAACGGTCTGGCTAATGGTGTGAGCGGTGCTGCGCCGATTACCAAATTCGATGCTTCACTTTTCAAAACTCAATTTGCTTGCGAGGTCAAAAACCTAGACGTTGAGCAGTTTATAGATAGAAAAGAAGCTCGAAAAATGGATCCTTTCACCCAGTATGCCATGATTTCTGTAGAGGAAGCTGTGGTAGATTCTGGGTTGGATCTTGAAAAAATCGATAAATCAAGAGCTGGTGTAATCTGGGGAACAGGAATTGGAGGGTTAAGAACTTTCCAGGATGAAGTAACTGCTTTCTCCTCTGGAGATGGTGTGCCACGATACAATCCATTCTTTATCCCTAAGATGATCGCTGATATTAGCGCCGGATATCTATCTATTAAATATGGTTTTCGCGGTCCAAACTTTGTAACTGTTTCTGCCTGCGCCTCTGCCACCAACGCCCTAATAGATGCATTCACTTACATCAGAATGGGTAAAGCTGATATTTTCATCAGTGGAGGTTCTGAAGCAGCGGTTACTGAAGCGGGTGTTGGAGGGTTTAATGCAATGAAAGCTCTTTCCCAACGAAATGAATCACCCGAAACAGCCTCTAGGCCGTTTGACAAAGATCGGGATGGATTCGTCTTAGGTGAAGGTGCCGGAGCATTGATCCTAGAAGAATATGAGCATGCGAAAGAACGAGGTGCTAAAATCTATGCTGAACTAGTAGGTGGTGGAATGACTGCTGATGCACACCATATCACTGCTCCTCATCCAGAAGGTTTGGGAGCTAGCAGTGTAATGAAAATTGCTTTGGAAGATGCGAATCTCAAACCAGAAGACATTGACTACATCAATGTGCATGGCACATCTACTCCTCTAGGTGATGTAGGTGAAATCAAGGCAATCCAGAAGATTTTTGGAGAGCATGCATACAATCTGAACATCAGCAGTACCAAATCTATGACTGGACACTTGCTTGGGGCAGCGGGAGCTATTGAAGCTATCGCATGTATCTTTGCCATGAATAAAGGCATAGTGCCTCCTACGATCAATCACTTCACGGATGACGAGGCGTTTGACCCAAGACTAAACTTGACTTTCAACAAAGCGCAGAAGAAAGAAATAAATTATGCGTTGAGCAATACGTTTGGATTTGGTGGACATAATTGTTCAGTAATTTTCAAAAAATATAATTAATCCAGATTTTGAAATTATTTCAAAGACTCGGATTTAATAATTTCTTCTTTAGTGAAAAAGACAAAAGGCTTGCTGCCTCCATCAGTTTGATGACGGGGAGCAGGCCTTTTAATTTATCTCTTTACAAACTTGCCCTTACTCCATCGGGACTGGGCGAGGAGACTTCTCAAGGCTTTCGCCTTTCCAACGAACGATTGGAATTCCTGGGAGACGCAATTTTGGGAGCAGTCATCGCCGAATTCCTTTTCCAAAAATATCCCTTCCGCGATGAAGGCTTTCTCACTGAAACGAGGTCGAAACTAGTAAACAGGGAAACTCTCAACGATACCGGGATCAAAATCGGATTGCGAAAAGCATTAGAAATGGAGATCGGTGAGCGAAACTTCACTGGAAACAAATCTTTATATGGAGATATGCTGGAAGCATTTCTTGGAGCTATTTATCTAGATAAGGGCTATCATTTCACCAAGAAATTTATCACTCAAAGAATCCTTCTACACTTCGATGTGGAGAGTATGATCGCCACCACGACGAATTATAAAAGCAAGATCATCGAATGGTCTCAAAAGGAGAGCAAAGAAGTAGAATATGTAGTACTTAGTGTAAGCGGCAATCAACGGTTCAAAGAATTCAGAGTCGCGCTGCAAGTAGCAGGAGAAGAAATAGCGCAAGGAAAGGGGAGTACCAAAAAGAAAGCAGAGCAGGAAGCTTCCAAAAATGCATGCCAAACACTAAGAATTGCCACCTAGCTGAGTAATTTTAGGATCAACTATATCTATCCATGCCTTCAATAAAAATCGCGGGAGCAACCGTCAATCAAACACCGCTGGATTGGTCAGGCAATCTGAACAGAATCATTTTGGCTATTGAAGAAGCCAAAAGACAAGAGGTAGAAATCCTGTGCTTGCCTGAATTGGCTATCACAGGATATGGTTCGGAAGATCTATTTTTAAGCTATTGGTATCCAAAAAAAGCGCTTGCACAGCTGAAACTTTTAATTCCTCATTGCAAAGGAATGACCGTGGCTGTAGGTTTACCAATTAGAATTCAGGATAAAGTGTACAATTGCGTAGCAGTCATTGAAAATGCTAAAGTCAAAGGCTTTGTCGCCAAGCAGTTCATGGCCATAGATGGAGTTCATTACGAATTTCGATGGTTCACACCTTGGAAAGCAAATGAAACTGTTGAAATAGAATTTCAGGATCAACAAGTACCTCTTGGAGATCTGACTTTTCACCATAAAGAAATTCACTACGGATTTGAAATCTGCGAAGATGCCTGGCGAGGAAAGCTCAGACCTGGATATAGGCTTTGTGATCGCAAAGTTGACTTGATTTTCAATCCAAGTGCAAGTCATTTTGCCATGGGCAAGACAGCGCTTCGCAGAGAGTTACTTGAAGAAAGTTCTGCCACTTTTGACTGCTATTATTGCTACGTGAACTTGGTGGGTAATGAAGCTGGCAGAATGATTTTCGACGGGGAAATAATGCTTGCGAAATCAGGGAAATTGCTTTCTAGAAATAAGCTCCTTTCCTACGAAGACTTTCAGGTAAAGAGTTTTTATCTGGAACCAACACCTCAAGACATCGCTCCTTTCACATCAAAAAATGAGGAATTTGTCCAAGCTTCCGCTTTGGCACTATTTGATTATATGAGAAAAAGCCGAAGCAATGGCTTTGTACTCTCACTTTCGGGCGGCGCCGATTCCTCTTCGATTGCAATCTTGGTAGCTGAGATGGTGAAGCGTGGAATAGACGAATTGGGACTGGAAGAATTTTGCAAAAAGGCAGGAGTTAAACATGTCCCTAATTCGGGAAATCCAGAGAAAGAGCTGGTTGGGCAACTATTGACTACAGCATATCAAGGCACCAAAAACTCATCTGAAGATACTTTTTCCTCTGCCGAATCACTAGCTGAAAGTATTGGGGCGACATTCTATCACTGGGAAATAGATGAGGAAGTGAACTCCTATACAGCCAAGATAGAAAAAGCCATAGGCAGGAAATTGACTTGGGAACAGGACGACATTACATTGCAAAACATCCAAGCGAGAACCCGGTCTCCTATCATCTGGATGCTTGCCAACATCAATAATGCTTTACTCCTTTCCACTTCCAACCGAAGTGAAGGAGATGTAGGCTATACGACCATGGACGGTGATACTTCTGGAAGTATTTCGCCTATAGCAGCAGTAGACAAATACTTTATCCTCAATTGGCTTAGTTGGGCTGAGAATAACCTAGACCGACCAGGTTTGGCAAAAGTAAACTCACTTCAACCAACTGCCGAACTTAGGCCATTGGAAAGGACTCAAACAGATGAAAAAGACTTGATGCCTTATGCGGTAATTGTAGAAATAGAAAAACTTGCTATTCGAGATCGCCGTTCACCAATGGATATTTATCTCATGCTTTCTGAGGAACTAGGATTGGAACCTGCCACTTTGAAAGGCTATATCAAAAAATTCTTCCAACTTTGGTCGCGCAATCAATGGAAGCGAGAAAGACTTGCCCCCTCCTTCCACCTGGATGAATTCAATGTAGACCCAAAAACCTGGTACAGATTCCCGATTTTGTCGGGAGGATTTGCTGAGGAACTTGCGCAACTAGATCAACTTTAAACTATCAATTATGCTTGACTTAATCATGAACTATATTATCTGGGATCCTAACCCTTCCGTAATTCACGGTTGGGAAAGACCACCGTGGTATAGTCTTCTTTTTGCGGCTGGCTTTGTGATTTCACAACAGTTTATGGTTCACTTCTTCAAGAAAGAAGGCCAAAACCCAGAATTGGTTGACAAATTAACCATCTACATGGTTGTAGCGACTATAGTAGGCGCTAGACTTGGTCATGTACTTTTCTACGAACCAGCCAAATACCTGAGCAATCCAATTGAGATCTTGAAAGTCTGGGAAGGCGGACTCGCGAGTCATGGAGCAGCAATTGCTATTTTAATCGCTTTGTGGCTGTATGCAAAAAAAACACCGGGTCAAAACTACCTGTGGGTAGTTGACCGAATTGTGATCGTGACAGCTTTGACAGGAGCTCTGATCCGTTTTGGGAATTTGATGAATTCGGAAATTGGCGGGAAGGACACTGGCTCGGATTACGGTATAGTTTACGCATGGGACACGGAGGAATTACTCTCTACACTGAAAGTACCGATAGAATCAATCGATCCTTACAAGCCTGACGATCGCCAGGATGAATTGGTAGGGAATGGAATCGTTCCTTTAAATATTGACATAGCAATCAACAAAGGCTCTTATTCTTTGGAGGAATTAGAAAGTACGCTGAGACGAGACATCAAGTATGCGTTGACCCAATTCAACTCCAGCCAAGATTATCTGGCTGAGCCAAAAGAAAGCCCTTTGGATATGACAATCTCTGATAAGGGAGATCACTATTTAGTGACTGTCAAGACCTTTGGAAGAACCAAACATCCAACGCAGATCTACGAGTCAATCTCCTATTTTGTAATTTTCTTGGTGCTTTTCGCCCTTTGGAACAAATACAAAGAACGATTGCCTGAGGGAATTCTCCTTGGCCTATTCCTCATCTCTGTATTCGGCATGCGCTTCATTTGGGAGTTCTTCAAAGAAAGCCAAGTGGATTTTGAAGATGCTATGACCTTCAATATGGGTCAACTGTTGAGTGTTCCACTTGTAATCGCGGGGGTAATATTGGTGATTCTTGCGATGAAAAATGGACTGAAACCTATCAAAAACTAAGGAACCGGATCATGCCCGTGGCCTCCCCATGGGTGGCAACTGGCTATTCGCTTTAGCCCCATCCACCCACCTTTGAAAACTCCATGCTTCATTATTGCCTCCTTCATGTATTGGCTACAGGTAGGTGAAAATCTACAACTAGAAGGAAATAAGGGAGAAATAGTGTATTGATATACCAAGACTGGAAATATAGCTATCTTTCGAAGTATGGATTTTGCCATGAATAAAACCTAAAATAGTGGTGACTGCGTAAGTAACCAAAAATAAACTTTCAGAATTCCCTCTTGATCATCAAGAAACCAAATATCCTTTATTTCTCTCTACTATTTTTAGCTCTTTTTCTGGAGTCAGGAGAAAACATTTCTTATGCTCAAGGTGACACCTCCTTTGCGCCTGCAAGTAAAACAACACCCGATAGTGTACGGGTTAATACCATTTTTATAGTAGGGAATGTGAAAACAAAAAAGAGTGTAATTCTCAGAGAGTTGGATTTCACAACTAACTTCTACTACGATTGGAACACCTTCTTAGAAATACTCATCGCTGATGAGAAGAAAATCTACAATCTTAGGCTTTTTACCTCAGTAGAAATCACCCCACTAATGACTGGAGGTAATGAAGTAGAAATCCTCATCACTGTAAAAGAACGTTGGTATATCCTGCCACAGATAATATTCGAGCTTGCTGACCGGAATTTCTCAGAATGGTGGACTAATCAAAACCGGGATTTTTCGCGGGTAAATTATGGATTACGATTAAGCCACAGCAATGTAGGAGGCAGAAATGATAAGCTTAAGTTTGCTGGACAACTAGGTTTCACCAGAGCACTAGACCTTCAATACAGTAAGCCTTACATAGACAAAAAACAGAAACACGGATTAGCGGCTCAGCTAACTCTCAATGAAAATAAGACAATCCCCATCAGGTCAGCATACAACAAGCAGGTCTTCTATTCGAAGGAAAATGAAGAAATTATTCGAAAAAACTTTGCGGCAGCGCTGAGGTACACTTTTCGAAGAAGTTACTATAACTATCACTTCTTGACTTTAGGCTATAGTTCTACGTGGGTTGCTGATGATGTATTGATCGAAAATCCTGAATATTTCCAGCACGGCGGCAATAAGCTGCGGTATGCTTTTGCTACCTATACATTCAGACATGACAAAAGAGATAATATCGCCTATGCCACTGATGGAGAATTACTTCAGCTTTCTATCACAAAATATGGTATTATATTCACTGACGAATTAGACGAAGTAGAAGTGAATCTCACTGCCAACAAGTATTTAAAGATCTCTGATAAATTCCACTTTAATACTGGTCTTACAGCGAATTGGTTTTTAAGTCCAAGTCAGCCTTATACATTGGTAAAAGGAATTGGATACAGTCCCAATTTCATCAGAGGATATGAGCTAAACGTAGTGGAAGGTCAGCAGCTTTACGTTCACAAAAACAGTTTGAGATGGAAGTTCTTGGATTGGAAAATTGACATGTCCAACATGATCAAATTGGAGCAATTCAATACCATTCCAATACGTCTGTATTTAAGTGCAAACTTCGATCATGGTTATGTGAAAGATCGTAACAACATCCCTGAAAATTCGCGTCTCGCAAACAAATACCTAATGGGATATGGCACCGGGATAGATCTGGTCGGTTTCTACGATATGGTATTCCGTTTTGAATATTCTTTGAATAATAGCAGGGAAGGCAACATTTTCTTTAACTTTTCAGCGCCTTTCTAAAAAAAAATAAATAGCCTTCTGGATTGAATATCAAGTTTTTAACTAAATTAGTTAAGACTTTTTTTCGATCCATTATGAAGCAATTGACTTTTTTCTGCTTCCTGCTTTGCATGCATTTTTCTGCTAAAGCACAAACAGACCCACTCACTCAAGTACATGGCGCCAGGAGTCAGGGCATGGGGAATCTACGCGTGCATGGAACGGACACCTGGAGCTATTTCAATAATCCTGGTGGACTCGCAAAACTGGAGTCTTCCGCTATTTCTGCCGGATATGACAGCCGTTTTGGGATAAAAGAGCTAGGTACAGTAGATCTCGTCGGAGCTTGGAAAATAAAAGCTGGAACCCTCGGCTTTGGCGTCTCACGGTACGGAGGGAAATTATTCAATCAACAATCTCTGGGGTTAGCTTTCGCAAATAAGCTGGGAATAGTAAGTATTGGAGGAAAATTGGAATGGTTTCAGACACAGATTGAAGGCTTTGGAAGCGGAAACAGCCTTATTTTCAGTTTGGGAGGAATGGCAGAACTCAGTCCAACCTTCTCCATCGGTGCAAGCATTTCAAATCTTAACCGCTCCAAAATATCCAAAGATTCTGAAACAAGACTTCCTACTGGCGTAAGCCTTGGTCTCTTCTATTCTCCTATATCACAATTTCAAATTCACCTCGAAGTAGAAAAAGACATACAGATCAAACCTATCGTAAAAGCTGGACTGGAATATGCCCTCAAAGATTGGATATTCCTGCGAACTGGAATCAACAGCAATCCTAGCAGGTTGTTTTTTGGTATGGGTTTGAAATCAAACCAGTTTAGTCTGGATTATGCCTATGGGCAAAATCAGGCTTTGGGAAGTACGAATCATTTGAGTTTGGGCTTTTCATTGACTGAAAAATGAAGACTCTCATCCTCATAGTGTGCCTCTCTTTTTGCCTGGATTCTTATGTGCATGCACAGCAACCTCCCCAAAAGGAAATAGACTTAGAATCTTTCATGGAGCGTCTTTTCCCTGTCCAAGACGAGGATTTGGATTATGAAGCGATCTACGAAGTGCTCCTGCAATTGTACCTGAATCCTATTGATGTCAATCGAGCAAATGCAGAAATATTGGCTTCAAGCTACCTGCTTGATCCGAGACAAATCAGCAATTTGATCGCTTATAGAACTAAGTTTGGGCCACTGATTTCTCTATATGAACTTCAAGCTGTTCCAGAATTTGACCTGAAAACTATAGAACAAATCCTTCCATTTTTGTCATTAGGAACAACTTCAAATCAAACCCAATCATTCTGGAAACGTGTTAAAAATGAGCAACAAGCTTATTTTCTACTTCGTCATCGGCGCACTTGGGAAACCCGAAAAGGATTTACACCCGCGGACACCAGTTCTACAGGAAAGATTTCCAGCAGATATTTAGGCGATCCAAATGAATTCTATCTCAGGTTTCGAGTACAACATGCGCGGGACTTTAGCCTTGGTTTTACGCTGGACAAAGATCCTGGAGAGCCATTCACTTGGGATGGGAAAACGGCCAGATATGGCTTCAACTTTTTCTCATTTCACTTCACTAAGTATTATGTTGGAAAATGGAAAACCATAGCTCTGGGAGATTTCCAGGCACAATTTGGCCAGGGTCTAGTTTTCGGAGCTGGATACTCTTTAGGCAAGGGGGCTGAAACTGTCCCTACAGTCCGAAGAAGTAGCGTGGGGATTTTGCCCTATACGGCAGCGTTAGAATTTGGGTTCTTTCGCGGAGCTGGGCTTACTTATCAAAGTGGAAATTGGCAAAGCAGTCTCATCGCTTCCTATGCACCGCGGGATGGTCGGACTAGTAGCTCCTTAGATACACTCAGTACCGAAGATTTGACGATAAGCTCATTCAACCAAAGTGGCCTGCATCGAACAAGTAGTGAACTTGCTACCAAAAATCAATTTCGTGAGGTAAGCCTCGGTGGTAATTTGCAGTTTACTTCCTCTTCAGGTAAACTTCAGGCTGGAAGCAATTACCTGTTCACCCGATTTGATCATTCGTGGATCAAAGCACCCACGCTTTACAATCAATTTGATTTTGCAGGGCAAAGCAATAGTGTGGGTAGCCTTTATCTAAACTACAATTGGAAAAACTTCTTCCTATTTGGCGAGTCTGCTTTTTCTCAATCAGGCGGAAAAGGCAGTGTGGTAGGATTTATTTCCAGCCTGAGCAAGCAGGTAGATTTCTCATTGCTATGGAGAAAATACGATTCCAATTTCCACAGCTTCTACGGCAATTCTTTTTCAGAAAGTACGAGACCCGTAAATGAGCAAGGCATCTATCTCGGCATTCAAGTCAAGCCAATTCCAAAATGGAAAATCAATGCCTATTATGATTTTTTCAAATTTCCATGGCTTAGATATCGAGTTTATGCTCCGTCTAAAGGCTACGAATGGCTAGGCAGAATCAGCTTTCAGCCAAACCGAAATCTTACTGCATTCTTTCAAATCCGGGAAGAACAAAAAGATAGAAACTTATCTGATTCTGGAGAGTCTGGCCTCCCCTATCAAATCAGGCCTTTGAATAAAGTAAACGGATTGCTCAGTCTGGAATATCAAGTCAGTAAAGCTTTCTTTTTTCGATCCAGAATTCTCTTCAGTAGAGTCAACTACGATAACCAAAAATCTTCGGGATTTATGGTTCTTCAGGATGCACAATACACTTTCAGTAAATTCAGAATAACTGGTAGAATAGCACTGTTTGACACCGATGATTACGATACACGACTTTATGCTTTCGAAAACAATGTGTTGTGGACTTTCTCTATTCCCGCATTTGCAGGACAGGGCATGCGCTATTACCTTCTTGCACAATATCAAATCAACTCGCAAATCACCACCTACTTTCGGTTTTCAAAAACTTCCTATACCGACCGGGAAATCATCAGTTCGGGACTTCAGCAAATTGATGGTTCAAGTCAAAGTGAAACCACCTTGCTTGTCCGATACATGCTCCATCGCTAAATTTCCATCAGTGGTATAAGCCAGAGCCTACTTTTTTGATAATTTGTACTCAAACCCCACAGCCCTATGAAAACAATACTACAACTAACTATTTTCTTCCTGCTTTCTTTAAATCTCGGCTATGCTCAAAACCTAGACTTGAGCAAAATGAGCAAGAATGACGGATTCATTCCCTTTTACCTGGATGAAGAAAAAGGCAAAATATACCTAGAAATCGACAAGCTAGAATGGGAATTTCTCTATGTGAATTCACTTACAGCTGGAGTAGGCTCCAATGACATCGGGCTGGATCGAGGCCAATTGGGAGATACTAGAATTGTTGAATTCAGAAAATCTGGAAACAAGCTTTTCTTGGTTCACAAAAACTACGATTTCAGAGCTTATTCTGATAATCCGGCTGAAGTACAATCCATCAAGGATGCTTTTGCAGAATCTATTCTTTGGGGATTTGAGATCACCCAAAAAGATGGAGACAAACTTATCGTGGATGCCACTAATTTCTATCTTCAGGATGTCCACGGAGTAGCGGAAACCTTGACCAGAAGTCGTCAGGGATCCTTCAAAGCAGATGCAAGTCGCTCTGGTTTGTACTACCACATGACCAAAAATTTCCCTCAAAACACTGAGGTGGAAGCCACTATCACTTTAACTGGTCAGGCAACAGGTGGAAATCTTAGATCGGTGACCCCTACTCCTGATGCAGTGACGGTGCGCCAGCGTCATTCCTTCATTCAGCTTCCTGACGACAAGTATGAGCCACGTGAGTTCGATCCAAGAGCGGGTTTTGGAAGCATTTCCTACATGGATTTCACCACGCCAATTTCCGAACCTATCATGAAAAGATTTATCGCTCGTCATCGCTTGGAAAAGAAAGACCCAAGTGCAGCAATGTCAGAAGCAGTCGAGCCGATCGTATATTACCTTGATAGAGGAACTCCAGAGCCAGTTGCTTCGGCATTGATCGAAGGGGGAAACTGGTGGAATCAGGCTTTTGAAGCTGCAGGATTTATCAATGCTTTCCGTGTGGAACTAGCCCCAGAAGGTATGGATCTGATGGATGTGCGATATAATGTGATTCAGTGGGTTCACCGATCTACTCGGGGCTGGTCTTATGGTGCGAGTGTTCGAGATCCTAGAACAGGCGAAATTTTGAAAGGCCATGTTTCTCTGGGTTCTCTTAGGGTGCGACAGGATTATTTGATTGCTCAGGGACTTTTGCAGCCATTCGAAGATGGTGCTGCCGCCAATCCTAAGATGCTCGAACTTGCTATTGCTCGACTGAAACAATTGTCGGCACATGAAATCGGCCACACCATCGGTCTTGCACACAGCTATGCTACTTCAGCTAATAATCGCTCTTCCGTGATGGATTATCCATATCCTCTGATCACTGAAACCGCCGATGGAGGACTCGACCTGAGCAATGCCTATGATGACAAAATCGGTGATTGGGACAAATGGGCAATAAAATATGGCTATGCCGTCATTCCTGAAGGTGAAAATGAAGCTGCTTTCCTGACGAAAACATTGGAAGACACCTACGAGGCAGGACATGAATTTATCACTGATTCAGACTCCAGAAGTCCCAGTGGCGCTCATCCGAGAGCTCATCTTTGGGACAATGGCGCTTCAGCTTCTGAGGAATTAATGAGAATGCTGAAGCTGAGGGGAAATCGAATGAAAATTTTTGGCCTAAATGCAATCCCAACCGGACAGCCTGAAGCTTTGCTAGAAGAAGTATTTGCACCGCTTTATCTAATGCATAGGTATCAAATAGAAGCCACTACCAAGCTAATAGGAGGTTTAGATTATCATTACAAAATCAAAGGTGACAATCAGCCTCGTCACATGTGGGTAAGTGCCAAAGAGCAAGATGATGCTTTGAAAGCACTGCTTTTTACAATTTCCCCTGCTCAATTGGAAGTTCCTAAGCAGGTGCTGGACCTGATTCCTCCACGTCCATTTGGCTATGATAAAAACAGAGAAACCTTCGTATCACGGACTGGGCTTATGTTTGATCCTATTGCGCCAGCAGAAAGCGTAGTGGACTTGACCTTCGATTTTATATTCGATGAGTCAAGAGCCGATCGCATTTATCTCCAAAACTTACAAAACAAAGCTCTGCCTGGCTTTGATGATCTGCTTAGCACAATCGCCAAACAGGTATTTACCGCAAAAGCACCAGAAGGACTTCAAGCTGAAATCAAAATGATGACTGAAACAAAAATGATTGATCATCTAATTGAATTGGCAAAAAGCTCCCAAGGGTCCAATACCGTAAGAGCAATCGCAAGAGGGCAATTAAAGCTATTGCAGGAAACCACTTTAAATGATAGAGGTGGATTAGGGAATTTAATGGCATGGCATTCAGAATACTTATCAGACAAAATTGAAGCATTCTTAGATCTACCTGTTGAACTAACAGTCCAAGAAGAAATCAAATCACCTGATGGCTCACCGATAGGAATGTCGGCAATGAGTTGTGATTTTGACTTCTAAAGCCTACAACAATTGTAATTTTCTTAAAGCGGGCAGAAATGTCCGCTTTTATTGATTTAATACATTGACCACGAGAAGGATAAAGATTATATTGGATTTTTAAACCTGATATTTTTATGGGAGATACTAAAAAGAGATGTTTTGTAGTGATGGGCTTTGGCACCAAAACAGACTATGTAAGCGGAAGAAAGCTAGACCTCAATAAATCTTACAAATTTCTGATCAAACCTGTAGTAGAGTCTAAGGGTCTTGAGTGTGTACGCGCTGACGAAATTTTACACTCTGGCTCAATCGATGTACAGATGTATAAGCAACTTTTAATGGCCGACTTGGTAATAGCTGACCTCTCTACCTCAAACTGTAATGCCATATACGAGCTTGGAATAAGACATGCACTGCGCCCCTATACAACTATCGTCATCGCTGAAGACAAACTGATTTACCCTTTTGACCTGAATCACATCGTAATCAACAAATACATCCATCTCGGAGATGCAATAGATATTGAAGAAGCAGAACGATTCAAAGAAGGATTGGCAAAACAAATCGAAGCAGTGATAAATAAAGAGGAATCTGACAGTCCCGTATATACCTACCTGAATTCGCTGATGCCTCCCAAAATCCAAGAAGCTTTAGATGATGCGGTTGAGAAAATTGCTGAGACAGACATTCCACTTCAGGTACCTGGAGCAGCACTTTCGAAAATCATTCAAGATGCAGAAGACTTGATCGAGCAGAAGGAATTTGAAAAAGCAAAACTTCTCTTTCAAACAGCTGCCGTACTGGCAAACATGAATTCCTCTCAGCCAGACACTTATTTAACACATAGACTTGCTTTCGCCACTTACAAAACGGCCAAACCGGATCTGGTAAGCTCGCTCCATGAATCTATGAAACTACTTCAATCCATCAATTTGGCGCATACCAATGATCCTGAAACCGTATCTATGGCTGGGGCTATTGAGAAAAAATTGTATGAATCCGGTGAGGGAGATCAGCACTTAGATGAAGCGCTCCTGTATTTTTTGCGTAGCTACTATACCCTGAATAATCGCTACAATGCTATCAATCTTGCCATAACTTATGTCTATCGTGCAAAGTCGGGACTTGCCACAAGCGACGTAGAAAGAAGTGCTGATTTGGTAATGGCAAAAAGAACATGGAACCGGGTTCTATTTTTATGTGAACGAGATTGGCCTGTTGTATTGGAAAAGGAAAAAAATGACGAAGTGAGGGTCAATGACGGCACAAAAGATGGGCAAGAATTGCAGGAATATTATAACGCTCAAAAATTCTGGATATCAGTCAACCGAGCAGAGGCCAATTTTGGTCTGGGACAGTTTGATGAATACCATAAATATTTGGAGTTGGCGAAAAAAATTCCCTATCCTCTGTGGATGTGGGAAAGCTTTACAGCACAAATGGGTAAATTAGCCACCGAATTAGCCAAAGTAGGTCATTTGATGGAACCTTCCTGGAAAGCTCCTGTTTAATTAGCCAAACGATTTTAGATTTATGAATAACCCACTATTGGCGGATTTCGCCACTCCTTTTGAAACAGCTCCTTTTGATCAAATCACTCCAAACCATTTTATTCCTGCCGTAAAAGCGGCTATTGCTGAAGCTAAAGAAGACATCTCCAAGATAAAAACCGAACCTCTTCCATCATTTAAAAATACCATTGAAGCTCTGGATTGCTCAGGCAAACGACTTGGTATTGTAGCTGGAATATTTTTCAATTTAAACTCAGCTGAGACCAATGAAGAAATTCAATCTCTAGCCAGAGAAATATCACCGCTCTTGACTGAGCACGGCAATGATATTCTTCTCGACCAAGCTCTTTTCCATAGAGTATCACAGGTTTTTGAGCAAAAAGATCAACTGGGCTTGACTCCAGAGCAAACTACTTTGCTGGATAAAACTTACAAATCTTTCGTAAGAAACGGCGCCAAACTCAAAGGTGACAAAGCAGATCAGCTAAGAAAAATAGATCAGGAATTGGCTCAAGTTTCCTTGAAATTTGGCGAGAATGTACTTGCAGAGACTAACAAGTTTGTGCATTTCGTAGCACAAGAATCTGATCTGGAAGGACTGCCAGAGGGAATCAAAGAAGCGGCAGCGCAAATCGCTGAAGAAAAAGGAGAGGAAGGCAAATGGGCCTTTACGCTAGACTATCCAAGCTATATACCAGCGTTGACCTATGCCAAGAATAGGGAATTACGCGAAACGCTATTTATGGCTAGCGGGACAAAATGTGCTAAAGGGGATGAGTTGGACAATCAGGAAATCATCAAAAAAATCCTCAAACTTCGTCATGACCGCGCAGTACTGCTCAGCTATAAAAGCCACGCAGATTTCGTATTGGAAGAGCGTATGGCCAAAAGTCCAGACCAAGTCATCTCGTTTTTGGATGCTTTGCTCGAAAAAGCAAAGCCAAAGGGAATTGCTGAGATGAAAGAGCTAGAAGCTTTTGCAAAGGAAATTGATGGGCTTGAAGGTTTGAAAAAATGGGATTTCGCCTACTATTCCGAACTTCTAAAAAAGGAAAAATACGCATTAGACGACGAGTTATTGCGCCCATATTTCCAACTGGAAAAGGTGATTGACGGTGTATTTCAAACAGCTGAAAAACTCTTCGGAATTACTTTTTCTCCTGTAGCTGACATTCCCCTTTACCATAAAGATGTAACCGCCTACGAGGTTAAGGACAAAGACGGAAAGTATCTCTCCGTATTCTACGCAGATTTTTTCCCACGCGCAGGCAAAAGAAATGGCGCGTGGATGACTAGCTATAAAGGCCAAAGTGTCAAGGAAGACGAGGATATTCGACCACATGTTTCTATCGTTTGCAATTTCACCAAGCCGACCAAATCGAAACCCAGTCTACTCACATTCAATGAAGTCACAACCCTTTTCCATGAATTCGGGCATGCACTCCATGGAATGATGGCAAAAGGAACCTATGAATCCATTTCCGGAACAAGCGTATTTTGGGACTTTGTAGAGTTGCCTTCACAGATTTTGGAAAATTGGTGCTATGAAAAAGAGTGCCTGGATCTTTTTGCGAAGCACTACGAAACAGGTGAAAAGATCCCTGAGGATCTAATCGAAAAGATCAAAAAGGCTTCAAATTTCCAGCAAGGCTATCAGACGGTAAGGCAAATTAGTTTGGGGCTTTTGGATATGGCCTATCATAGCAAGGATCCAAGCGAGATCACCAGCATTTTCCAATTTGAAGAAGAAGTGATGAGGCCTACCGATTTACTTCCCAAAGTACCGGGAACATTGATGAGTACTTCGTTTTCGCATATCTTCCAAGGAGGTTATTCCTCGGGGTATTATAGCTACAAATGGGCAGAAGTATTGGATGCTGATGCATTCGAATTATTCCAAGAGAAAGGCGTTTTCGATAAAGCTACCGCAGATTCCTTCGTCAAAAACATCCTCTCAGCTGGCGGAAGTGAGCATCCGGAGATTCTATATAAGAGATTCAGAGGAAGAGAGCCTAAGCAAGATGCCTTATTGAAGAGAGCTGGATTGATTTCAGAATAATTCGCTTTCTTTACTCAATTATATAAAGGAATAAGGTGTTGACACAAAATCCCAAATCTTAATGGAAAAAGCTGGCTTTAGCATTCCTACTTATGTACGTGCCCTTGCGGTAATGATATTTATTATCGTGTTGGTATTTTTTCTTATTGTAGGAAAAAGTCTCCTTGTCCCCCTATTTATGGGTGGATTTTTCGCGATTTTGTTTACACCACTATCTATATGGCTGGAGTCAAAAAAAATCCCAAGAATACTTTCTTGCATTATTTCTCTTCTATTGATGATTGCATTGGTGGGAGGTCTTTTGACATTAGTTGTGGGCAATGTAGCTAGTTTCAGCAAGGATTTCGATGATGTGTCTGGAAGACTGACGGACTATGCAGAAGATGTCGATCAATGGGCGATGGACACATTCTCCTATGATACAGCATTAGCTGAAAAAGCCAATACTGATTACCTGAAAAATGTGCTAACAGAGAATAGTTCGAGTATAGGTGACTTTGCTATGAAGACAGTCGGCTCACTTACAGGGCTGGTATTGATTCCAGTTTTTATGTTTTTCTTTCTTCTTTATCGAAATCACCTGACCAATGTGATTATTCATATTTACAAAGATAAAGACCCTGAATTGGTAAAAATGCGTATTGTCAGCCTTCGTAAGGTGATTTTAAACTATATCGTGGGTGTAGTAAAAGTGATGGGAATCCTAGCAGTACTAAACATCACTGCTTTTTCCTTATTGGGGATCAAGCATGCCGTATTTTTCGGTACGCTTGGAGCCATGTTGAATATTATCCCATACGTTGGTCCATTTTTCGGAGCAATGCTACCTATGGTCTATTCCTTCCTTACAAAGGATAGTTTGTTTTATCCAGCAGGAGTGCTCGTGAGTTACCAAGTAATACAGATGATAGAGGGTAACTATCTTACCCCGAAAATTGTGGGCGGTAATGTTAACCTCAATGCATTTATCACATTTTTGGGATTAATTGTAGGAGGCACGATCTGGGGAGTGGCGGGAATGATTTTAGTCATTCCAATGATGGCAATACTTCGGGAGATATTTGATCTAAGTGATTCCACGCGGCCATTTGCAATACTACTCGGTGAAGAAAAAGAAGAAGAAAAGGAAGAAGCTCAGAATGAAGAAGGAGAAGATATAGAACATGAAAAAAACCATTAAAACGCTTTTAGTCCTGATCAGTATTGGGACAGGATTTTCTTGCGATTCTGACGAAAGTAAGAAAGGTAGATTTCTCTTGAAAGGAAATGAAAAAATGGAGGAAAATGATCCCAAAGGAGCAATGGAATTCTACAGTGAAGCTATCGAAATGGATTCAACATATGCTGATGCCTATTACAATAAAGCCCTTGCACACTTACAGCTGAACCAATCAATAGAGAGTATCCAAGATCTCAGTCTGGCCATTAAATATAAGCCTGATTACTATGATGCTATTTTCCAAAGAGGACTTAACTACCTCGACAATGGTGAGTTTTATAACGCACGAGAAGATGCTCAAAAGCTAGTGCAACTCGACGATCAGAATTGGAAAAGTTACTTTATCACTGGACTGGTGGAAGAAAAGCTAACCAATTTCCCTGACGCATTGGAGGCATTTGGAAAAGCTTCCAAACTCAATCCAGAGAATTCTGATCTGCTGGTTAACCAAGCGACTATATTCTATTATCAAAAAAATCATGAAGCAGCAATAAAAATTTTAGGTGAAGCAATGGCCATCAATCCATTGGAACCGAATCTTCATAATCTGCGATCGATGATCTATTTTGATGAGAAAAACTACGCTGAAGCTTTGAACTCCGTAGAAAAGGCAATTTCTCTGGATAATAGTCAGGCTTACTTCTACAATAATAAAGGCTTGTACCTCCTATTTTTGGATAAACAAGAAGAGGGTCTTGACTTTATTAATCAAAGTATCAAGATGGACTCAGATAATCCTTTTTCGCTAAGAAATAAAGGGATTTATTATGTGATGAAGGGAGATAAGACTTCTGCACTACAGTATTTGGTGGAATTGAATCAGAATTATCCAGCTATGGATTTGGTAGAAGAATACCTGGAGAAGGCTCAGGCGCTCTGATTTTTGGCAGAAATCACCTCTTGGATAATCTTCTGTAATTCAGCTGCGTCTATTGGTTTTGCTACGAAACCATCAAAATCGCATGTTTTTATCCGTTCTATGATTTCAAGTTTTGCGGCTGCAGTTAGTGCAATTACTGGCGATTCAGTGATTTTTTTGATGGCCAATGTTGCATCAAAACCATTCATTTCAGGCATTTGAATATCCATCAAAATACAATCAAATTTGGTTTGCTTCACTGCACTCACAGCCTCCAATCCATTTAAAACTCGCTCGTAAGTAAAGCCCCATTTTTTAATAATTCTACCCAAAACGATGGCATTTACATCATTATCCTCAGCAATGAGAAGATGAAGCGATGAACTGTGATTCGCAGATCTGTTGATATCGATCGGCTTATCCAATTGCAATTCGGCTAATTCAAATTCCAGCTCAAAAAAGAAGATACTTCCTTCATTCAAAGTAGACTTAAGGCCTATTTCTCCTCCCATTAAGTTCAAGAGCTTTTTTGTGATAGAAAGTCCAAGGCCTGTACCTCCATATTTTGTACTGAAAGTTGGTCTTACTTGGTCGAAATCATTAAAAATCTTATCCTGATTCTCTGGCGCTATACCTATTCCATTGTCTCTTACTTCAAAGTAGACTTTGGCTTTACCATTGCTGTTTTCAATTAAATTCGCTGTCACTTTGACCTCACCTTCATTTGTAAATTTGAGTGCATTGGTGATCAAGTTGTTGAAAACTTGTGAAAGACGTGTTTTATCTCCCAAAACCGTAATATCCAATCCTTCTGAGATATAAACTTCCAATCTATTTTTACTATCTCTGGCATGGAATGATAAGCCTTTGACTATGTTGTTTACAAAGGAGGTTAAAAGGAAAGGTGCTTTTTCGATAGTCAATTTACCTGCCTCAATTTTCTGAAAGTCCAGCAAATCATTGATCATATTAATCAGGTTATCTACGGCAAAATTTATAGTATCCAACTCCGCTTTTTGGTGCAGTGGAGGTTTGTCGTGAAGTAAGGAATAGGTAGAACCTGAAATTGCATTCAGTGGAGTACGAAGCTCATGACTGATCATAGAAAGGAAATCAGACTTAATTTGATTTGCCTTCTCAGCAGCTTTCCTTGATTCATCTAGCGTCACTTCAAACTCTTTTTGCTTGCTTATATCTGTCAGGTATCCATACCACACCTTATTTCCATTTGCAAGTATTTGCGGCCTGGCAGCTCCGAGGATCCAGCGATATTCGTCAGAATTTGGATCCGACTTTACCCTGAATTGACATTGCCAAGGTTCTACATTACTTGCCGAAGCTAAGGAACTCATGATCACTTGAGGCAAATCCATTGGGTGAACATGAGAAATTGCCATGGATATATCTGTGAAATTCTCAAGCTCTTCAGGCTTCAAGCCGAATACCTGCGCAATGCCTCTAGAGAGGAATGAAATACTAATTTTCCCCTCCGTATCTAATACAAGTTGATATAAACCACCCGGAATTTGCTCGGTAAGGTTCATTAAGAAATTGCCACTAGCCTCCAATTCTTTCTCCAGAGTAACTTTCTCCGAAATATTTTGGAATGAAAGCATTACGTATTGTCTCTTATCCACCACAAGCTGCTTTGAAGCAATTTCAAGAGACAATTGATCTCCATATGAACTTGTAAGAGTGGATGAAAATCTGTGAGTATTTGCCTCCGAAACAGCCGTACTAACCCAATTCCCCCATTGCAGAGGTTCATGGACCTTCCCTTCCAATTCTCTGAGATGAGTGAATGATTCACCCCTAGCATATCCAAAAAGTTTCAATGCTTCTGTATTAGAATAAAAAATCTCACCGTCAGGCTTTACTACTAACTGTGCATCGGGTGATTCTATTAAAAACTGCTGCAATTCCTTTTTTGTAGGCAGATCCTGAGCTCTAACTTTTTTTCCTTTGTAAAAAATAAAATAGTTTGTTGAGCTATCCTGAGGAAGTTCTACATGGAAATTATAATCATTTCCCCCAACACTGAATTCCCATTCTTCTTTGAAAGAAAATCTACTAATATCGAGCCCTATCCCAACTAAACTTCTCTCTGTTAGACTTGCTCCTATCAGATCTTCAAATGATTTGTTAGAATAAATGATCAGATGAGGAAATATATCATCTGCAAGAAACACCATCTCTGATGACTTGTAAATAAGTTTCTTAAAAGTGCTGTTGAGTTCTTTCTCTTGCATTGAAATAGTCGTTGCGTTGATTGATTTTTGATCTTGATAAAATCATAAATCCAAAAACTAATCTTGTATGGTGTAAACATACAGCAATTTGTATTTCAAAGCTAGCTATCTAATTTATAAATACATTTATTTGATGATTATTTAAATCCCAAATTCTACCTGAAAAGTAGCAAACCAATAATTATCCAAGTTTATAACTTCGATTTGTCCATTACTCCAAGCATAGCCAAGATTGCCCTGAAGCTTGATTCGATGTCCGTTGAGATATCTGGAACAGCCTAATGCTGCTTCCTCTAGCCTGTTTTCATATTCACTTATTTCCTTCTCAGGACGTACGGATGCATATCTTAAAGCCAATTCAGACTTCCTAGAAATCATTTTACTTAGTTGCATGTTTGTACCAATTCCAACAAAGACTGCTTTAATGTCACCTTCTTCATTCTGCGTGATCGGATCGTTTGCGCCTCGCTTAAAAAACTCCGCCATAGCTCCCCATCCAGCATATTTAAACATGGCATCGGTAATAAATACATTCAGATCTCTACCCTCATACAGTTTAGATCCCAACTGCCCTCTTGCTCGGTGTGCATTTTCATTCCAGTTAAAGCTCATACCAAATGAAAGCTTTGGAGTCTCTTCAAATTCCAGATCACCTTCCGAGTAATCCCCGTTGTTTTTGAACGTACCGAAGGGCAAATACTCTAGCCTTCCCGTATAGCTCAGCCCTCTGTCTCCCACAGATGGATTTCTTCCTTCACCAGTGTTAATCGCACCTTTAAGTTGGAACTGAGACTTCCCTTTGGTCTGATACGTGTAATATCCGAAAAAGCCAAAATCCCGATCCAGCGTAAAAAAGCCATTGGCGATGGATCGATCAGCAAACTGAAGATTACCTGAACTTACTACTCGCTCTCTATTCCCTGGTAGCTTTGATTGTCCAAAACCCAGGTAAAAATTGGGTTTTACATAATAATACACGATCGCATCCCGTATGGGCTGCGCATAATCTCCAGATTCCAAATCCAAATCTGCTTTAGAAAACCCTAATTGTATATAGTATTGAATTCGAGGACTGAGCACATAGCCATCAAGTCGGAGTCGGAGTCTTCGAATCCGGAAATCTATTCGTTCAATCTCTAAATCCTCACCGCTGGAGGTATTGAAACCGAAACGGTTTTGCATTCTGAATCTCAGATTAAGTAGAAAAAGGGAATCCTTTGAAATACTTATTCCATTTTTCACATTGATGAGCGCCCGTTCATCTGATTCATTCTGTGCAAAAGAATCCTGAGTAACAGATAAGATAAAGGCAAAACAAAAGCAAAGGAAAACTGGGAGTTGATACTGCTTTTTCATGGATTAAGGGCAAGAAAAAAGCCGTAACGGAATCGCTACGGCTTATAATTGGATTAGTATTATTAGGCTTTCGCTTTGATCAGGTTGAGTGCTGATCCTGCTTTAAACCATTCTATTTGACCTTCATTGTAGGTGTGATTCACTTGGATAGTATCAGAAGACCCATCCGTGTGGTTCAATACCACTTGCAATTGCTTACCCGGAGCAAATGTAGTCAAGCCGATAATATCTATAGAATCGTCCTCCTGTACCAAATCATAGTCAGCAGGATTAGCAAAAGTCAGTCCTAGCATACCTTGCTTCTTCAAGTTAGTCTCATGAATTCTAGCGAAAGATTTCACCAAGATCGCTCGTACTCCAAGGAAGCGGGGCTCCATAGCTGCATGCTCTCTAGAAGATCCCTCGCCGTAGTTTTCATCACCTACCACGATAGAACCTACTCCGTTAGCTTTATAATCACGCTGCGTAGCTGGCACTTCACCATATGCGCCAGTCAGCTGATTCTTTACCGAATTGGTAGCATCCGTGTAAGCATTGATGGCTCCGATAAGCATGTTGTTAGAAATATTATCCAAATGTCCTCTGAATCTTAACCATGGTCCAGCCATAGAGATATGATCCGTGGTACATTTCCCTTTTGCCTTGATCAGCAGTTTAAGACCTTTCAAATCTGTTCCTTCCCAAGGCTTGAACGAATCCAATAACTGAAGACGATCAGAGGTAGGGCTTACCACAATAGTCACTGAAGACCCATCTTCTGCCGGTTGCTGATATCCGGCATCTTCTACTGCAAATCCTTTTGCAGGCAACTCAAGTCCACTAGGCTCATCCAACATGACCGATACGCCATCTTCATTTGTTAAGCTATCAGTCATCGGATTAAAAGTCAAATCACCGGCAATTGCCAATGCAGTCACGATTTCAGGAGAAGCTACGAATGAGTGCGTGTTTGGGTTACCGTCAGCACGCTTCGCAAAGTTTCTGTTGAAAGAAGTAATGATCGAGTTTTTCTCCTGCTTTTCAGCTCCATGACGAGCCCACTGACCTATGCAAGGTCCGCAGGCGTTTGCAAGAACTACACCGCCCATTTGACCGAAAGTATCCAAGAAACCATCTCTATCGACAGTAAATCTTACCTGCTCAGATCCTGGAGTTATGGTAAATTCAGACTTAGCCACAAGCTTTTTATCTACCGCCTGCTGAGCTAGAGATGCTGCTCTGGAAATATCTTCGTAGGAAGAGTTAGTACACGATCCGATCAAACCAACTTCCAATTTTGCTGGCCATCCATGTTCTTTGACAGCAGCAGCAAATTTAGAAATAGGCCAAGCCAAATCAGGTGTGAATGGACCATTTACATGTGGCTCCAATTCAGAAAGGTTGATCTCGATTACTTCATCGAAATAAGTAGCTGGGTTAGCATAAACTTCCTCATCACCTGTAAGGTGCTCCGCGATTCCATTTGCCAATTCAGCCACATCAGCTCTGTCGGTAGAACTTAAATAAGCTGCAGATTTTTCATCGTAACCAAAGATAGAAGTGGTCGCTCCGATTTCAGCTCCCATGTTACAAATTGTGCCTTTTCCTGTAGCAGATAGAGATCTGGCACCTTCACCGAAGTACTCTACGATAGCACCAGTACCGCCTTTTACTGTAAGAATACCAGCTACTTTCAAGATTACGTCTTTGGCAGAAGTCCATCCAGAAAGTTTACCTATAAGCTTAATCCCAATTAATTTCGGGAATTTCAACTCCCAGGGAAGTCCAGCCATTACATCACATGCATCAGCACCACCTACGCCGATCGCTACCATTCCCAGTCCACCAGCATTCGGGGTATGAGAATCAGTTCCGATCATCATTCCTCCAGGGAATGCATAGTTCTCCAATACTACTTGGTGAATAATACCTGCTCCTGGCTTCCAGAAACCTAGGCCATATTTATTAGAAACAGAGGCTAAGAAATCATAAACTTCTTTGTTTTTATCTTTTGCTTTGGTCAAATCCTGAGCCGCTCCCACTTCAGCCTGAATCAAGTGATCACAGTGAACAGTAGAAGGCACAGCCACTTGGCTTTTACCTGCTTGCATAAACTGAAGCAAAGCCATCTGGGCAGTGGCATCTTGCATTGCAACCCTATCTGGCTGAAAATCAACGTAAGAAATACCTCTGCCGTATGCCTGTGAAGCAGCACCTTCGCTCAAGTGCGCGTAAAGAATCTTTTCAGTCAAAGTAAGTGGACGCCCCACAGCCTTACGAGCCGCTTCGATACGTTCGGGGTATCTGGCATACACATTTTTGATCATTTCAATATCAAAAGCCATTGTATTGGGATTTTTTGTTTGGTAAAAGTTTCGAATTTTAACGACTGCAAATATAGGAAGTTAGCCCAATAATTTGTAACCGTTCGTCAGGTGTAAAGCAGCCTTTTGATTATTTAAAACTATTTTAGCTTCATAGAGTAGTCTGACAGTTCTATAAAACGACAGTGATTGTTTATCATAGGGAAAACTGACTTTTTTATTTTCTGTAAGGGTTTGCGCAGTTTATTTTTTTAGTCATGATTTATCAGCTATACTTATAGTCCGAAAGGTACTTCGCCCTCGAACCAACTATTTTCCTGCCTAAATGGAGTTTATTCTCAATCCATTTTCAATCACTCTTTTACTGTCTGGATTGCTAGTCGGAGGGCTTTCGCTTTATATAGTATTTACTGTAGTGGGCTCCACGAGGTGGATAGCGCTTACTATGCTCTGCGCGGCAATTTGGGGATTTTTTTATGGACTAGAGTTAAGTGTTTCTACTCTTAGTGCAATGATGTTTTTTATTTACCTACAATACATCGGAATAGCTTTTATTGGGCCTTGCTGCCTGATTTTTAGCTTAAAATACACGAGCTATAAGTCTAAAAACCAAAGCTCCAAAATTGCGCTGATCCTTATAATCCCTATCCTCACTATATTACTTCTACTGACCAATGAAGCTCACCACTTATTTTACAGATCAGTTGGGGTGATAGAGTCCGGCCCTTTCCCAACTTCAGAAATTATAACTGGCCCTTGGTATTACGTTAACCTAATTTACGTTTACTTAACTTTTACCTTTGGAAATACCATCCTCTGGAGGAGATTTAGGTTTTCAGACCAATTATTCAAAACCCAAACAAGATTAATGATATTGGCAGGCATTTTCCCGCTGATTTTTAACCTATTATATCAAACTCATATTTTCAGGCTATTCGAAGTCATTGACTTAACTCCTTTTGCCTTTTTGCTGTCCTACCTGATTTTAGGATTTGCGATTCTCAAATACCAGCTTTTTAGCCTAAAGCCCATTGCTCGCACCAAAGTTATGGAAGCTATTACAAAAGGAGTTTTGGTGCTGGATTCTGAATCCAAAATTGTAGACTTCAACCCAGCATTTATTTCCTTTTGTGCTTCGCCAAAAAAAGTAAAAGTTGCCACCAAAGCTGAAGAACTATTCAAGACTAGAACGGACATCCTTGAGTTAATTGCCATTGAAAAAGCAAATAGTATTGAGAGCAAAGTTAATTTAGGTGATAAAGAAAAATATTTTAGAATTGAAGCGATTCCACTTTTAGACAAAAAGTCTATAAACAATGGTCTAGTTTTGCTTTTTGACGATATCACGGAGCAAAAGTCAATTAATGAGAAGCTTAAAAATCAAGCTGCTGAACTCCAACAGTTAAATGATCTCAAAGACAAATATTTTAGCATCATATCCCATGATCTGAAGGGCCCAATTTTCGGGATCAAAGAACTAATTCATCTTACAAACACTGGGTTGGTTTCCAAGGAAGAGTTTATGGATATGCTCCCGGAAGTCTCTAAGAACATGGAGCAGGTAGCACTTTTACTTGAAAATCTTCTGGCTTGGTCAAGCTCTCAACTTCGAGGTGGAGAAATAGTGAATATTCAGGAATTCGATATCCGCAAAATTTTGAGTCAACAGAAGATTATTTTAGAAAGGATTGCAAATGAAAAGAAAATTGAAATACTCATAGACGCTCAAGCCAAATCGATGGTAAAAGCTGACAAACATATGATCGAACTGGTAGTGAGAAACCTAATCAGTAATGCAATTAAATTTTCCAAGCCAGGAGATAATATCAATATTTCAACTTACGATGAGCTGGACTTTGTCAAGATTTGTATTGAAGATTATGGGAAAGGGATTTCTAGCGAAAATCTATTGAAAATTCGCAATGGAATCTCATTTACCACCACTGGACAAAACAAAGAATCAGGAACAGGTCTTGGCTTAATTTTAGTAAAAGATTACATCCAGAAAAATAATGGGCAATTGGAAGTCTCATCTCTAGAAGGAAAAGGCACTAAATTCTGTATCAAATTACCCCTAGCTAACGGAGAGCATGCTGTTTCCTAGGCCAATTCCAGTAGAAAAGCCATAGTATCCACCTCATCAGCATATTCCCATGGCTCAGGACTTTGCGCGGATCCAAAAGGAATCCTATCAGCTTCATTTCCCACTACGCACTGTATTTTAGCTTTCAGTTTGTCAAGTTTTTCTACCAATTGCGATTCATTTTCATATAACTCGTAAAAGAGAACCGAGATTGGCGAAACCAAGTCCTCGCTTTCTTTCACTAGCAAAAAGCCATTATCCAAATGCTCCTCCAGGTTCACCAGATAAATTGACTTATTGTAATCGTAGTTGTTATGGTATTTGTGATGTAAGCTGATTGTTGAGTAAACTTCCAAAGCTCCCAGTAAATCCTGAAGTTGATCCTTCGACTTCACATATATTTTAGAGACATTCCTACAACCCAATCCATAGTACTGGAAAATATCCCGACCTAAACCTATGTAGTCTTCCGTAGTCTCATTTCCTGAAAGCACAGCTACTGAAGTCCGGTTCTGACGAATCACATGTGCATACTTCCCGAAATAATAATTGAAATACCGAGATGAATTATCGCTGCCTGTAGCTATATATGCATCCATTCCCTTAAGCATCTCTTCGATCCGAATCTGCTTTTCTAGTCTAGGATCTATTTCGATCAGCTTTTTTATGATCCATTTCATCAAAATTTCGTCTGTTGAACTCAACTTTATCACCGCTTGATGCCCTGATAAAATGACACACATCAAATCATGAAAGCCTACTGCAGGAATATTTCCCGCCATCATCAAACCAACTGACTTCGGGTTTTCCACTTCCTTTAATTCATAAATTGAGAGCCAAGCATCTAATTTCTCAGCTGATAACATAAAGGAAATACCTTCGAGAGATGACTCAACAGAATCTTTAGTAAACCAATTGTTATTGTTTTCGGCTCTCCAAAGCAACTCCTCTTTCTCGTCTGAACTTAATTCTTTGATGGCTTTTCCAAGTTTGAGAAATGCTGATATACGTTCTGCTGGCTTCATGTGATCGAATTATGGAGGCAAATTTAGCTCTTTTGACAGGAAGGAAACTTAGAATCGAATTAAATTAGTTAGTATGACAACTTTTTTATTGCCTCACAGTTTTAAGGTTGTTACTTTTGAGCATTAAATAATTGAAGTTATGGCTATAATGATTACCGACGAATGCATCAATTGTGGTGCATGCGAACCAGAATGCCCAAACACTGCGATCTATGAAGGTGGCGTAGAGTGGACTTGGGGTGGCGGTACTACTTTGAATAAAGTCACTTTAGAAGACGGTACTGTCGTAGATGCAAATGAGAAGCAAGAGCCTGTATCGGACGAGTTCTACTATATCGTGACCGATAAGTGTACAGAATGCAATGGTTTTCATGAAGAACCTCAATGTGCTGCCGTATGTCCAGTAGATTGCTGTGTGGATGACCCTGATCACCGTGAGTCAGAAGAAGAACTACTTGCGAAGAAAGCAATGATGCATGGCGAATAAGCCACATACCGCATATTGAACCCATAGACACACTAAGTTTTAATCAGATTTTCAGCAAATTTTATTTGTGAAAAGGGATACTGATTAAAATAATAAGTGTCTGGCTTGAATTATCGGTTCTAAATGTTTTATCTTAGGTCGTATTTTAACTAACCTTATTCATATAACATACAGAATTGTGGAAGATCAAAGAGGCTATGATAGAGAGGAGATTTTCTCTAAAAAAGTAAAAGCAGGTAAAAGAACGTATTTTTTTGATGTCAAATCTACTCGCTCAAATGATTACTATCTGACTATTACAGAGAGTAAGAGAAAAATGAACGGTGAGAACTTCACTTACGAAAAGCATAAAATTTTCCTTTACAAGGAAGATTTCTTCAAATTTGCGGAAGCCCTCAATGAATCGGTAAATCACGTGAAAAACGAACTTCTTCCTGATGTTGATTTCGAGCAGTACGAAAAAGAAGAATCTCAATCAGAATATAACGATGAATTGAAGTGGGAATAATCCACTTAGATTTGCCAAAGCTCTAGTTTCAAAATAGAGAAATAGTATATTAGAGGAGACAGTAATGTCTCCTTTTCTTATTTCAGAATATGCAGCGTTTTTTCGTTTATCTCTTTCTATTCATTGCAGTTTTCCTGCTATTTGGCTGGTATTTCTCCAATATCACTCTTTACTTAATTATTTCGTTAATTCTAGCCGCTCTTTTGCGCCCGCTGACTAACCATCTAAATGACTTCCACTTATTAGGACAGCATATCCCCAGATGGTCTGCAATACTCCTATCCTACTCGGCAATAGTGCTGCTGATGGTTTTGCTAAGCTTCCTTTTCTTCCCGCTGATCAATAACCAAATAATTATTCTGAGTGAGTTAGATCTAAACGGAATTTATGAGCAAATCCAAGTTCCTGTCACCAGAGTAGAGGGGTTTCTCTTTCGGCATGAATTACTAGAAACTCAGCCTGGATACTTATTTGGTCGCTTGAAAACCAGTATGATCGACATGATCACAGGATTTGACTTCACCTCATTCATAGGTGGTGTCATCAATACCACGAGTAGCCTTTTTATAGGAACAATGGCTATAGCTTTTATCAGCTTTTTCCTTCTTTTGGAAAATGGCCTATTGCGAAGAAACCTACTAAACTTGATACCAAACCCTTATTTTGAACTTTCGGTAGCGACTTTTACCAAAGTAGAAAAATTACTCTCCAATTACCTTTCTGGTCTCTTACTACAAATGCTGGCGATTTTCTCTTTAGCTAGTTTTGGCCTTACCGTCATGGAAGTGGAATATGCCTTAACTATTGCACTATTTGCGGCAGTGGCAAATCTAATTCCATATGCAGGGCCATTACTTGGTGCTACATTTGGGATTATCGTCGGGATTTCTTCGGGGACATTTGAAACCAACAGCGAGTTAAATTACCTGATCATTAAGATACTTTCGGTCTTTGGCTTAGTCCAGATTACTGACAACATATTTCTACAGCCTATGATCTTTTCTAAATCTGTGAAAGCACACCCCCTTGAAATATTTGTTGTTATCTTTGCCGGGGCAAAAATCGCCGGCGTAGTCGGGATGATATTTGCCATACCGCTTTATACCATCTTTAGAGTTTTCATTTTGGAATTCTACAAGGGGTATAAATCTTACAGAATATTTCAAATAAAATAACGAATTAATGGCATTACAATGTGGCATAGTAGGGCTTCCAAACGTAGGAAAGTCCACTCTGTTTAACGCCCTATCTAGTGCGAAAGCTGAAGCAGCTAATTTCCCTTTTTGCACTATCGAACCTAATGTGGGTGTAGTTACAGTACCAGACAAAAGACTTCAAATTCTTGAAGAACTTGTCAATCCGCAACGAGTTCTTCCGACGGTGATAGAGTTTGTGGATATCGCGGGCCTTGTAAAAGGCGCTAGTAAAGGTGAAGGACTGGGAAATAAATTTCTTGCAACTATCCGTGAGGTAGATGCTATAATCCATGTGATCAGATGCTTTGATGATGAAAACATCGTCCACGTCGCTGGTGGTGTAGATCCAATTTTCGACAAGGAAGTGATCGATACTGAGCTTCAATTAAAAGATCTGGATTCCGTGGAGAAAAAAATCCAGAAATCAGAAAAGGTTGCGAAGTCTGGTGATGCCAAAGCAAGAAAAGAACTGGAAACACTAGTGCTATTCAGACAAGCGCTGACAGATGGTAAAAATGCGCGTTCTGTAGATGTGGACAAGGAAGAATTAGAAGCAGTTCGTGATCTGCATTTATTGACCATCAAGCCTGTAATCTATGTAGCCAATGTGGATGAGGAAAGTCTGCATACTGGCAACAAATATGTAGATAAGCTTAAGGAAGAAGTGAAGAATGAAAATGCTGAAGTGATTATACTTTGTGCAGCTATAGAAGCCCAAATCGCAGAGTTTGAGGATCCTGAGGAGAAGGAAATGTTCCTTGGAGAATATGGTCTGAATGAAAGTGGATTGAACAAATTGATCTATGGTGCGTATTCACTACTACACTTGATTACCTATTTCACTGCTGGAGTACAAGAAGTTAGAGCTTGGACCATCAAGAAAGGATGGAAAGCACCTCAAGCTGCCGGAGTAATTCATACAGATTTTGAAAGAGGTTTCATCAAAGCTGAAGTAATTAAACTAGCTGAATATCAGAAATTCAAAACTGAAGCAGCTTGCCGAGAAAACGGTAAAATCGCCATCGAGGGTAAGGAATACGTCGTTCAAGATGGTGACATTATGCATTTTAGATTTAATGTGTAACATTTTCTCAAAAAAAATGATAATTTTGCAATTGCTTGTTCACCCCAAACGTTACAATTTTATCTTATTTATTGTCTCATTTTATTTTTAATTTACCGTGAGAGTTAGACTAATATTTTCCCTAAAAAACAAGGGTTCCTATTTACCATTCCACCATCAGTACATACTGGCGCAATTCCTCAAAGGATTAATTGTGAAAGGTGGTAGAGAAGAGTTTTACAACTATAACTATTTCAACTTCTCTGGTCTGAAAGGCCAGACTAAAGTTAGTAGAAGTGGCTTGCATTACTATTCCAGTTTGGTTACCCTAGTGCTGTCTTCCCAGAGTGAAGACTTCATGGACTACTTGCTAGAGCAGGTTTTTGCCACCCCAAAAATCGAACTTGGCAACCTAATTATGGTTCCTGAATACACTGAAATAGAAGTAGAACCAGTATTGGAGACTTCAAACAAGTTTGTTTGTATTTCACCATTGGTATTGATCACTCCTGCATTCAATGAAGAAGCGGGTAAGCGATTCATTAACCCGGACAGCGATGAGTTTTCCGATTTGCTCTATGAATCGACGCTTACTAGAATGGAGCGATCTGGCTGGTACACTGCCGAGCAAATGGAAACTTTCTACAAGTTTCAAGTTGTGCCGGATATGGTTTATGTAAATAAACTAAAAGAAGCCCAGAAAAAATTCGCAAGAATCTATGCCGTTTATGACATGGATGTGAAATACGAAGTTAGAGGGTACACCCTTCCAATCACTTTGTATGCAGCTCCTGAAGTTCAGGACTTCGTATTCAAATGTGGTTTGGGCGCATTTACGCATAAAGGTTTTGGTATGCTAGATTTGGCTAATCACCCAACTGGCCCTAGAACTACGACTTACAAATTCAAAAGAGAGGGATTTGTTCCTTACAAGCCAAGTGAGCGTATACGCGAGAATGTCGCGCCACTTCCTGAAGAGAACAAAGAAGACTCCTCGCCTACAGAAGAATCATAAAAAAATCCCTTCCGTTTATTCGGAAGGGATTTTTTCTTTTTGTCACTTTTAGCAGCAAATTCATAAAGGTTTTCGCACCGATCGCTGTATGTTGATTTGTTTTACACTTTTAGAATGTGTGGCAAATACTCAACTATGAAATAGTAATTTTCACCAAGATGAGCTGATTTTTCTATCTGTAATCTTGGCTATTTCTCTGTGAATCTAACATCTTAAGTCTCGAATCCAATTCCATTAAGTCTAAGGACTATAAACTTATTCAGGCCTAGATGCCAATCTAATAATCTCCGCATCTTCCTTATTGAGCTTAAGTAACGTTTTGATCCGCTCAGGAGTAGGTTTGCCAAAAGAGAAAAAGAAAAGTGCGGTCGCAAAAATTACATTGTAAATAGCTGATCCGAATAGTAGCAAGCCAGCGGAGCAAAGCATTGCAACTATGAAAAGCATCAGATACCGATCACGAGTTGCTTTTGCATAGATTTTTAGCTTGATCAATAAATCCTCGGTTTGGAAAACTGCCTTTACTCTTTTTCGAAACAGTAAGTTTTGAGCTACTAAAAGGCCAATTCCTGCTCCTGATAAAATCTGCCCAACAAGTATCGGCAATTCAGGGAGATCCCATGTTAGTTTTCCAGAAGATTGATACAAATAGATCATCCCGAAAATGGGGAGAACCAATATTAAAAGTATCAAAATAAGCTGATCGAGGTTTTTGTAAACCTTCCTGTATTCCTGAATTTCCAAAATGGGAGTTTTAGTAAGATAACCTGAATTACTCAATCGTGATCTTCACATCATCCGTCAATGGATGCGATACACAGCACAGCACATAACCTGCCTCTATTTCATTTGGACTCAAACCAGCATCTTCATCCATCTTGACTTTTCCACTAAGCAATCTGCCTCTACAAGCAGTGCAAAGTCCACTTTGGCAACTATAAGGCATATTGAGATTCTGTGCAAGTCCAGCTTCTAGGATGGTTTTATCTGGTGATACAGTGACAGCACACTCCTCGCCTTCCAAAATGACCTTCACATCTCTGGTCAAAAATGCGCCTGTAATCCCGTGAGCAGCATCATCATGCGCTTTATCGGCAGCTGCAGAATAAAAACTCTCACGGTGTACTTTTTGTCTATCCACCCCCAACTCATCCAAAACTGCAACCACATTATCCATGATTCCTTCTGGCCCACAAGCGAAATATTCCTTATCGAAATCTGGCTCCGACTCGGCTTTTTTAGCAAATTCAAGAATGCTTTCCTTCGTCAACCTTCCTTTCAAACCAGCCCATGCTTCATTCGGTTGGCTCAGATTATGAATCACTTCCAGTCTATCTGTATTCTTCCCTACCAATGATTCTAATTCCTTTTTGAATATAATTTGATCTTCATTTCGGCTACAGTAAAGCAAAGAAACTTTAGAATCTGGCTCATTCGCCAACACAGATTTCAAAATACCCATAATTGGGGTGATTCCACTACCAGCGGCCACTAAGAAAAAATGCTTTCTATTTTTGGAGTGAAAATCAGTCGTAAAATTCCCCAAAGGCTTTAGCACATTGATTGTCTTTCCAGGGAAAACTCGCTCGTTCAGAAAATTAGAAAATTTACCCTTTGGAACACGCTTTACAGAAATACCCGGAAATGGATCTACATACGGCGAAGTACAAAGGCTGTAGGATCTCCGTTGCTCTTTGCCCTCAAAATCCATCACAAGCGTCAGAAACTGACCTGGCTTATAATCAAGAAATGGCTCCGGCTGCTCAAAATACAAGGTGACCGTATCTTCTGTCTCTCTTACTACCTCCCTCACTTTTAGTGGCAAATACTGTGGCGATTTTACCTCTTCCTTCTTTTTCTTAAATAAATTGAACATTCCTGATCTGAGCTTTTATCTGTTTAAACGGTTGCAAAAATAACCCGCAAAGCCAAATATTCTGACTTGTAGCTGATTATTTGCTCATCATAACTCAGATAATGCCTCAGTGGTTCGAATTATTCGAAGGTTATTTCCCCAATTAGGCTAATCAAAACCGATCTTTTGGCTTCAAAAAACTAACTTTGAAGCTTTCTGAAACTAAATTGATTTAAAGAGATGGAATTAAACGCATTGACCGCAGTGACCTCTGTAGATGGACGCTATGCTGGCAAAACTGCTCCTTTGAGAGCCTATTTTTCTGAGTTTGCGCTTATCAAATACCGTGTGCATGTAGAAGTAGAGTATTTCATCGCGCTGTGTGAACTTCCATTGCCTCAACTGAAAGATTTTGATCGAAGCCTTTTCGAGAATCTTAGATCCATCGTTACTGACTTTTCGCTTGCTGATGCAGACATTATAAAAGGCACTGAAAAAATCACAAATCATGATGTGAAGGCTGTAGAGTATTTTCTGAAAGAGAAATTTGATGGACTGGGACTCGCGGCGCACAAGGAATTCATACACTTTGGCCTGACGTCACAAGACATCAATAATACCGCCACGCCTTTGATGCTGAAGGATGGTTTGAATGAGGTGATTTTACCACAACTGGATGCTTTAATTGACAGACTACAAGTGTTGGCAACTGATTGGAAAGATATCCCAATGCTGGCAAAAACGCACGGACAGCCTGCTTCGCCTACCCGTCTGGGAAAAGAGATTGAAGTGTTTGTGGTTCGTCTCACTAAGCAACTTATACTACTAAATCACATTCCTTTCTCTGCAAAATTTGGCGGAGCCACAGGAAATATGAATGCGCATCATGTGGCATATCCAGAATACGAATGGAATGAGTTTGCTTTCCAATTTGTAGGGGAATATCTGGGATTGGAAAGAAGCTACCCTACTACTCAGATTGAGCATTATGATAATCTTGCAGCTATTTTTGATGGATTGAAAAGAATCAATACTATCCTTTTGGATCTTTCTAAGGATGTTTGGCAGTATGTAGCAATGAATTACTTCAAGCAAAAAATCAAGGCTGGCGAGATTGGATCTTCAGCCATGCCACATAAAGTCAATCCGATTGATTTCGAGAACGCAGAAGGGAATTTGGGCATAGCAAATGCGCTTCTGGAGCACCTAGCTGCAAAACTGCCAATTTCTCGATTACAGCGTGATTTGACTGACAGCACAGTTTTGAGAATCATCGGGGTCCCGCTAGGGCACATGTTGATTTCATTTGAATCCTTACTCAAAGGTCTAGGCAAACTTGAGCTGAACGAAGCTGCTATCCATGCTGATTTGGAAGAAAACTGGGCTGTGGTAGCTGAAGCTATCCAAACGGTATTGAGAAGGGAAGGCTTCCCTAAACCTTACGAAGCGCTAAAGGATCTTACCAGAACAAATACTAAAATCACTGAAAAATCAATCTCCGAATTCATCTCAAATCTTCCAATTTCGGATGAGTTGAAAGCTGAGTTGAGTGTGATTTCTCCATTTAACTACACGGGTATTTAATTAATATCTGACAACCGGGGCGGCTAGGATGCTTTCCCGCCGCGTTTGATCAAATGATCAGACTTTTATATAGGCTTGAGGTTTCAAGATTTGGTGACATTTCATGCAGCCTTAAGCTTATCCTTTTTCATTTTACCTAGTGTTTTCCGCTGTACAAATTAATTACTGGCAAAATAGCGTGTATTCACATAACATTGAATTGCAGACACAACAATTGCTTCCGAATGTTAATTTTCTGATAATTAATCATTACTTTAATTTTACAAAACAAAAAAAGCATTTCACACTTATTTGAATGCTGTTAATTATTTCAAACCCTATAATGATTATAAGCCATGAAAACAAAAAAATCAATCAAACCTGATTCAGAAGATCAAGCTACAACCTCAGCGAATGACGCTGTCAAAAATATCTCAGAATTAGGCAAAACAGAACTTATAAGAAAAAAGAGAGTAGATCCAGGAATAGCTTAATCTAGGGCCTTCACTGAAGCTATCGCCGGTATTTAGACGGTCTGTGAGTGACACGGACCGTTTTTATTTTATATTCTTTCATGGTCTTTTCCCTCTTAGACTGTTTTTACTTTTCAATAGTAATACTCTCACCACCTTTCGTGCCCCAAGAATGGCAAAACTATATACCTGCCAGTTCTTAATCATTTAGTTGTATTACTCACACTGCTGAAAAAAAGTCAACCCTTCAACCTCTAGGTAAAAAAAGCTCTGCCATCATACATCGGACTGAGCCTCCTCCCAGCTTTTCGATAGTTGGAATACTTGGACTGATGATAGTAGTGTATTTTTCTATCAGTTGGATCTGTCCAATATTCAGTGAATCAAGAGCAGTTTCTGATATTACTGTGAATTTCTCTCCTCCATCATTCCCTACTTCCAACATATTTCCGGCGAAACGAAACTTTTGTTTTGAAGTGATCGGCACTACTTTTTTGCCCGCTTGAGTCAAGCTTTTTTGCACCGCCTGCTTTTCGGAAGCTTTCGGTATACTATCCAAACAAACCACGGCCAAATCAGACCCTACGTGCATCATTACATTGGTATGGTAAATCGGTGTGGACATTCCATTAACCTCTTGCAGTGCATGGAATCCAACTACTTTGTACCCAAGAAGCTTACCTACATATTCAAGAGGGATTTGATGCGTACGCTCTGAATAGCAGGCATAAATTGTCTCGGACTGATGATCCATTACCATGCTTCCAGTCCCCTCCAAGTACTGCCCATCTTCTTCGAAAAAGCTCAAGTCTATAATCTCCTCCACTTTAAACTTGCGCTTCATTAAGTTCTCGATCAAGTCCTTTCTGCGCTCCAATCTCCTTGCAGGAGAATACATAGGATACAAAATCAACTTTCCATCAGGATGTGTGCTAAACCAATTGTTAGGAAATATAGCATCTGGCTTGACAGGTTCAGAAGTATCTTCCTCCACGATCACACTTACGCCCTGATCTCTCAGCATAGCCACAAAGGCATCGAACTCTTTTTGGGCCAGAGTATTGATTTCATCAGCAGACCTAGCATCTGCTTGCTGATAAAAGTTATTCCCAGCGGTTTCAGGATTGAATCCGAAATTCGCCGGGCGAACCATCAGAATATTGGAGGAAGTCTGCATAAGTGCTATTTGGCGGTGTACTTGTATAGTACGGGGACCAAATCGAATCGTTTTTCACTAAGAGTGTAATAAGCTTTACCGCTAGGCAAGAAGCCAATTGCTTCTCCCTGAGGCTCTGGGGAGTAAGGTAACTGAATCGGTTCTCTACTCATGGCTTTCATCACGGTTTCTCTTGGATTTCTCTTCCAGTAAAAGATAGTAAGGTAATTTTTTACCAGAATTTGACTACCATCAGCCGAGATATCCGCTGCGGTAGCACTTGTAAATGGGAGTTTATTCAGTTCTTCTAGTTCTGCCTCACCATCTCCAAATTTATCTGCCGGTAACCGATATAGGGTATTAAGGCTATCTCGCTTAGAAAGAATGAAAATATCTCCTGAAATGGGATCAACCATAAGCGATTCTGCATCTCTCGCTCCTCCTGGATATTTGAGTGTGGTTTTTTGAGGAATTACCTGGGTATTTGGGTTGATATTTTCTGGTTCCGGAATTCTATAAATGACTACTTCTTCGTGAACAGCATTATTATCTCCGATTTCTCCAACATAAATATAAGACCTACCATCTACCCCTGGACCAATAGCGATATCCTCCCAATCTCTGTTTTTCGTCCCAAGGAATTCAATTGTACCCACACTATTTCCTAGGGAATCTAATAAATAGACAGCAGCTTCTCCGCCACTATCGTTGTGAACATAAATCACACCCTTCAATATTCGGCTACAGACCATACCCGAGATCTCATCGAGCCTTTCGTCTTGCAGTGTGGCAACAGCAACTCCTTCACCGAAACTTGTATCAATTTCTTCCTGAGCATTGACACAAGAAAATGAAAAAAATAAGATGATAATTAGTACATTTATTTTCATGGGATCGCTTTAAATTCAGGCTAAAAGTAAATAAAATGCGGAGTAGCCTCGCTATGTAATCAACGCTTGGTTGCTTATTTTTATATTAGTAGACTTGCACCAACTTGAAAAATGGATCCAATACTGAAGAAGATGACTTGGAAAGACGGGATGAACATCCAAATTTGGAATGCTCCTCCTGAATTAAAAGCATTGATTTCATCATGGAAATCAAAAGGATTGATCAATCCTGAAGCAAAGTCGGATTTCATGCTTGCCTTTGTGCAAACAGAAGCCGAAGTGGAAAAATACTTTTTTGAGATGCAAAAACTCGCTCCAAAGGATCAACAAATTTGGATTGCCTATCCAAAGGGCAGTTCCAAGCGATACAAAGCACAAATCAACAGAGATTCTGGTTGGAGTTATTTAGGCAACTTTGATTATGAAGCTGTTCGCCAAATTGCCATCAACGAAGACTGGTCAGCACTTCGATTTCGTAGTACAAAGTATGTCAAAGTCATGACTCGAACGTTCAGCGTGAAAGACAAGAAATAAAAAAACCAGCTCTCAACCCCAATTGAGTCAACATTAGGGACTGAGGCTGCTTTGAAAATCAAATATTGAAAGGCAGCTTATATATTCGCTCTCCATTCATTTGATACATGGCGTTTGCCAAAGCTGGAATGAATGGTGGAACAGGAGGCTCCCCCACTCCCGTTGGTTTAATCTGGCTTTCTATGATATGCACATGAATATTTTTTGGTGAAGCTGGCATTCGAATAATCTGATAGGTATCAAAGTTATTTTGCTGAACCTGCCCTTTGTCAAAAGTGATAGCCGAAGTAGTCGCCAAACTTGTAGCAAACTGGGATCCACCTTCAAACTGAGAACGAATCCGATCTGTATTGACCGCCACGCCACAATCTACTGCATAGTAAACATCAGAAATGACGGTTTTGCCATCACTTCCCTTCTCCAAAACAACGACGCAACCTACATAGGTGAGAAAGCTTTTATGAGCTGCAAAACCCATGATTTTCCCTGCAGACTTGTTAGCAGTCCAATTTGATTTCTCAGCAACAGTTCGGATGACATTTTTCATTCTTCCAGTATTCCACGGATAGTCTTCTATTTTCTCGCCGTAGTTACCATATTCACCGCCAACTATTTCCGAATCAAAAGTAATATCCCTGTCTTCACCCAAAAGCTCAAGCGCATTTTCTACCGCATCTTTTCCTCTTGCTTCAGCGATTTCATCCATCATCGCATGCATTGCGAAAGCATGATGAATATTACTGACAGAGCGAAGCCAACCAATTCGCGTATTCCCAGTGGACTCATGTGACTCTATTCGGATATTGGGAACATCAAAAGGATAGTCAATACAGCCTAAAGCCATTTCCCCATCTGAAGGGTGTAATTCTTCTTTACTGCCTGTAGCTCCGATAGCTGGAAAAACTGTATGGTGATTCCAACCTGTTAAATTCCCTGCCGAATCTAACGTTGCTGTGATTCGCTGTGCACTATGGGAATGAAAAAAGTCAAAATGTAAATCATCTTCCCTTGTCCACTGAACCCGAACAGGGGCTTTTGCGGCCTTTGAAAGCAGCGCTGCTTCCACTACAAAATCCGGCTTTGATTTTCTTCCAAATCCACCGCCGAGCAAGGTTACGTTTACTTTGACCTTGGCAATATCTGCTCCTATTGCAGCAGCTACTGCACCTCTAGCCCACTGTGGATGTTGACTTGGTGCCCAAACTTCGCAGGAACCATCTTCCTTGACGTCAGCGATTGCCGCAGGTGGCTCAATGGTTGCATGAGCATAGTAAGGAGCTTCGTAAGTTCTTTCCAAAGTTTTAGAGGCCGATCTTCCAGCTGCATCAAAATCACCTCTTTCTCTTCTTACTTTTCCATTGCTTTTGGTACTCTCAAGCATTTCAGCTTGCTGCTGATCTGAGTTATAATTTTGGTTTTCTCCCAAATCCCATTCGACCTCCAGTGCATCTCGTCCTTTGATGGCAGACCAAGTATTATCTGCAATCACGGCAACTCCTTCAAGTGCTTTGTCTAACCCGGGAGGAAAGCCAGAGCCTTCGATTTTCACTACCTGGACGACACCAGGTACTGCCAAAGCTTTTTCATCATTATAGGAAATTACTTTTGCTCCAATTACAGGCGTTCTCTTCACCACAGCTATTTTCATGTTAGGTAAATCAACATCCGCTCCAAATACTGCTTTACCGCTAGTAATGTCTTTCAAATCATAAATCGGCACGTCTGTACCCATCAGTTTATACTTCGAGAAATCTCTTAATTTCACATCCTCAGGAGCTGGTACTGGAGCATCTTTAAGTTTTCCTACCAAATCTCCAAAGCTAATTTTCTTTCCATTACCTGCATGGACTACCATGCCATTTTGAGTATCACATTCAGAAGGCTCCACTCCCCAATCAGCTGCTGCTACCGAAATCAACATGTGCCTAGCTGTAGCCCCAGCTTTTCTCATCGGTTCATAGAACATCCGAACTGAGAATGATCCATCGGTATTTTGGTTACCGTACTTATCTTCATCACCTTCAGCTTGGATGATTTTGATTTTTGACCAATCGGCTCCGAGTTCATCAGCCAGAATCTGTGGTAGCGTAGTGCGGATTCCTGTGCCCATCTCAGATCGATGTGCTACCAAAGTCACCTCATTATCTGAATTGATACTGATATAGACGTTTGGCGCAAAATTAACGGATTCACCTTCTGAACCTGAGGACTCAAAACTCACTCCTAGGAATAGTCCCCCTGTTGCAAGTGAACCTAATTTTAAAAAGTCTCTTCGCGAAGGTGCAAAAACCTTACTTTGATCTTCTCTTTTTTTGTTTTTCAGAAATGGGATATTTGGAAGCATGGATGTAGTTTTTGTGTGGAAAAATTAAAGCGACTTTGAAGCAGACGTGATCGCTTCTTTGATACGGTTATAAGTACCACATCTGCATAAATTCCCAGCCATCGCCTCCTCGATTTCTAATTCGCTAGGACTAGCATTTGAATTCAATAAGGCTGCAGCATTCATTATCTGACCTGATTGGCAATACCCACATTGTGGCACGATATGTTCCACCCATGCCTTTTGAATGGGATGATCTCCATTTTCCGACAGCCCTTCGATGGTCGTGACACTACCCTCTGCTACAGCAGAAACCGGCAAAGAGCAAGATCTCACTGCAACTCCATCCAGATGCACAGTACAAGCTCCGCAAAGAGCCTGACCACACCCATACTTAGTTCCTTTCATTCCAAGAAGATCTCGAATTACCCACAAGAGTGGCATATCCTCTACGGCATTCACTTCCTTGCTTTTTCCGTTAATTGTCAAGTAATATTTTGGCATTTTGAGTTTATATGTTAGGTAAAATAATTCTGCTTCAATAATTTAATTAAACACCGACAAGCCCCGCTTTTGTAATTAAAGGGATTGGCTTTCATTCGTCAAATTTTAAATGAGACCTTCCAACAACTTCAAAGGCTTCATTAATTTTTACAAGGAGTAAAACTGTAATCCTAGTTTCTTTAAAGCTTAATTTCGACCAAAACGTTTCGATTAATTTTGCTATTCATGAGGCATAGGATCGAGTAATAAAAAGTAACGAGTAATAAATTACTAAATTCATTTGGTATTACTGTTCTTCTGACCATTAATTCATTTTTGATCAGATTTTTAGAAAAATAAGTACCTGAATGTGAAGCAAAACCAGTCACAACTCAATAAAATCATAGTTTTTTCATGATTGTAGTTTGGAATAAATGGAATAGCCTCCTACATTTGCATCACCAATTCGGAACAAGCTCCGGATGAAAGACAAAATTCCTTCTTAGCTCAGCTGGTTAGAGCATCTGACTGTTAATCAG
>NZ_MSSW01000069.1 GCF_002150685.1 Algoriphagus antarcticus
CCATTCTGAAATTATCAACGATCATAAGGCATTGAAAAAGGAGCAGGATAACTATCAGGCAATCCCTGTAATCCGAAAGCTGGACAATACCATCGTACAGCGAAATTACCTGCAGATCAAACAGGATGTGCAAGATATTATTCAAGCCGAGATGAGCAGGTTATTGAATGATCCGGCTCAGAAGCATCTGGTGATTAGGAAGGGTAGTTGAAAAGTTTTGAATACTAATTATTTCTATTCAAAACACTAATTACCAATTTCTTTACTGTGTCCATTTCATCAGGTTTACTTGATGCGAGAAAAAGAGTTAAGCTGGCTAGTGCATCATTGCTAATAATCGAAATCCCTTCACTATTGTGAAGCAAATCATTGGACTGCAAAAAGAGAAGGAAGCAAGCTGCTGCTATTCGTTTGTTGCCATCTACGAACCCATGATTCTTCACAATCAAGTATAGAAGTGTAGCTGCTTTTTCTTCTAGGGTAGGATAGAAATCTTCATCTCCAAAGCCTTTAGTGATTTGTGAAATAGCACTTTCAAAGCTTCCATCTTTCTCCTTACCGAATACTCCTGATTCAAAATCTGATCTCATTGCTAAAATCACCATTTTATAATCACTTAGTTCTGGATAGTTGGCTTGTCTCTTACTTAATCCTTTTTTGTCCAGATTCTCATGATCATAATCATCCAGTAACTCTAGCCCCTTTGCAAAGTGATTCAGCCAATCCAAGTTTTGATCCTGTGCTTTTTGCTCAATTACTCTGCTTAAAATTCGAATTCCATCTTTCAGCGTTTGGACTTCTTGCTGCTTCTGCGATAACCTCTTCTCATTGATAGCGTAGCCTTGGACTAAGAAGCCTTTGAGTCTTTGGGTTGCCCATTGACGGAATTGAGTGCCTCTTTTGGAATTAACCCGGTAACCGACAGCGATTATTACATCCAGGTTATAATGTACTCTATCAATTAATTTTGAATTTGAATTATAGTTTTCAGCTTTCAGCGATTATTACATCCAGGTTATAATGTACTCTATCTCTTTCAACTGCTCTTTTACCTTCCATTTGAACTGTTCGGAAATCCCGAACAGTTGAGACTTTATCTAGTTCCTCAGATTCGAAGATGTTTTTGATATGTTCGCTAATGTTTGCTTTACTGGATTTAAATAGCTCTACTAATTGGCTGTTTGTTAACCAGGTAGTTTCATTCTCAAACTTCACTTCAATTTGAGTCTGGCCATCATTACCCTGATATATTTCGATTAGATTTTCCATTAGTAACGTTCAATTTAAAATTCATTAATGAGTTTCCGACTTCTTATAAGATGGCAGAATCAATTTTTTGGGATATTTTCTTTAGATCCACTTATGAAATCCTGGCAGTTAAGAGAGTTTATCCCTCAATGCCTGCATATCAAAGCTTATTTTAGTATCTAGAATTTTAGCATAATGTTGGGTTTGTTTAAGCGATTTGTGCCCAAGCATTTTCGATACAGTTTCGATTGGAACTCCGTTTGCTAAGGTGATCGTGGTGGCAAACGTGTGCCTAGCGATATGGAAGGTGAGAGGTTTGTTTATTTCACAGACATCGGCAATTTCTTTCAAATAGGAATTCATCTTTTGATTACTCAGAACTGGTAGAACATGAGTTCCATCTTGGCATTGGGGATGTGATCGGTATTTTTCGATCAATTCAAGTGCTTTGGGCAATAATGGCAAACGGGTAGGGGAATTTGTTTTTTGTCTATGAGTGTAAATCCATTGCTCACCGTCAATTCCAACTGAGATCTGACTCTTTTGAAGATTTTTCACATCTATGTAGGCCAACCCTGTATAGCAACTGAATAGAAAGATA
>NZ_MSSW01000007.1 GCF_002150685.1 Algoriphagus antarcticus
GAAAAACAGAGCAAAAAAAAACCGAAAAATCGGAGATGATTTACAAGGATGCTTTTTTGCAACGGTCTCAAACTATACCTGATCCTTTTCATGGGGCCAAGGAAGTAAAGAAAGGAGTGTTAAATGCAATCCTAAAGCCAGCGAAAATCGAAACTAAAAAATGATGAAAATGCCAAAAATAAGCATCGCAGTGATCAAAGAAGACTTGGGCTATAGTGCGATTACCAATGTGGAAGAAAAGTTAATTGCTACCTAAGGGGATAGCTTCGATGAATTAAAAGCCATGATATTAGACGTAATCAACTTATCATTTGAAGAAGAAGGCTTCGATTATTCAATTGAGAAGATAAAAATTGAAATGGCGAGCTTTTTTTGATTTTTATAAGGTAATCAACGCTAATGCTATATCAGAAAGAATCGGAATGAATCAAAGTTTGCTGGCAGTATATCAAGGGAAACAAAAAACCATCAGCTACCCAGACCAAAAGAATTCTCAAAGGAGTGAATCAAATTGACAAAGAGTTGAGCGAAGTGAAATTTTTACTTTCTTAAAAACTAAATTAAAGATCTTCCAATCATGAGGGAGAACGAGATTTAAACTAAAAAGAACCTGGACTCAATCTATAGAGAAAGTCCAGGTTCATTTTTAGTTGGAGCTGTATGTTCAGCTTACTCTCTTATCTCAATTACTTTAAACTCAGTTCTTCTGTTCGTCTGATGTTCTTCTTCTGTAGTTGCACTCTTGACGATCAACTGACTTTCGCCATAACCTTTAGCTACCAATCTATCTGTTGCTATACCTTGAGAAACCATGTAATCAACTGCCGACTGTGCTCTTCGCTGAGATAAGTCTTGGTTGTATTGATCGGATGATCTGTCATCAGTATGCGAGCTCAACTCGATTCTGATCGCTGGATTGTCTTTCAGAATCTGAACCAATTTACCCAGTTCTACCGCTGCATCAGTTCTAATATCAGCTTTATCCAAATCGTAATAGATATTTTCCAATACAATAGAACGATCCAGAACCAGCTGATCCAACACTATCGTGGTATCCAAGGTAATATTGGTCACGTCCTGTATCAGTGTGGAAACATCAGGAGTCTTGCCTTTAGTAGTATAAGGCATAGACTTGGAGAAGTAGCCACTCTTAGAAGCGATGATTGTAAAGTCCGCATCTGGCGTCAAGGTAAATCTTACACGACCATTCGTATTGGAGAAATCTCCGCCTGCTTGCTTGCTGAGACTATCATATAACACCACTCTCGTTTGCTCGAGTACTGCATCATCAGCACCAGCAACACGCTGCTTCGTATAGACATTCAGTAATACGTTAATGATTTTTGGCTTTGGAGTCTTGTCTTCAAAGAAATATATATCGTCATCCCCTACGCCACCTTCACGATTTGAGGAGATGAAACCAGCTTTAGGATATTCTGTGAAGAAAAGTGAAAAATCATCATCAATACTGTTGAAATTCTCTCCTAGATTTTTGATCACTTGAGCACTAGAGGCGTCTTTTTCAGCTACGAAAAGGTCAAGTTTACCATAGCCAGGATGTCCATCTGATGAAAAGAAGAATTTACCATCTCCCATTGGTCTTGGGAAAAGCTCATTTCCGGGTGTATTCACGTTGGGACCAAGGTTGACCGGATTTCCAAAATCGCTATTAGCTAATTTGGTTGCTTTGTAGAGATCAATTCCTCCAAAACCTCCTGGTCTATTTGAAGAAAAATACAGTTCAGAGCCATCTTCTGAGAAGGCAGGAGTGGAATTCCACCAAGTTTCATCCTCATTTATGGGCATCCAAATCGGCTGCGTAAAGCCACCGCCTCTGAAATAAGATACAAAAAGTGCTGTTTCCGGTAGATCTTTATCTGAAGTAGAATTTCCTCTGGCGTAGATGATCGTATTTCCATCAGGACTGATCGTGATTGCTGCCTGATTTAGACCTTCTTCATTTTTGAATTCAGGAAGGGCTTGAGTTCCACTTACATCAACTCGAATTCCTTCAGCTCTTGCTCTGAATAATTTAGTATATGGTGAGCCATCAGCAGGATAAAGTCCACTTGCCTGACGGCCAGAGGTGAAGTAAATAAAATCTTCACTGATGACCGGCGCATAATCGGGGCCAGCCGTATTGAGGTCTTTGTAATTAACCAAGACATGGTAAGGCCAGTAATTCTCTATCCCTTCAGATAATTTGATGGTTTCAAGTTGACGCTGAGTCTCTGCCAAATAGACTTCATCCTGTGTGAGTCCCTTTGCTTTTTCGAATGCTTCCTTTGCCTCCTCATCTTTATCTTGTGCTTTTAAGCTCAATCCTAGACGGTAATAGCTATCGAAAGTAGGATCTTCTTCCGTTAACTTTTGGTAATACGGAGCCGCATCTTCAATTCTATTAGATAGCCTGTAGCTCTCCGCGATTACCTGATTGGCTTCTTGGTTTTCGGGGTCATCTGCCAAGATTTGTGAAAAAGAATTAATGGCATATTGGTACTGACCAGAAAGAAACTGGTCATTTCCTTTTTCCTGAAGGCTTTTGCATGAGCTTACTCCTACGAGGAGTAAAAGACAAATCCAAAAAAAATGGTTTTTCATCTGTTTATAATTTGATTTTATTTGGCCACACCTGCCTGCCGCCAGGTGGAATCTTAAATGGTTATCCCGATAGTTATCGGGACATCCAAGTATGTGACGCTTGAGTCATGCTCGATTTCATCTGAAAGGGCGATTGATGATCTATTCTGAATATTACTAAATTAATTTGGAAAGTATCGGTTCAGCCAGCTATTCCCTGCCAAAATCCATACACTTTCGAGGTCTTTTTTGCTTTGAACTTGTGGGTTGATTACCAAGGTTTGAGAATCGATCTCTCCAGACGTGACTTTTGACTTGATTCCCAGCGCAGGAGCTACGGTGATTTCACCTGATCTGGATTTGAAAGTCACCTTGCCCTGATCGGTAATGTTGTTTTGAAGTTCATTTTCCAGCTCACGCAAAGTCCTGACAGAACTATCAATGGAGCAACCGCTTGCTCCCAAGCCTGACTCATCTACTGCCAACACCAATATCTGCTCTTCCAAAATCTGAAATGAGGTCGGCATTCTGTTGCCGTGCGTATTCCAGCCATCACAAAAGATGGATAATTTGGAGGTGATCAACTCTTTTTCCTGCTCAGAAAATTGACGTGTGGCCTGGTAAACCCAAACCCGTGAATCTTCTGACATATCTTTAAATTCAACGTACATAATTGCTTGTTTCTTATTGGTAAAGAAAAACCCTTTCTACCTAACGGCCAAAAGGGTCAAATTGATTCATTGAAAAACTTACTTGGTTATCCGCAATTCCCTCTACTTTGATAAAGTTGACTTCGTAAGCTAACGGGTCTAATTTAGCTGATGTTTTTTTGCTAATTTTCAAGACTCTCTGCAAGGCCGTTGTATGAATTGTCGCTCCTGGAATCACCAGCAAGCACGTGCGGGATTCTGGTTGGGATGCTTGCGATGACATCAGTGGCGGTACCGAACTATGGTAACCCGGTTCAGAATATTTTCTTGCCAAAAGCACGTCCTCTGAGATAGCTATCGGGAGACGGAAGACCGAAGTCACCTTGATCGGTGGGTTTACTTAATCTTTGGATGCTTTTAACTGCTTACTGGTAGAAAAGTGGATATACAATAAACCTAAATTCCCATGTCTTTGGCGATCATTTCTGCCAAGTCATAGACTTTCACTTCAGTTTCTTTTTCCTTGTTCTTTACACCGTCTGTCATCATGGTAAGGCAGAAAGGACACCCAACCGCAATTGTGCTGGCTCCTGTTGCCAAAGCTTCCTCTGTTCGTTCGATGTTAATGTCTTTTTTTCCTGGCTCTGGTTCTTTGAACATTTGCGCTCCGCCTGCTCCGCAGCAAAGTCCTTTGGTTTTGCAACGCTTCATCTCCACTAATTCCACATCTAAAGCCCTGATGACATCTCTTGGCGCTTCATACACACCGTTTCCACGCCCTAAGAAGCATGAATCGTGAAAAGTGATTTTCTTTCCTTTAAATTCTCCTCCACCTTTTAATGCCACTTTGCCTTCATTGATCAGCTGTTGGAGAAATTGCGAGTGGTGAATCACTTCGTAATTTCCGCCCAAAGCCGGGTATTCGTTTTTGATGGTATTGAAGCAATGCGGGCAAGCAGTGACTACTTTTTTGATATCGTAACCATTCATCACTTGGATGTTTGCAACAGCCTGCATCTGGAAAAGAAATTCATTGCCGGCACGTCTTGCAGGATCGCCAGTACAAGCTTCCTCTGGCCCAAGTACGGCAAAACTCACTCCGACTTTATTCAAAATCTTCACAAAAGCCTGAGTCACGGCTTTATATCGGTCATCAAAAGATCCGGCACATCCTACCCAAAAAAGTACTTCTGGACTTTCTCCTTTGCCGGCCATCTCGGCCATAGTTGGTACTTTATATGTTGACATGGTGATTAGTTTATATGATTTGCCGCAATTATGACAGCATCCTTATTTCCTTGTTTGACAGGCTGGATGACCGATGACGGATGACCGAAGTAGCCTCATTGCCAGTGTTAAACAAACTCGTTGTTGCTTGTTTGTCAATGATTAAAACACCTGATAAATTTTTCAATTTCTAATCTGGAATCTCTTCATTTTTCACTTTCTCAGCCCAGTTAAAACGATCCTGAGGACTGAATTTCCATGGCGCAAAGCTGGTTTCCATGTTTTGGAACATCGCGTTCCACTGCGCCGGCGTTCCGGATTCCTCCATGGCCACGTAGCGCCGCATATCCAAAATGATTGCCAGCGGATCGATATTTATAGGACAAGCTTCCACACAGGCATTGCAACTTGTACAAGCATTTAATTCCTCTTTGGTAATATAATCTCCCAATAGTGACTTTCCATCTTCAAGGCCTTTACCACCTGCATCCAAGCTTTTTCCTACTTCCTCAGCACGATCCCGCACATCCATCATGATTTTTCGGGGAGAAAGTTTCTTGCCTGTCAGATTTGCAGGACATTCTGCAGTACATCTACCACATTCGGTACATGAATAGGCATTCATCACATGGATCCAACTCAAGTCATTGATGTCTTTGGCTCCAAATCTGCCGATTTCAGCAGGTGGGTCAACAGGCGCATCCGTAGGAATTCCAAGCATCATGTTGACCTCGTTGGTCACTGCGGGCATATTTACCATTTCTCCCTTAGGCTTCAGATTCGAATACCACGTATTAGGGAAGGCTAGGAAAATGTGTAAATGCTTTGAATAAGTCACATAAATGGCAAAAGCTAAAATTCCTACAATGTGAAACCACCAAGCGGCCCTCTCTACGAAAATCAGAAACTCTGTACTGAAATTTTCAAGAATTGGAGTTAGAAAACTACTGAAAAATAGTCCTCCCACAGAGATGTAATGACCTACACCTCTCGAAGCCAAAATCTGATCAGCTGCATTCATTTTCAGAATAGCAACCATTAATACAATCTCGACAACCAAAATAATAGTAGCATCCATGGCTGGCCATCCCTTCATTTCAGGCTTCGTGAAACGTGGGACTTTCGTGACGTTTCTCCTAATCAGGAATATGACGCATGAAACGAGAACAGCGAATGCGAGAAATTCAAATACATTCATTGCCGCAGTATAAACTCCTCCTAAATAGGGAGCGAAGAGTCGGTGGGTTCCCAAAATTCCATCCAAAACAAATTCCAAGACTTCAAGATTGATCACCAGAAAGCCCACATATACGAAGAAGTGAAGAAAAGCAGGGATAAATCTCTTAAACATCTTTTGCTGTCCGAAAGCCACCAAAAGCATGGTCTTCCATCTCTTCTCAGGTTGATCATTTCTGATTTCTGATTTGCCCAAAAGAATATTTCTGCGGAGGAATTTAACTCGTTTGATCAGAAAGAAGCTAGCCGCTCCCAAAATGATCAAAAATATAAGTTGAGGTAAAAAGCTCATAATGATGTTATTAGCGTGTTTCTAGGGTTTTAATCTATATTTTTTTATAAAATGACTTGCTTCAAAAACTGAAATATCTACCTTTGCATCACTTTACAAACAAGGTGATATAGCTCAGTTGGTAGAGCATCGGACTGAAAATCCGTGAGTCGATGGTTCGAGTCCATTTATCACCACTAGCCATGAAGCAATTCATGGCTTTTTTTATGCATTTTTTCAACCACAAAGAGCATAAAGATTTCGCAGAGGGCACAGTTTCATATTTTGAACAGAAAATCGGATCAGTCACGCCTCTTTTTATCTCATATATGTAGCCCCTACTCATTATTGTTGCAATTGCTTTACCATAAGACTGAATCATTTTTTGGATACCCGAAAGGCAAATTAATAAATAGTAGGCATGCATACTATTTTCATCTCTAATTTAGAAGCAATTTAGAATAGTTAGCCATCTCAGCCAAAAGCATAAATTACTGAGCTTCTTGAGGTCTCAGTTTTTCTAGTATAGTATGTTTGAAAAAACTTTTACTTTTTTTCCATTTCAACTGTAACATTCGCCATCTCCATGCATTACCATATTAAATGAAGTCATTTTTTGAAGCACATATCTGGCCGCAAAGAGGCAGGCTCTACAGGCTGGGGTATCTCTGGGTGAGGGACCGATCCCTTGCAGAGGATCTGCTTCAGAATGTCTTCGAAAAATCTTTCGAACGGGAAGATGAACTTCGCAGTCATCCAAATCTTGCAGGTTGGCTGGTAAGAAGTCTGAAAAATGAAGTCTTGATGCACTTCCGTCAAACTAAGAAATTGGATTCTCTAGATGGCCTGGAAGAATTGAAAGTGGAAGAGTCAGTTTCTGAAGACATAAAAGACTCGGTGCGGCAAGTGATGAATCTTGTGAAAGGATTGCCTTTGCGCCAGCAAGAGATCTTTCATCTTAGAGAAGTGGAAGGATTGAGTTATGAGGAAATAACCGAGCACTTAGATATAAGTCTGGAACAGGTGAAAGTAAACCTTCACCGTGCCAGAAAAAGCATTCGAGAGCGGATGCTCAACCAAAAATCAATCAAATGAATCCGCGAATAGACGAATTACTCGATAAATACTGGGATGCTAAGAGCAGCCTAGCGGAGGAGCAGGAGTTAAAAGAGCTACTTCTGTCAGCAGAAGGATATGCCGATGAGAAAGCTTTGTTCTTAGGTATAAGTGACTTTTCTACTGAAGAGCCAGATCTAAAAATGCCAGCTAAAGTAGTACCGATGAAATCCAGGAGTTGGATGAGTTGGGCAGCATCAGTAGCAATTTTGATTGGAACTGCTTGGGGATGGACAGTATATGAGCAAAAGCAAGCAGAACGAGAGGCTTACATGGAAGTGATGCAGGCCTTTGCACTGATACAAACCAACCTCTCCAGAGGACAGGAGGAGATGCATGTGATGAATGATTTAAAATATTTGAATACGACCAACCAGCTATTTGGCAACCCAACAATAAAATAAGCCATGAAATCGAACATGCCCCAATCGTCACACACTGGGATGTCCCGATAGCTCGGGATAACCATTTAAGATTCCACCTCCCTGCCCGCACGCAGGTATGGCCAATTAAAATCAAATTATAAACACATGAAAAAATTCATACTAATTCCGCTAGTGCTATTTGCCTTTATTATAAAGGTACAGGCTCAGGATGATGCTATTCAGCGTTTTTTCTCCAAGTATATGGACGATGATAGATTTTCCAGGGTATATATCAGCCCAAAGATGATGCAGATGGCTGGAGGCTTTCTGAAAAGCAATGCCGGTACAGATAAAGACTCTGAGGATTTGGGGGTATTGATTCAGAAAGTGAAAGGCATTCGGATTCTTTCCTCAGAAGAAGTCGATGGGATGGCCTTCTACAAGGAAGCAATGGGAACGCTAACTCGAAATAAATACGAGGATCTGATGGTCGTTGAAGACAAAGGAAGCAGTCTGAAGTTTATGGTGCGTGAAGAAGGAGGCTTGGTAAAAGAACTTATGATGATCTCTGGAGAAGAAGGTGATTTCACACTTCTATCTATGCTCGGGAATTTCACCTACGAGGATCTAAACCTGCTTGCGGAGAAGACAGATATCCCAGGAATGGATTTGTATGGGAAAGGAAGCAAGGGGCCAAAAGGGGTGAAATAAGTAGCAAGTAACAAGTAACAAGTAACAAGTAACAAGTAACGCGAAACTGTAAAACAGTAGCCTGGGTTTCGGAAATTAAAAAATCATTCAAACTAACCGTATTATATAATACTATGAAAAAGCTAATTCTAACTATAGCACTGATTGGATCAGTGATGGCTGCTCAGGCACAGAGCAAAAGCGTCAAAGCGCTGTATGAAAAATATAAGAGTGAAGATGACTTCTTCCATTTGGAGCTGGGAGGCAATTTCATGAATTTTGCCGAAGGCTTCAAAATCGATATAGACAAAAACGACATGGCTACCGTGGCCAAGTCTATCGAGAAGTTGAATTTCTTTACGCTACCTGATCATGCAGATGATGCACGCCAAGAATACAAAGCGCTTCAGAAGGGCCTAGAGAGAGAAAGATATGAGGTTCTGATGGAAGCTTCCGAAGGAAAAAAAGGTGGGGTGATGGTTTATTCTAAAGGTGGCAATAAGATTTCCGATTTAGTCGTTCTTGTTGGTGGTGATGAGGGTGACTTGATGGTAGTGGAACTTAAGGGTTCCTTCGATCAAGAATTGATAGCCAAGGCCACAAACTATAAAAACAAGAATTAAGTAACTATCATCTCTCATAGAAATGGCGGAAATCGAAAAGATTTTCCGCCATTTCTTTTAAAAGGATAGCCTTTTTGAAGCTATTTGGTGACTTCCACACCCTTCCAAAACGCTATATAATCCTTGATTTCACTAGCCGCTGGCTTAGGATCAGGATAATACCAAGCAGCATCTTTGTTTTCTTCACTGTTTACCTCAAGACTGAAGTAAGATGCTTTCCCTTTCCAAGGACATGAAGTGTGTGTATTCGATGATTTAAAAAAATCCCTATTTATTGACCCAGGTGGAAAATAGTGATTTCCTTCGATGATCTTAGTCTCATTGCTTTCTGCAAGCAGCTGATTATTCCAAAATGCTTTCATAGTAGTTAGTGCTTTATACTGGTAACGGAGAGAAATTCAGTTGGTTAAATTTTTATTTTCAACAAAATATAAATCTGTTTTCGACTTTTATAATGAATTCATGTTGTGACATGATTTTGTAAAACTGATATTATTAGAATATTGTTTTAAATAACTTCCTTTTGCCAAAATAAATAAAGTTATGCGAACGATTGCGGAGTAATTTTACTAATAAATCAACAATTCAGTCTTTATATTACCAAATCATTAACATAAACATTTGTTTATTGTATTATTTGCAATTAAAACTCTTTTTCTTACCTTTGAATCATAATAACAAACCAATCGGTTACCCCGATGGAAAGTGTGGCCCAAAATACCCCACCTAGAGACGGATCAGCCGTCTGGCGGTTACACAAATTTAGAACCTATTCAAACCAATTATTAAGATGAAAAAATTATTCACATTGCTTTTTGTAGCGGGGATCGCTGCAGGAGCCTTTGCCAAAACAGAAGGTACATCAGTTCAAATCAGAAAAACTGAAACCACTAAGGTAGCCGTAGCCTTCAATGAAGCACCACAGGGTACAGTGATCGTAAGAATCACAGATTCAGATGATCGCTTGATCATGAGAGACAGAATCTCAAAGAATGAAGCTTTTGCTAAAAAATATGATCTTAAAGCTCTTCCCCAAGGAAACTACACTATAGAAGTTAAAGACGACTCAGGCGTTTTGAGTACTGCCTCGTTTACCAACTTTGTAGCAGAAACTCCAACTGTATTCTCTAGAGTTTCTCAATTGGGTGACAACCAGTATAGATTGCTTGTGAGCAACCTACAAGCTAAAGATGTAGAAGTGATGATCTATGACGGAGACAAATTGATCCATACTGAGAAAATCGACAATCCTCAGGGACTTCACAAAATCTACACTATCGAAAACGTAAGTGGAGCAGGTATCAACTTTAAAGTAAAAACTGCATCAGGATTCGAAGGATATGTGACTAGCCTATAAACTATACCAACTCTCTATAAACTAGCCCCGCTTGAGCAATCAGGCGGGGTTTTGTTGTTTACAAGCAATTCAGGGTGCTGCGATTATTTTCTCCAAATGTCAATTAACCACTGTGGTCACAGATGCAAATACGGAGAACACAACCTAAGATTCAATCCATTCTTCCCTGATGTCAAATCAATATTACATCTCCTCTCTCACCAGTTGGGCTCCGGTTTTTCGGAAAGTAATAAAGACATTCAGAAAAAATATATCACAAGTGGATTTGAAAAAATACATAATAATTCAGTTTATAGGTAAAATCAAAACTAGTGGCCTCTGTGCAAATCTCCGTGTCCCTGTGGTTACAAAAAACTCCTAAAAAAAATACGGAGCATCTCTGCCTCGTATTTTATTCATTTTACTAAAGTTCATTCACAGAACTACTGCGACTGATCACTTTGGACTGATTTTCATTTCTTCCAGCTTGCTTTTCCACCTTTGGCAGAATCCACAGTAATGGAATAGTTAGACCCTGAGGACACTATCCACTTCACTTTTACCCCGGTCATTCCAGGTACATTAGCTACAGAGATTTTCTCAGGATTCAATTTTTGCTCAGTGAACTTGTTGAAGTCTTCATCCTCTATTACAAATCCCGCGACAACTTTAGCTCCAGAGATAGTTACATAGTCAGGTCTTTCGATGTTGTATTTGAGATCCTGGCTTGCATGAGTTGGCATCAAACGCTCGTTGAAGATTGTAGCTGTGATTGCTTTTAAACCTCCACCGAGATCTTCTTCCTTCACATCCATCACTGATAGCTTTGGCGTGTGATAGGCATGATAAATCGTGAATGCAATATTTCTATGTGCATCCTGCTCTAGCAAGAAACCTGGATGAGCACGGCCAAATGTTTTCTTAAACCCACCGATTTCCACTGTTCCAAACTGCGGGTGCTCAAATTCTTGCCACTTTACAAAAGCATCACCCATGGTCAATAGCTCATCCACCTTGAACATTTCGTCTTGTCCTCGTCCTTCAGATTCTTTGTGGAAATAGAGGTAGGAATTCATTAGCTCGTTGGAATAGGTAAATACGCCTCTTACTCCATAAAACCAATCCAGTTCTCCACCAAATACAGAATATAAGTCTTTATACACGGTCAAGTATCTGTAACCAGGAATCATTTCTTCACCTTTTTTTGCGATAGCATCATAGATTCTGATGTCTTCTCGGTTATAGGTGTCCACATCCTCTTCAGCACCCGGGCCGCGAAGGATCATTCCACCTGAATTGTGAAAGCTTTGAGCTCCGGCAATGTTTGGATGCTTCATCACAAACTCCATGATTGAGCGATTTTCAGGAAGAGTGAAAGGATATCTCAACGCCCCGCGCTGAATGTAATCCGGCTGCCAGTTCCATCCCCAATCTCTATTGGGATCATAATAACCTACACCATCGTCATTCACACGACCATCGCCGTCGCCATCTGTACCTTCCTGACCCAGCATTTCGTATTCTCCTACTTTATCCGCGCCTACCATTATTAGCTTACGCGAATCCTGCGGGTCTTTGATGTAGCGACCTGTCGGAGACTTTCTGATCATCATCGTGATGTTGCCATCTCCATCGAGATCATCCATTCCATCCTCACCAGCTTCTCCATCTCCGTCATTATCCAGTATCATCATACCAGATCGTGGAGAGTTGGCCGTATTTGGTTCGAGGAAAAAATCATTTCGAGCATCAGGATTGATGGTCGGTGTGATGTAAAACACCTTATCCTTCAATAGCTGCTGGATAAATTCATTATCTGCAAACATTTCGGTCAAATACCAAGCCCCGTAAAGAGAGAATTCCCCTCCTTGAATTTCATTGGAGTGAATGTTACCATCGATCCACATACCTGGCTTGTCTGTGTCTTTTCCTGTGGAAAAATCAGTAATCGTCAGCGTCCACATGTCGCGACCCTCGTAGGATTTTCCTATAGATTCGAGTTTGGCGATATCCGGATGTGCTGCCGCAATCTTTTTCATGTTATCCACCAGCCCTTCGTAGGTATAATATCGGTTGAAAGCGATCTCTACTTTAGGGTTGTGAGGGGTGCCGACTGCACGGAAAAATTTCTCCTGCGCATCTGCTTTATAACTCCCAAGGCTAAGTGCACCTACAGCCAAGGCAATGAGCAATTTTGCTATTTTCATATGTTTAAATTTTTCTTCCAAAGGCCACACCTGCCGGCAAGCAGGTAGAATCTCGCATTGTAAATAATACTTTCTGTGTCACGCTCTGCGCCCTGCTCGATTTCATCTTTTTCAAGGCTTAGAGTTTTAAAGTAGTAGAAGTGAATCCGGCATGAGAAGCACCGGCTTTTACAGTCACATTCCCATTACCACGGATGATCCAGCTTAAACTTGCTTTCTCATAAGCCTCTAATGAATCCATCAACTCAATCTTATTTCCAGATACTATTTTCTCAGCATCTGCATCCATATCAATTCTGATCTTGCGTAGCCATCGGGAGTTTTCACCCATTTCCGAATGCGTAGGAATAGCTGAATTATTGAAAAGATCCATCGTCACTCGGGTCAATCCGTTGCCAAGCGATTCGGCTTTTACGTTGTGAATCTCCAATTTAGGCTGCATCTCCGCCAGCTTCAAGATGAATTCTGTATGCTGATCTGCGATTTCAGCTACTTTATCAAAAGAAGGGTTTGTCATCACAAAAGGCTTGATTCCACCAACCTCCACTTTTTTCCCAGGGAAATCAGGATGCTGCACTTCTTTCCAAGGAACGAAAACGTCATTCATTCCAAGCGAATCTGCCCAAGCCAAGTAATTGACTTCTGCATTTGATTTGGCTTTACCTGTAGAATCTTTGTATTCAGGCACCCAATAACCAGGAGTACCAAAACTCAATCTACCAAAGTGGAAATACGCCCATTGAAAGAAATCACCATCTGTTCCTTGGTTGTCCTGTTGATAAGCTTTCTGCTCCACGATCTCTTTGTAGAGATCCGACACCATAGTATTCAAAGCTTGATCTTTTTCCAAAATGGACGTCACAATTCGTTTTTTGGCGTTTCCAGCATTATACTTCAATGGTGAAGACAGATTGTTAGCTGGGGAGAAAGTGACAAAAGCGAAAATATTCCACTGCTCAAACAAATAATCAAGTAGTGCTCTGGACTCTTTCTGCGTCACTGGCATGTCACCTGCTAAGGGCTCAAATACGGGGAATTTGTAAGTCAATGATTTATTGAAAGCGATTCCTTCTTTCAAATCTTCCGCAAATTCACCGTCCTTGTCATCATCTTTAGATTCTTTGTATAGTGAGTATTTGCCCGCTTCACCCTTTGATTTATCTGCTTTTATGAGTACGCGCTCGTCTTCTTTTGAGATCATATATTCACCCAAAGGGTCTTCTACACGCATCATGGTGATCATTCCATCACCATTCAGGTCCGTGTAGCCATTTTCCCCTGACGTACCATCTCGGTCATGATCTACCGCGACAGCATTTCCTCTACGCTCGTATTTTAGCGAAGCGTGATACTGCTCGTAGGCATCGGGAGACATGTTTGGGAAAATGTAAAAGGTGGTAGCTTCAAGAGCATCTGCATGATCTGCTACTAGCTTTTCAGCAAACTGAACTGCCAGCTCCACGCTCAACACTTCATAGCCTTCCACTCCGCCAACTACGGCCATGGCTGGCTTTTGATCTAGTTGTCCGGTGCCTACTTTCAGCACCCAGATATCTTTGCCTCCTTCGGTTTTGGTAAGTGAGGTAAGTTCAGCAGAGGCATTGGAAGCCACGCGCTCCAATCGCTGGTTGAGTTGACTGAGTGTAGGATAATCAGACTGCGCAAATGCAGCTCCTGAAAGTCCCATCCCTCCGATCAACAACCAACTGAGTAATGTTTTTTTCATATAATTATAATTGTTTTAAAATGGCAATATAGCCTGTCCCGCAATTGATTAGGGAGAATCTTGCTGGATCGATAATCTTCACTCTGTGTGATTCTCTTCCTCATACTGAATTTCAAAAATCTCTTGGGTTATAATCTCCTGTTTTGTCGATTCCCTTATGAAGATCGTTGCCTGAATTTTAGCAAAATTTAGTGATAAAATGCCTTTTCCTTTTTCTGTGTGCTGAAATAGCCCTTGAATGGATATTGCTCGGGATAAGTGGAGTTGCTATTTAATTATAGGACAGATGGGGAAAATTCGCTTATTTAATGGCCTTAGCTTTTTCAAAATGTATAAAAAAGTAGCCCTTGCCATAGCTTTTTCTCCAAGGATGGAAGCTTTGATTTCTGAGACTAAACGACTTGTCCAGCTTTTTGGCTCTGACTTGATCTTGATTCATATTGGTAAAAAAACCGATGATCTCGAAGTCAAGCTCGACGAAATAATTACCAAAACTGGTTTGGACAAGCTCAAAACCAAACTTATATGGAAAGAGGGAAAGCCGGTGAAAAAGATTATCGAAGCATGCAAGGAGGAAAATGCTGATTTATTGGTGGCAGGAGCATTGAAGCGCGAAGGATTTCTGACCTACTACATGGGTTCGGTAGGTAGAAAAATCATAAGAAAAGCTCCGTGCTCTGTGCTGACACTGATCGAACCTAACATAGGATCCACCGCTTTCGAGAAAATTGTAATCAATGGCACCCAACTGGAAATCACCCGGCACGTGATCGAGGTAGGAATCAATTTTTCCAAACAACTAAATGCTGAGCAGGTTCATATTTTGAATGAAATCAAAATGTATGGCCTGCAGATGGGGACTGCCAGCGAAGATTCAGAAGAAGAAGCTTCGCAAACTCGCCGGCAGCTGGTACAAAATGAAATGCAGTATGTGGAGGAGATTTTGAAAAACATCGATCAGGGAAATTTGAAGCTGAATATTAAAGTGACAGGAGGAAGATGGTCGGTAGAGCTAGCAAGATTCTGCGAAAAAATCGATGCTGATCTTCTCGTGGTAGGTGATGATTATAAATTAAACTTCTTCGATAGGATTTTTCCTCATGACCTGGAAGATCTGTTGAGCACTTTGCCTTGTAATTTGTTAATCGTAAAGAATTAAACCTCCATGGAAACTTTAGACCATAAGGAGGTAATAAATCTGCTCCTCCAGCTCGCATCTATTCTTATTCTGGCAAGAGTCTTTGCTGAGATAGCAAGGAAATTCAAGCAACCCGCCGTAATAGGTGAAATATTTGCCGGGATTATTCTAGGCCCGACAATTCTCGGAAATTTCTTTCCAGGAGCCCATGAGTATTTATTCAGCTCGCATGAGATGACCAATATAGCCTTTGATGGCTTTGTTCAGATCTCCGTGGTGCTGTTGCTCTTCATCGCTGGTCTGGAAGTAGAATTGCACATCGTGTGGAGTCAGGGCAAAAAAGCACTTTACATAGCTGTGGCTTCCATGATCTTACCGATCATTGCCGGTTTTGTAGTAGCCTACGCATTCCCTGAGTTTTTAGGTGTAAATATCAATGATAGAATAGTCGCCTCTACATTTTTCGGGCTGGCCATTTCCATTACCGGGCTGGCCATAGTTGCCAGGATTCTCATGGATTTGAATCTCTTCAAAACATCCTCAGGACTGCTAATTATAGCAGGAGCCATGATCGTGGATGTATTAGGCTGGCTAATTTTCTCCGTGATTTTATCTCTTTCCGAGTCTGGAAGTGAAGGTTTGGGAGTATGGCCCACAATCGGATTAACACTACTTTTTACACTTGTCATGCTGACGGTGGGAAAAGGACTTATCAACAAGGTATTACCATGGATTAACAAAAAAATGGCATGGCCAGGAGGCTTACTTTCTCTTTCATTGGCAGTTTGTTTTTTGGCTGCGTCGTTCACAGAATTCATTGGAATTCACGCCATTTTTGGAGCGTTTATCATTGGCGTTGCATTGGGAGATTCGGAGTATTTGACGGAAAAAGCCAAGGAGATTTTACACCAGTTTATCAATAATATTTTCGCGCCTATCTTCTTTGTTTCTATCGGACTCAAAGTGAACTTCATCACAGGATTTGACCCGGGGATCGTCGGGGTGGTGATTATTGTAGGGTTGGTGACCAAATATTATGGAGCCTATTTTGGAGGAAGACTCGCAGGAGTATCCCGCAAAGAATCCATCGTGGCGGGCTTTGGTATGAGTACACGGGGAAGTATGGATATAGTACTGGGATTGATAGCTTTAGAGAACGGATTGGTGACCGAGCCGCTCTTTATTGGCTTGGTGATTTTAGCGATTATCGCCAGTATGAGTGCGGGGCCTTTGATAGGTTGGGCAAGGAATCTGAAGATCTGAGTGCTTTTTACTATGGTTGATTTCCAGAATCAATTGGCTAAATCTAACAATCGGACGTATTTTTGGGTTTTCAATCAGAAATATTTACAAAAGAGCGCACATGACTAAAACCGGAAAAACCGGCGTTTTGCTGGTGAACCTGGGAACTCCAGACAGTACCGCTACCGGCGATGTAAGAAAATACCTTCGCGAATTTCTAATGGACGGGCGAGTAATCGACATCCCGGTTGTTTTTAGATGGATGCTGATCAACTTGATCATTGCGCCTTTTCGAGCACCCAAATCCGCTCACGAATACCGAAAACTTTGGACAGATCGAGGTTCACCATTGCTATTTCATACAGTGGATCTCAAAGATAGGCTGATAGAAAAACTTGATCCCAAGCAGTACAAAGTAGCTTTCGCAATGCGCTATCAAACTCCTTCAATTGAAGCCGGATTGGAAGAATTGAGAAAAGCACATGTATCCAAAATCATCGTACTTCCACTTTTTCCTCAATACGCTTCCGCATCAACTGGCTCCGTTCAGGACAAAGTGATGGAGATTGTACGAGGCTGGCAGATCATTCCTGACATTTCATTTATCAGCAATTTCATAGAGCAACCGTTGTTCTTGGAAGCTTGGGCAGAGCGGGGAAGAGCTATGCTGGAAGGGAAAGAATACGACAAAATCCTTTTCTCCTACCACGGACTTCCTGAGCGGCACATCCTCAAAGGCTCTGTAGATGGGTATTGCCAGCTTGGTGCTTGCTGTAATAAATATGGTGCAAAAAACCATTATTGCTACCGGGCACAATGCTTTAAGACTACACGCTTGATATGCGAGAAACTCGGAATCCCAGAAGACAAGGCTGTGAACTGCTTCCAGTCCAGATTAGGCAATGACCCATGGGTGAAACCGTATACTGACGATGTGATCGACGATTTAACGAAACAGGGAGTCAAGAAAGTATTGGCTTTCTCTCCGGCTTTTGTTGCAGATTGCTTAGAAACTACCGTAGAAGTGGCGGAAGAATACAGAGACAAATTCATGGAAAAGGGAGGAGAAGAGTGGGATTTAGTTCCTAGTTTGAATTCTGAAAATACCTGGGTGGAATGCGTGAAAGAAATGGTGCTGGAGCAATCAGGTATGACTTCTCGGGAGACTATTAACCACTGAGAGCGCGGAGGAAAACACAGAGAGCGCAGCTTATGATTTTATCCTGCTTATAAAAAGACTGAAAGTCTTGAGAATGCCGTTTTCACGCTTCTCCAGAAGCAGCACTTAAGGCTCTCCAATCGAGCTTTGGGCTAAGAGTTTAGTAGGTGAAAATCAATTTCTAGGATTAGGACTGAAGGCCCTAAATAACCCAGCCCAGTTCTTTAGGGCTGGGTTAAAAAAGCAAACTAAACAAAGAACAACTCTTTTCTTCTTATTCGACGAACCATCCCCGTAGGAGGAAAGAATTTTTTCGATATTATTCATAGTGAACGCAGTCTGGACACTGCATTGCGAGTCTGAAGACTTCGCACCAAGTAAGGAATTGTGAACTTTGCGAAATCTTTATGGGCGTTGCGGTTAAAATAGATTTTCACAAAAAACCTGCACCTCATACCTCTCATTAGGCGATTCAACTTTAACCTCCATATCTCCCCCTTTTACATAGAACCTATTAACTTTGCAAGCATATCTGGTCAACCAAAATCGACATGAACGAACGATACATGCAAAGGGGAGTTTCCGCTTCCAAAGAAGATGTCCACAAGGCTATTTCCAATCTTGACAAAGGACTTTTCCCTCAGGCCTTTTGCAAAATCGTAGAAGATACCCTCGGCAACGATCCTGACTACTGCAACATCATGCATGCGGACGGTGCCGGCACCAAATCTTCCCTAGCCTATTCCTACTGGAAAGAAACAGGCGACCTGAGTGTGTGGAAAGGCATCGCTCAGGATGCGATCATCATGAATATAGATGATTTGCTTTGTGTAGGTGCGATCAATAATATCCTCGTATCGTCCACCATCGGAAGAAACAAAAATCTGATTCCAGGCGAAGTAATTTCCGCTATCATCCAAGGCACCGAAGAAGTACTTCAGATGCTTCGTGACAATGGTGTAAATGCTGTTCTCACAGGTGGAGAAACTGCCGATGTGGGAGATTTGGTCCGCACGATTATCGTAGATAGCACGGTGACTTGCAGAATGAGACGCGATGAGGTGATCTCAAATGATCAGATTCAAGGTGGTGACGTGATTGTAGGTTTGGCTTCTTTTGGTCAGGCGAAATATGAAACATCATATAACGGCGGCATGGGAAGCAATGGCCTTACCTCAGCCCGTCATGATGTTTTCAATAAAGTTTTGAAGACAAAATACCCTGAGAGCTTTGATCCAACTATTCCGGATGAGCTTGTTTACTCAGGAAAATATAACCTGACTGATCCAGCACCAGGTGCACAGGTAAATATTGGAAAGCTAGTTCTTTCCCCGACCAGAACTTACGCGCCGATTATGGTGGATGTGCTGAATTACATGAGATCTAGAATCCATGGATTGGTTCATTGCAGCGGTGGAGCGCAGACGAAAGTGCTTCATTTTGTAAATGATGTGCATGTGATCAAAGACAATCTTTTTGAGACTCCTGCCCTTTTCAAAATCATCCAGGAAGAAAGTGGTACTGACTGGCAAGAGATGTATAAGGTCTTCAATATGGGCCACAGAATGGAAGTTTATCTCGACGAGCGCTATGCTGAAGAGATCATCGATATTGCCGAATCCTATGGTGTAGAGGCGCAGATTATCGGTCGTGTAGAACCTCATCAAGGCAAAAAAGTAACTATAAACAGCCCACACGGTAATTTTGAATATTAAGCAAAATGGGCGCTAAAAGCATCGTCATGAAAACAACAAAAGTCCTTTCCTGGACTTTTGTTGTTTTGGTAATAATTGGATTGATCGTATTAACAAAAGTAGATCGCTCACCGATTCAGGATCAGCCTTTTTACAAGGAGACTTTAGAGAGATTAGATCAAAGCACTTTTTCAACTTCCCAAGGTGAAACGTGGATTGCAGGTTGGTCTAGGGTCAACATGACTCCAGCCGAGCCCGCGGATCTGGTGGGCTATGCACCTAGGGGAAAATACGAGTTCGTGCAGGACAGTAGCTATGTCAAAGCAATTGCGCTTTCGAACGGAAAATCGCGAGTCGCTTGGCTCAATTATGAATTACTAATTGTTCATCCTAACCTTGCTGAGCAAATACATAAAGCTATAAAAGAAGCAAAACTACCACTTGATCAGGTAATTTTCACCGCTACCCACACGCACTCTGGAATGGGTGGCTACATGCCTGGTCCTATGGGTGAAATTGCTTTTGGAGGGTACGATCAGAAAATCGTTGACCTGATGGTGAACAGCAGCATTTCAGCTTTGCAAAACGCGATAGCTAATCAGGATACAGTTTCCATTAACTATCGAAAAGCTGATGCAGGCGCTTTGGTTGCCAATAGATTCGTCAAAGACGGGCCGACAGATCCCTTTGTTCGTCAGCTTATTTTCACCAAAAAGTCTGGTAAAAAAGCCACTTTTCTAACCTACTCGGCACATGCCACCACTTTGAGTCCCAAGTTTATGGGCTTGTCGGGAGATTACCCTTTTTACCTAGCTAAAGACTTGGAGGAAGGAGGATTTGAATTTGCGCTCTATGCAGCTGGGACAGTGGGGAGCCATAGTCCAGTTAGGTCCGGGAATACACCTGAAATGGTAAAATTATACGCTCATCGATTGGATTCAACGTTAAATCTTCGGATAACAAATTATTCTGCCATTGAGAACAATCAGATCCGAACTGGGTACTTGCCAATCTCCTTAAGAGAACCACACCTAAGAGTGTCTGATAATATACGCCTCCGCCCTTGGCTGTTCAATTACCTACTCGGCGACACGAATGCTCACCTCGACATCACTCAGATCGGCAATACGCTGATGATCGCATCAAGTGGAGAAATTTCAGGAGTTTTTTATGAGAAATGGGAGAAGCTGGCGCAAAGCAGAGACTTGAACCTGATCATAACTACATTCAACGGCGGCTACATCGGCTACATTACTCCTGATGAGCTGTATGACGAAAACTTCCATGAAGTACGCGAGATGAATTGGTACGGTCCAGGAAACGGGAAATACTTTGATGATTTAATTTTGAAGATCTTAGAAAAATAAAGGAGTATTTTGTCTTTAATTGCCTATTTTTGACAAAATTGTCCGAATAAAGAAATCTGTCTTTAAGTCGGTAGTACCTTAATTGTAAATTCTATGAAATCATCAACACTGAAAAGTATATATCACTGCAAATGTCCACGCTGCCATGAAGGAGACTTGTTTCTACGTGGTCAAATACTCAATCCAACCAAATTTTCGGATATGAATAAGGAGTGTTCGCATTGTGGACAATATTTTGAACCCGAGCCTGGTTTTTATTTAGGTGCTATGTTCGTTAGCTACGGCTTCAATACAGCTGTTTTTATAGCAATTTGGGTAGCTGTATCATTACTCAAACCTGATTATTCGCTTACCCTTTTGCTCACGTTAATAGGGGTAGCTATCCTGGTTTTAACTCCGTTTATTTATAGAATTAGTAGATCAATGTGGATTGCGTTTTTTGTCCCCTTTCGTGGCAAAGATCTACCAAGCTCCAACTGATTACTAACGCATTTCAGCAGGCTTTTCGAAAAAAAATCAACCGTAACTTCAGACCAATTCAGGAGTGAATTAGCCGATATTTGCGTGTGATTTCCAAACCTGTGCTTTCATCCATCCACCCAAGAATTCCTTTTCTGCATTTTTTACCCAGTTTTGGGCAAGAAAAATCCCCTCATAATCAGGAAGATTTGTCCGCTTGTGATTCGCTGTTATCCTGAAGAAAAGAATCATACTCCGATTCATAAACCGTTGATAGGTGTTTTTGGGAGGAAAAAAATCAGCAAGATAAATCCTGCCTTGTGCGGTCATACTTTTTCTAATTTCTTCCAAAAAATCAACTATCTCCTCGTCCTCCATGGTATCCAATACAAAATGAAGCCAAACTTCATCAAATAAATTTCCCTTTTCAGCTTGAAAAAAGTCCAAATGAAACGTCAGGTTGCTTTCTGCCAGATTTACTTTTGCCTTGCTGAGCATCGCATGGGAGATTTCCCAATATTCTCCTGATAGCTGACTTTGGAAATCTTGATAGTCGAGACCATCTCCACCACCGATAATTAAGAGCCTTTTCTTCGACAGATTTTCTACAAAATAGCTTTTTGCCTGCATCAACTGATCGGCAAAAACCAGTTTGGAGAGGCGATTGTAAAATGGAGCGAGGAAATTGTAATGATCTTTCACTAGTTTAAAGGAATGGAATAAACTCCAAAATACCTTTATATGAAATCGAGCATAATGAAAAAAGTCACACAGTGTGATGATTATCAGCCATGCGAGATTCCATATGGCCATTGAAAAACTACTATATCATATGAAGAACCTTTTCAAAAAAATCGGAGGGCTTCGACAGCTTTTGTCCTCGGTGGATCTGGACCAAATCTCCAAGCTTTCCCAAAAAGTAGACCTCTCAAAAATGGTTGGGCTTGTCTCCCAAATGAGTGAGGAAGATCTCTCCAAAATGATGGGAATGCTTAAAGGTGGAAGTAAACCCAAGGTGATTCCCCCGATTAATGGTGATTTTTATGAATTAGGGAAAACACTTCCGAATCATGAGCGTGAGATCCAGCTTCGTGTGCGCGAGTTTATGGAACGAGAAATCAAGCCTATTGCCAATGACTATTGGAATCGAGGGGAATTCCCCATGCAGATTATTCCAAAAATGGCCGAACTAGATATTGCCGGATTGACCTATCAAGGTTATGGCTGTCCGGGTCACTCCGCACTTCTGGAGGGATTCATAGCCATGGAAATGGCAAGAATCGACACGTCTATTTCTACTTTTTTTGGGGTACAAAGCGGTCTTGCCATGGGATCGATATACCTCTGTGGCTCAGAAGCTCAAAAACAAGAATGGCTTCCCCCAATGCAAAAGCTGGAAAAAATCGGAGCTTTTGGACTGACCGAACCGTTAGTAGGCTCAGGTGCGGCTGGCGGATTGAACACGACTTGCAAGCGTGAAGGCAACTCTTGGGTTCTCAATGGTCAAAAGAAATGGATCGGCAACGCGACTTTTTCCGATATGACGATCATCTGGGCAAGGGATTTGGAAGATCAGCAGGTGAAAGGATTTATCGTTCGAAAGGGGAATCCTGGATTTTTAGCAGAAAAGATGGAAGATAAAATGGCCCTCCGAACAGTCCAAAATGCCTTGATCACGCTGACGAATTGCGAAGTACCCGAGTCAGATCGACTTCAGGAAGCCAACTCTTTCCGGGATACCGCAAAAGTACTACGCATGACCAGAGCCGGAGTAGCTTGGCAAGCAGTAGGATGCTCAAGAGGAGCATATGAATTGGCTTTGGCCTATACGAACGAGCGAATCCAATTTGGTCGTCCCATCGCATCCTTCCAACTCGTGCAAGACATGCTTGTGACGATGCTTGGCGACCTTACCGCCATGCAGACGATGGTGTTTCGCCTATCGGAAATGCAAGATGATGATATGCTCAAGGATGAGCATGCCTCGCTCGCAAAAGTATTCTGTACACTTCGAATGCGCTCTATAGTGGATCATGCCCGGGAATTATTCGGAGGCAATGGAATCTTGCTGCGCTACGATATCGCGAGATTCGTGGCTGATGCGGAGGCTGTTTATAGCTATGAAGGGACCAAAGAAATCAATTCACTGATCGTAGGTCGGGCTATTACAGGTCACAGTGCATTCGTCTAGAGCAAAAGAGTAAGTGCCGGAACCAAGAATGCAATTTCCATTCGCATTCTGATTTGTTCGGGTCCTAGTCCAGATTTGAAAAAGCTCAAGTAGTGCAAAAGCAGCATGATCAATAGTAAACTCGGGAATATTCTATAGAAAGACTCTACCAGTAGCAATCCAGTGAGAGCAAGAAGTATCAATAGAATTGCCAACTGACGGATTCTTAGATTGAGTCTTTCCTGAGGTATGGTCGTGGCAATAGATGAAAATCCAGCTTTTTTGTCGGATTCTGTATCTAAACTGGAAAGCATAATCAAATTCAAATAGGCCAAGCCCATGTACAAAATCGTCAAGCTAAAAACCGTCCAGGTATAATCTATTTCAGGCGTTTCGTACCATGGAAGCCATGCAATACCAATCGCATATAATATCGCTGAGCTAAGTTCCTTCAAGTGAAACTGCTTTGATGCAAGTTTCCTGACAGCGAGCATGATCAATAAAATCAGTACTCCCAATCCAGCACCTAAAAACAGCTCACGCGAAAACCCAAAGAATAGTATCGCCCAAACTAGACCAACTGAGCCAACTATTCCTAGCATGACTAACAGGGACTTTTGGTAAAGAAGGTGAAAATGATGCCTGTCTTCTGCATGATCCGAAGCAAGTTTTCTGGCATCCATCAAATGATCAGCCGTATAAATACACCAAACGGCCATTCCCAGTAAGGCATATTCCTGCCAGTCTAACTCAGCTCTCAGTGCTTTCGCAAAAAACAGCATGCCAGCCATCGCGCCGAGAACTACATCAATTGAAAGCCAGGTAAATCGCTGATAGATTTTAAAAAGAAACTGCACGGATTAAAGATAGGGGGAATAGGCAAAAGTGCCTAGTTGACACGAAGATGCTATTGTAATTCATTAAATCTTATATCTGCTTAATTAACGCCAATATAATGTGGCCAATATAGAATGAGGAAAAGGATTTAAATTCGGCTACTTCGGTCATCCGTCACCTGACTTCCAACCTTTCAATCAAAGAGATTAAGTTGAATGGCCTCATTGCGGACAATTATAAATAAGTAATTTACCAGCCAATTCTCAACCCAATAACCCTTTACTCATGCAAAAATTCAATTTACTTTTAGTCGCTTTTCTAGGATTCGCCACCGTTTCTTTGGCGCAAGCACCTATCAAAATCGCCTGCGTAGGCAATAGCATCACCCAAGGCCCGGGAAGAGACAATCCTGACAGCTGGCCACTACAGATGCAGACAATTCTCGGTGATGCTTACGAAGTGGGTAATTTTGGAGTCAGTGGAAGAACATTGCTTCGCAAAGGAGATAACCCATATTGGATTGAGCCGCAGTTTCAGCAAGTGAAAGACTTTCAAGCGGACATTCTGATCATAATGCTGGGAACGAACGATTCCAAACCACAGAACTGGCAATACGCTTCAGAATTCAGACAGGATTACCTCGACATGATCTATGAATTCAAAAAGACAATGCCTGTAGATGGGAAAGTATATGTGATCCTTCCTGTGCCCGTAACTCGCGTAAATTTTGGAATTACTCCAGACGTGATGAACAACGAGCAGCGACTCATGCTGATCGATATCGCCGATGAGAGCGGCTCTGAGCTAGTAGATCTTTATACTCCATTCATGGGACACGAGGATTTGCTTCCTGACGGAGTGCACCCTAATACGGAAGGGTTGGGAATTATGGCAAAGGTGGTGGCAAGGGCAATCCGATTGTAGGGGCAAACGTCATTGCGAGCAGAGCGAAGCAATCTCTTTATAAACCACAAACCCTCCAAGTTTTTAGAAATCTGCAGGGTTTTGTTTTAATACATCAACACGCCGAAAATCAAAAACTCCTACGAAAAATTAGAGATCAGATTTTTAAAGGTGTTAATACGGAATTATTCTAAATCAATGTTAAATCTTATCAAATCCCCTTTAATAAATCGCTCATCATCTTGATGCATAGAGTTATAGCTTATCCATAGTCCATCTGATGTAACAAAAGAAAAACCAACATTATAAGTATTCTGTTTGGGCAAATAAACGTCTGAAATATGTTGAAAATTTTTATCTAAAATCGATATCAAGATTTTATTGTAATTAACATAGTGGAAGTCTTCCTCTATAGAATTAGGTCTTGGGGGGCTACTCAAGCGATAGTAAAGTTCGCTATTAGAGTCATAATGAATTTTATAGTAAAATGGATTATTTGCCATATACAACTGCTTCTCCTCTCTAGATATTGATCCAAATGGAATTTCATCACCCTCCACTTTTTCAAAAGGAGGAGATGCTTCAGAAAAGGAGATTTCACCTGTCTCAAGATTGTATTTATATACATTGGGACTTCCCGAAAAAATAAAAGCGAAGCCATTCTCATTTTGTGTTGCTGAGGATAAAAAAAGTTTACTTAAATCCAACCTTTGTCCTAAATAAGCCTCAGGATAATAAATTGGTAGGGATCTAGATTTTCCCGTTTCAATAGAAAACGCTGAAAAAATACGTTTCTTTTCAGGCTGGTCAAAACTTTGAAAATACACTAATATTTCATCGGTGATGGGGCTAAATAAAAGCTGGGAAGAAAAATCAAGCGAAGGATTATTTTCGTATAGTTCTTCCCTATCACCATCATCAAAACTATCCGAAAAGTTATAATATCTATTAATCAATTCCCCTTTTATATTCATAAGTGAAACTCTTGAATCTCCCTCAGCCAAGAAAATAGAATCTGAATTGTGAAAATAAAAACCCCGTACTTGATCAACAGAGTTCATTCCATTCAACTCAAAGTTTATAGATTTAATTAGTCTATTTTCCTTTAAATCTACTATTTCCAAAGAATGATTGAGAACATTAAAAATAATTAAAGAATCATTCTTTACTTGATTGAAGTAGTAAAAATGCCCGAGCTCATCATGTGTTTCAATAAATCTATCTTCGACAGTTACATTAAAATCTACTCTTTCAGCCTCCCTAGATGGGGAACACGAAAAGTTAAACAATAACGAACAAGCAACAAAAATAGTCCTGTACAAATGAGAAAAATTCATTTTGATTTTTTATTAAAATAGTTTAAAAACCTGTTCAGCCAAATATGGCAAAACAGGTTTAATCCAAAATTATTAATCACTTAAAGGGGACAAGCACTGATAGGTGAATTCTTTGCCCTTCCACAAAATGAATCACTTTTGACTGTCTTACAATATTGCCCATTAGTATACGGACAGTCAAAATAATACCAGTCTTTTTTTTCCCCTTCTTCTTCTAGGGCAAAAGTCTTAGTGAAAATCGAAGTAATCTCTGAGCCCCTTGGAGAAAAGATAGCGCTAGAAAAATCCAATACAATTGCAATAACAAACATGCCAAAGAAAGTTAAAATTTTTTTGTTCATAACTATTACGTTTAAAGTGAATCCAATTATAAAAAAAAAAACTAAAACCCTAAATAAATTTATTATAATGGTTACCTCTGAGACTCGACTAAGAAATTCTCCCAGGAATTTGTAGAACCCTTGTTATTCTAAGCATAGCCCAAGATAATGATCGGGAGTATCTACACTTCTGTATTTTTATGGATTTGCAATTCTGATTCCAAAAGTTCCACCTCTCCGGGGTTGCTCCACTAAGCGTAGATTGTATCTACGCTTTTCTATTTTCTGGAATTTGTAATTCCTCTGTAAAGAGTTCATCCTCAACTGGAGATCAAATATTGATGGTAGGTTTTGGAATGCAATCATGTATTATTGAGGTAGTATCATCTAAATGATTGGATATGGAAATAACGATAAAAATAGATAGGCGTAGCGAACAGGCAAAGGCATTCTATGAATACCTTAAAACGCTGCCTTTTATTGAGATAGAAGAAGTTCGCTATAATAAAAACACTGAAGAAGCGATAAAAGAGGTTAAGTCAGGGAAAGCGACCAAAATTTCTCTGGAGGATTTCAGGAAGCAACTCTTTTCGTAATGTATCAGCCTTAAAACCCCAGACTCTTACCTCAAAATCACAAATTCAGAGTTCCTGGTAATACGTTGCGCCGCCGAGTCGTTGCGAAAAAATTACCGCTATCAAATCTTTCAATCCTCCACAAATCCAATCTGCTTTCACTCGCCCTCGATCTTGTCATTCGATTGTGGGGCTCCAGGGGTACTTCTACCTTCTTTGATATACTTGGATAAAAGGGCTTTTAGCGATGCTACTTTATCAGCATTTTCGGCATGGACATTCGTAGTCTCTCCTGGATCTGCGGATAGATTGTACAGTTGCACGTCTGGAAGATCTTCTTCGGCAGGATCATTTGGCTTAGGAAAGCTCCAGCCTCCAGAGCCTTTGGCCATAATCAGTTTCCAATCCCCTTCACGAATCGCAAAACTCCCGTTGATCGAATGATGAACTGTTGCTTCACGGAAACTTTCGACTTTATGATCTGCATCAAACAACTTCAGTAAACTATAGCTGTCCTCTCCTTCATTATCCTTCAACTCATAGCCTGTAAGTTCTGCTCCTGTTGCCATCAGATCTGTGAGGCAGATTGTCTCACTTCGTGAAGTCCCTTTCTGGATTTTAGCTGGCCACTTGGCTATAAAAGGAACGCGATGTCCTCCTTCAAATATATCCGCTTTATGACCTCGGTAGATGTAGTTGGATAAGTGTCCTGCTGCTTGCATCACATCTAGTCCTGCGGCTGGAGAACCTCCGTTGTCACTCGTGAAAATAACGAGGGTATTTTCGGCTATCCCAGCTCTCTCAAGCGCTGCATTTACTTTTCCCACATAATCATCGATCATCATCATAAAGTCTCCATAAGGAGCTAATCCGCTTTTGCCTTGCCAGTATGCAGGAGGCAATATCGGAGTATGCGGAGAAGGTAGTGCTAGGTATAGGAAAAATGGCTTTTCGTCTTTTGCTTGGGCCTCTATATATTGGATTGATTTTTCAAAGAAATTCGGCGTTACCTTCTCATGATCAAAGTCAGGAGATGTTGGGCCTTCACGCCACCAAGAATATTTTCCAGTATTCACCGTGATTGTATCTGGAACGGCAGTCACTTTCCCATTTTCCACATAGACATAAGGGGCCATATCAAGTGACCCAGCATGCCCATAAGCATAGTCAAAACCCAGATCATTTGGCGTGTGGGTCACTGGACTGGAGAAGTCAATCTGATCGAAATCATTTGGCCCCCAACCATCAGCGGTCAGCGGATCACCATCAGTTGTCGCCCAATCCCAACCCAAATGCCACTTGCCGATAAAAGCAGTGTGATATCCCTGCATTTTGAGCACTGAGGCAATTGTGCTACGATTATCAGGAATCAAGGCCTGAGAATTACCGGTGAGTACACCGCTCTTCAATGTGCTTCTCCAGTTATATCTGCCAGTCAAAAACCCATAGCGTGTAGGCGTGCAAACCGCTGAAGGCGTATGCGCATCGGTGAAAATCATTCCTTCCGAAGCCAATTGGTCGATATGAGGTGTTGGGATTTTGCTGTCTGAGTTAAAAGCTCCTATATCTCCATAGCCTAGGTCATCTGCTAAAATAACCACAATATTTGGTAGGCGCGCTTGCGCTTTGGCTTTCTCAGCAGAAGAGATAACTCCAAAAAAGGTGAAAACAACTACAAGAATGTTGATGAGGAATTTCATGGGATTTCAGCTAAGACAATTGGCTTCAATCTAGGCCTAAGGCTCCACTTATAAAAACCAATAGAGGGCAGCGCTATCAAATCAGAATAATTAGAAGGAGATAGATTTACTTTTGGAAATTTACAAAAGGTAAATTACTCTTATTAAATCAATTCAATGAAACCAAGAAATTTCAAACTCCAAGCAATCCATTTCCTACAACTAGCTATTATGGTTCGGACTACTTCTGCGACCGGGAGGACGAAAGTTCACATATCCTAAAGCTTCTTGAAAACGGGCAATCCTGTCTTTTAGTGGGTAATAGAAGGCTAGGGAAAACTGCATTGATCCAACATATCAAATATTTATTACCGTATGAGTATGGATTCATATATCTGGATATTCTAGCTACGGAAAATGAGCAGCAATTTCTTGATGCACTTGGTTCCGCTTTGGTCCAATCATTTCCTGAAAAAAGCTCAATTGGAAAGCGCGTTTGGGAATTTATAAAAGGTTTACGACCAATTATCAGTTTTGACCAGCTTAGTGGCACTCCACAGGTTTCCTTTCAAGTGCAACAATATGAGAAGCTTGTGCAGGATATTTTGATTTTTCTATCAAAACTTGATCAGCCGAACATAGTGGCTATTGACGAGTTACAGCAGATCCATTCCTACCCCGAAAAGAATACAGACGCTTGGCTACGCAGTACTATCCAGCAACTCCATAGTGTAACGTTCCTGTTTTCCGGAAGCAGACAAACAATACTTTCTGAACTATTTTCGAATCCGAAAAGACCTTTTTATAAAAGTACAAATTCATTCAAACTGAAAAAAATACCTCAAGAGAAATACAGGGAGTTTATCGTCATGACATTTGCAAAACATGGGAGAATATTAACAGATGCTCTAGCAGATGAAATTTTGATTTGGACGAAATGTCGTACTTATTATGTCCAGCATCTCTGCAACAGATTATTTCAGTTGATCAAGAAAATCTATGGACAGGGTGATTGGCAGGATTGCGCACAAAAAATTTTAAAGGAACAAGAAGTGTTCTTTTTCCACTTCAGATCGCTGTTGAGCAAACAGCAATGGAGGCTTTTAGTAGCCATCGCAAAAACAGGTGTAGTTTTCGCCCCCACTTCCAAGGATTTTATTAGCAAAAACAAGCTAGGAAGTGCAGCTACGGTATTCAAATCCATCGATTCTTTATTGGAAAAAGAGATGATATTTAAAGAAATTGATCAGAGAGGCGCACCTTTTTACCAATCGTATGATGTATTCTTTGAGCGATGGATACAAGGAAGGGACTTTTGAAAAGGAACCCATTGCAACTGGATAGTAAGGGCGATAAATCTTTCGCCGCTACCACTCTGCAATAGAAAAACAAAAAACCACAACCCTTGCGAGCCGTGGTTTCGGAAATTAGGTCTATCGTTTATTACTTGCCTTCAAGTGCATTAGCACCGGAGACTATTTCTAGAATTTCGTTGGTAATAGCAGCCTGGCGACTTCTGTTGTACATCAATCGAAGCTCCTTCAGCAATTCACCGGCATTTTCAGTAGCCTTATCCATCGCTGTCATTCTTGCGCCATGCTCAGAAGCATTACTTTCTAATACAGCTTTATAAAACTGGATCTTCAATGAAGTCGGCACCAATTCTTCGATAATGTATTTTCTGGATGGTTCCAAAAGGTATTCAGTTTCAGTAGTTTTCTCTTCAGTAGAATCATCTTTTGCCATAGGCAAGAATTGCTCCACCTGCACTTCTTGAGTAGCTACATTTTTGAATTCGTTGTATACCAACACTACCTGATCGTATTCACCGGCAATAAATGAATTCATCGCATATTCGGCAGCATTTCTCACATTTTCAAAAGTAAGATCCTGAAATAACTGATAATAATCAGTCACCATGTTGAACTCACGCTTTTTGAAGGCTTCAAATGACTTTTTGCCTATCGGAAGAATTGTGATGTTCTTTCCAGCAAACTGCCTAGCTATCGTCTGATTCCCTGCTTTGATAATATTTGAATTGAAAGCACCACAAAGGCCTTTATCTGAAGTAACGGGAATGATCAGTACATTTCTCACTTCTCTTTTTTCAGCAAAAACGACATCCGAAGCTCCGTCAGAAGCAGCTGATACGTTATTCAGGATATGGGTCAACTTCTGAGAGTAAGGACGCATCTGTACGATCTTGTCCTGAGCTCTTCTAAGTTTGGAGGCGGATACCATTTTCATAGCCTTAGTGATCTGCTGGGTAGAGACTACTGAGGTGATCCGTTCCTTTACTTCCTTAAGGTTAGCCATTTTGGTTACGTTGTGCTAGGGTATAAATAACCGGAAGACTCACGCCTTCCGGAATTCAAATCAATTATTTCGAGAATTTAGGAGCTAATTCAGCAGCCGCCTTAGTAAGAATTTTTCCAGCTGCATCTACGTCACCTTTCAGGATGAATTGTAGCGCTTCAGGATAAGTAGTATCCAAAAGTGTGTAGAATTCTTTCTCAAATGCTCTAGCTTTTTCCACTGGAACTGTATCCATCAAGCCTCTAGTAGAAGCATAGATAATAGCTACCTGGTGCTCTACAGATACTGGAGAGTACTGTGCTTGTTTCAAGATCTCTTGGTTTCTTCTACCTCTTTCGATCGTACGCTTGGTAGTCGCATCTAGATCAGAGCCAAACTTAGAGAATGCTTCCAATTCACGGAAAGCCGCTTGATCCAATTTCAATGTACCGGCGATTTTCTTCATAGACTTGATCTGTGCGTTACCACCTACTCTAGATACCGAGATACCTACGTTGATCGCAGGACGGATACCAGAGTTGAAAAGGTTGGTCTCTAGGAAGATCTGACCGTCAGTAATAGAGATTACGTTAGTCGGGATATAGGCAGAGACGTCACCAGCTTGAGTTTCGATAATTGGAAGTGCTGTCAAAGACCCGCCACCTTTTACCAAATGCCTGATAGAATCTGGCAAATCGTTCATTGATTGAGCGATTTTATCGGACTTATTGATTTTTGCAGCTCTCTCTAGCAATCTAGAGTGAAGGTAGAACACGTCTCCAGGATATGCTTCACGTCCCGGAGGTCTTCTCAATAGTAGGGAAACTTCACGGTAAGCTACGGCTTGCTTAGAAAGATCATCATAAACCACCAAAGCAGGACGACCTGTATCTCTGAAAAATTCACCGATCGATGCACCGGCAAAAGGTGCAAAGAACTGCATTGGAGCTGGCTCAGATGCAGGAGCTGCAACTATAACTGTATAAGAAAGTGCGCCAAATTTTTCCAAAGTTGCTACTACACCAGCAACGGTAGATGCTTTCTGACCGATTGCAACGTAGATACAGAAAACTGGCTCACCTTTGTCGTAAAATTCTTTTTGGTTGAGAATAGCATCGATAACTACCGCAGTTTTACCGGTCTGACGGTCACCAATTACTAATTCTCTTTGTCCTCTACCGATTGGAATCATCGCATCGATAGATTTGATACCTGTCTGAAGCGGCTCGGTAACTGGCTGACGGAAGATTACACCAGGAGCTTTACGCTCCAAAGGCATCTCATACAAATCACCAGTAATAGGACCTTTACCGTCAATAGGATTACCCAAGGTATCCACTACACGGCCAAGCATTCCTTCACCTACTTGAAGCGAGGCAATTCTCTTAGTTCTCTTTACTGTATCTCCTTCTTTCACTCCTTTGGAGTCACCGAAAAGCACAGCGCCGACATTGTCTTCTTCAAGGTTCAGTACCATTGCTTTCAGACCGTTGTCAAATTCCAGCAATTCACCAGACTGAGCCTTAGAAAGTCCATAGATACGAGCTACACCATCCCCCACTTGAAGGACTGTACCCACTTCTTCGAGTTCAGCTTCGGTTCTTGCACCAGAGAGTTGTTCTCTTAAAATTGCCGAAACTTCATCAGGTCTTACTTCTGCCATGATATATAGATTAATGCTTTTTGTTAGATTTTACTTTCGTAATGATTTTGGGTAAACTGAGTTTTCAACTGTCTCAGTTTGCTACTCAATGACTCGTCCAGCTGACGATCATTTACTTTCAAAATATATCCACCTATCAAGTCTGGATTTATTTTCTCCACCAATTGTACTGTCTTCTTACCAGAAATTTCTTTCACTACTTCGGAAAACTCCTTTCGAAGCATATCATCGATCGGGAAGGTAGTAGTCACTTCAGCCACCTGAATAGATTTGTGAAGATTGTATTGGTTTTCAAATTCCTTTGCTACATCCAGAAGAATCTCTTCTCTGTTCTTACCGGAAACAATAACGAAGAACGTCATGGTCAGTGGCTCTGCTCCTTTAGCAAAAAGTGCTTTCAGCACATTCAATTTTTTGTCGGAATTGATAACAGGATTCTTAAGAACCAATGCCAATTCACGATTGCTAGCTGCCAACGCGGTAAGACGTAGGAAATCTGTATGCACCTCCTCTAGTCTTCCTTTTTCCAAAGAAAGTTCCATGATTGACTTCGCATAGCGGGATGCTACTCTCTGGTTTGACATGGAGGTGTATTAGTTAAGCTTAAGTTCTTTGAGGAATCCATCAACCAACTCTTTTTGAGACTTGTCATCTGATAGATTTTTCCTCAATAATTTATCTGTAATGTCTAAAGAAAGAGCAGCGACTTGAGCTTTCACATCTGCCAAAGCAGCTTTCTTCTCAGTTTCAATAACTGCTTTTGCATTCTCGATCATTAGAGCACCTGCTTTTACAGCTTCGCCCTTAGCATCATCGATCATTTTCACAGAAGCATCTTGTGCTTTCTTCAAAATAATATCTCTTTCCAGTCTGGCTTCAGCAAGAAGTTTCTCATTCTCAGCTTTCAAGTTTGCCATTTCATTCCTGGCAGTCTCAGCAGCTTTCAACGCATTGTTAATGCTGCTTTCTCTTTCATCCAATGCCGCTAGCATAGGCTTCCATGCGAACTTGATTAGAATGAAAAGTAGGCCTAAAAAGCCAAATAATTGCCAGAAAATAAGACCGGTACCTGGTGTGATTAAATCCATGGGGTATGTGTTATTTCAGATTGTTCAATAGAATAAAGAAAAGGGAAAGGCCTAGCGCCAATCCCTTCTCAAATTTTGATTAGCTGATCCCCGCGATGTTAAGAGCGATCAACAAACAGATAACTGCTGCAAATAGAGAAACAACCTCAATCAAGGCTGCAATAATCAACATTGCACCCTGGATTTTACCAGCAGCCTCAGGCTGACGAGCAATAGCTTCCATAGCTTGACCACCAATACGACCGATACCTAGGCCTGCGCCAATCGCGACAATACCTGCACCGATACCAGCTCCCATTAGAGCGTAACCAGCAGTCAACAAGATAATAGTTAACATAAGTTTGAATTTATAAATTGAACAAAGAAATTACTAAAATTAATGATCTGCATCAGCATGCTCAGCTACCGCAGAGCCAATGTACATCGCTGTGAACAACGTGAACACATAAGCCTGAATAGTGGCAACCAACAACTCAATTAGATTTATAAAGGTAACCATCAGTGTGCTTGCAACACCGATAGTGTACGATTCGAAGATAAAAGCCAAAGCTATAAAGCCGAGGATTACAATGTGACCTGCAGTGATCGCTACAAAAAGTCGAACCATCAATGCGAAAGGCTTGGTAAATAAACCAATAATCTCAACAGGCACGATGATCAACAACATCAACGGAGGGACACCTGGAGTCATGAATACATGTTTCCAGTAATCCTTATTTCCATTCACATTCGTAATGATGAAAGTCAATACAGCCAAAACCATAGTAACTGCAATATTTCCGGTCATGTTGGCGGCACCCGGGATCAGCCCAAGCAAATTACCAAACCACACAAAAAGGAAAAGTGTAATCAAATAAGGAACGAAACGCTTGTATTGCGGGCCAATTGCCTCCTTAGCTATGTCATCTCTAACGAAAATAACAATTGGCTCAATGATCGCAGCAGCACCTTTTGGAGCTACAGCACCATTCTTGTTATAGAAAGCGGCTGCAGAAAGTGCCAACCATCCAACAACGATCAATACTATAAATAGCATAACCACGTTTTTGGTAATCGAGAATTCTACGAAGCTTGCTCCATCTACTCTACCTAAATGGTCGTGCTCATCTATAAAGTAACCTTCGTGAGCATATTCTTCGCCAAATGCATGAGTCTCGTGATTTTGAAAATCCGAAGAGTTAAAAAACTCCAATCCTCTATCGCCAGAATAGACGATAACGGGAAGCGGCAAGGTAATATGCGTGTGCTCAAGAGTCAGAAAATGCCACTCATGGGAATCCTTCACGTGATGCATAATGAAGCTCGTCTTGTCTTCTTCTTGCTCTGCGGCGAAGGTGGTGCTATTAAAAACAAGCAGAAATGCTGAAATTAAAAGACTTAGGACCAGTATTTTACGCTTCATTAACTCTTTTTTTTGAGGGCTACTTTGAAATCGGGCGCAAGTTAGACAGAAAGGCGTAGATATCAAAAACTAAGTAGAACAAAAAAACAACGAAGAAATCCGCTATAAACAGAAGAATATTTTCCATTTCTGGCCAAACGGATAATCCGATAAACGCTATTGAACCTATAAATCTGAGAATCATAGCTAAAACAATGATATTGAAGAAATTTTCAGCGAAGGATTTCAGTAAAAACGCATTCAGTAAACTGATCAAAAAGGACAAAATCAACATGAAAAAATAAATGTTCCAGATCTTTTCATGTATGATAATTGGCAATAAAACACAAAATAAACCGATCAACCCTGCAACAGCTACCGAGAAAAGTAGGAATTGGACGTGCATATTTTTAGGCAAACTCATAGTTTTTGACATTTGTCCACAAAATTACCCCATTTTTCTTAACTCACTTATTATCCTGCTTCATGGACATCCAAAGCTGGTAGAATGCGAGAATAATCGACAGGAAACAGAAAAGTAGCAACCAAACAGGGAACTTCATGTCGCTTTTCTGTTGTAGCCACCAGCCAAACCAAGTTCCTGCGCCGATAATCCCAAAAAGCTGAAATGATAGGCCAATATATTTCACATAAACTGGGGTACTGTTTGGTTTGGTATCTTTGCGATCTTGGCTCATAATTGCTGTAGTACAAGCTTTTAATTAATAAAAATCGGAAATTAAATGACACTGACTCGATCCAGTACAAATAATAGACCATTGAATTCGTTCACTAAGTAAGCCAAAAAACCTATTTTGCTGCTTTAATTGAGCAAAACAACTTATGAGGATATCTTCCAGATTAACTTTAGTCATTTTAATTTTTAGCGGAGCGTGCTCTTCAGAGCGCAACACCTTTACTAACAGGACATTCCACAATGTAACTGCTCATTTCAATGCTTACTACCTCGCGGATGTCAAATTAAAAGAGGTGGAATCAGAAGTTTTTCAGAATTACAAAGAAGATTTCACCCAGATCCTTCCTGTTTTTATTCCATTTGATTCGACGACGATTCAAGCTAATGCGGAGAAACTTCAATCCTCCAGAGAATTGGCCTCCAAAGCAATCGAATGGCATAAAATCAGTAATTGGGTAGATGACAGCTATTACATTCTTGGAAAGCTTGATTATTATCAATCCCAGTTTGACGACGCGCAGAATACTTTCAAGTATGTCAACGTAAATTCAAAAAGTGCTGACTTAAGGCATCAGACCCTGATCACACTACTTCGACTCTATATCGATCAGGGGGAATTTGAAAATGCGAATTTTACGATTGACTACCTCTCAAAGGAAAACGGTGTGTCAGATGAAAATCGCTATGAACTCTACAGGACACTTGCTTATTATTATGAAAAAAGAGGAGATAGAAGTGGAGTAATCGGTGCTTTGGACAAGGCTATCGAATACTCTCAAGATAATAAAGAAGCATCTAGAATAAACTTTATACTCGCTCAGCGCTATCAGCGAGAAGGCTTCGATGCATTGGCCCATGAATATTATGAAAAGTCTCTTATAGGAAATCCTCCTTATGAGCGAAGCTTTTACGCACAACTCTACGCACAGCAGGTAGCAGAACTGAATGCTTCAAAAGACCTGCGGAAAGTCCGAAAGTACTATGATGATCTTTACAATGATCCAAAAAACAGCGATTTAAAAGATGTGGTTATTTACGAGCGGGCACTTTTTGAGGAAAAACAGGGAGATACTGAACTTACCTTAGCTTTACTGCATCAGTCAGCAAAAGAACCTGGCAGCAATCCACGATTGAAAGGCTATATCTATCAGAAACTTGCGGAAATAAATCTTTCCGAGTTCAAAGATTACCGGGCTACTAAGTATTACCTGGATTCTGCCCTCACATTTATTAACGAAGGTGACCCTGCAGCTATCGAAATCACGAGTCAGAAAGAATCTTTGGATCAGTATGTATTCCACTTTGAGCGAATCCATGGCAATGACAGCTTACTGACCTTAGCAAAATTGACTCCAGATGAGCAAAAATTGGTGGCTGAAACTTATATCAAATCGGAAGAGGAACGGCTTATTAGAAAAGCAGAAGCTCTTCAAAAACCGCAAAGCACAAGCATTTTTGACAACCTTTTAGCTTTCAGTGACAGAGGTTCAGGTTCATCATTTTATTTTGACAACAGTGTTGCGATGCAACAAGGGGCGATAGATTTCATTCGTACTTGGGGGAATCGACCTCTGCAAGATAACTGGAGGAGAAGCGCAATTAGCTTTCAGAGCGCTGCTCCCACTATTCCCGACCCTTTTGAAAATGACTCTATAGCAACTGAACCAGAAAATCCTGTCAGTCAATTACCAGCTATAGATGATCTACTGGCAGGGATTCCTAATTCCCCGGAGCAGATCCAAACTCTGAACATAGAGCTGGAGGAGTCCTACTTCGAATTAGGCAAACTACTATATTTTGATCTGAAAGAAACTGAGCTAAGTATTGGTAACCTAGAAACCTTGGTTCGTGAATACCCTTCCTCTTCGAGGAAGCCTGAGGCTTATTATTTATTGTATTTGGCACAAAAAGATTTGAGTGGCAATTCACAACAATATGTTAGTCGGCTGAACGGAGAATTCCCTGATTCGCAGTACACTTTCTCAGTAAATAATCCCGATGCCGCCTCTGGCAATTTGGCCTATGTGGAATCTTCAAAAAGATACGAACAAGCATACAATGCCTATTATGACGGACAATACCAGTCCAGTAAAACCCTTATAAAATCTGCCCTAGAAGAATATCCTCTTACTCGAAATACAGAGCGACTTCTACTCTTGGATATCATGGTTACTGGCAAAACTGAAAGCCGTGCTAGATACCGCGAACGACTGGAAAATTATATTCAGAATACTCAAGATCAGAATTTGGTAGATTTGGCAAGGAATATGCTAAAACCTATGCTATCTCTGGCAGAGCTGGCAGAACTTAATCCTAAAGAAATTGAAGCAGGTGATTCCACCCAGGTTGATAACAAAGAGTTAGCTGGTAATGGCGAAAATGAGGCATTGGCTGAGTCACCGTATAAATACAGCGAAAGCGCTACGCACATCTTTGTGATCGTAATGGAACAGAGCCAGGCAGACGCTGCAAAAAATCTTTTAGCGGATTTGGAGAATTTTCATTCATCAAATTTCTCAAAGGAAAGACTCAGAACAGGAAATATGAATAAGTGGGAGAATGCGATTTTCATCATTAGCCCTTTTTCAAATGCAGAAAAAGCGAAAGAGTATTACAGTAAGTTTCAAAAAGAATTTAAATCCGATGAACTTCCTGAAGAAGTAAAGTCAAACTCATTCGTCATAACGATTGAAAACTTTCAGGTTCTGAGCAAAAGCAAAAATTTAGAAGAATTAGAAGAATATAGGACTTTCTTTAAGTCCGCTTATAAGTAAACTATGAGTAACAAAGCAAAACCCCAAACTTCCACTTGGGTGGCCAAGACCATAAAAATTCTTTGGATCGCCTTTATAGCCGGATTTTTTGGTTTCATTCTATTTGTCTGGATGATCAGTATCAATTTCCTTGGGCTATTCGGATCACTTCCTGACTTCAAAGCATTGGAAAATCCTGACTCTGAGATCGCATCCGAACTATATTCTACTGACGGGGTATTGCTTGGCCAATATTTCAGGGAAAATAGAAGCCCGGTGAAATATGAAGAACTATCTCCTAATCTGGTCAAAGCACTGATCTCTACAGAAGATGTGCGATTCGAGGATCACTCAGGCATAGATATGAAGGCAATGATGCGGGTTTTTGTCAAATCAATTTTACTTGGACAAAATGCCGGAGGTGGATCTACACTCAGTCAGCAGACTGCCAAAAACCTTTTCAAGACAAGAACGGATGCTAGCAATGGTTTGCTTAGTTCCGTTCCTGGACTTCGCATGCTTATCATTAAGACTAAAGAATGGATTGTAGCTACTCAATTAGAAAAATCTTACACCAAAAATGAGATTCTAACTCTTTATCTCAATACCTCAGATTTCGGATCCAATGCGTTTGGAATCAAAACTGCCGCTAAGACTTTCTTCAATAAGACTCCTGCTGATCTAGCAATTCAAGAATCCGCAGTTCTTGTAGGTCTCTTCAAAGCTCCTTCCTATTACAGCCCGGTCTATAATCCTGAGAATTCCCTCCGCAGAAGAAATACTGTGTTGGGACAAATGAGGAATAATGATGTGCTGACAGATGCAGAATTTGATTCTTTAGCCAGTTTACCGATCGAGTTGAACTACAGTGTTGCAAATCAAAATAAAGGTTTGGCCACTTATTTCCGTGAAATTGTAAAGGCAGACTTAATTAAATGGACGAAGGAAAATCTAAAATCAGATGGAAGTGCCTATGATCTGTATGGCGACGGACTGAGGGTCTTTGCGACTATCGACAGCCGCATGCAGCGCTATGCTGAAGAAGCTGTAAGTGATCACATGAAAACTTTACAAGCAGCTTTCTATAAGGAAATGGGCACTAGAGAGCCTTGGGTAGATGGGGAGAATCGTATCATTCCGAATTTCATCGAAGACGCTGTAAGGAGAACGGAAGCCTATCGATTGCTTAAAGTTCGGTTTGGTAACGACACGGACTCTATCAATCTGAAATTGAATGAGAAGAAACAAATGAAGGTTTTCTCTTGGGAAAAAGGAGAAATAGACACACTCATGAGTTCTATGGATTCCATGAGATACTACAAGAAATTCCTTCAGACAGGTTTTATGAGTATGGATCCACATACTGGACAAATAAAAGCATGGGTGGGTGGATTAGATCACAAATACTTCAAGTTTGACCACGTATCAAGAGGCAAGAGGCAGCCGGGTTCTACGTTCAAGCCTTTCGTATATGCTGCAGCGATTGAAAACGGCTATAGCCCATGCTATAGCGTCATCGATCAGCCGGTGGAAGTTTATATTCCAGGGCAGCCTGCATGGAGTCCTTCCAATGCTAATGGGAAGTTCACCTATGAGAAATTAACTATTCGTCAGGCCATGGCTGAATCCGTCAACTCCATCACTGCCTATATGATGAAGAAATTGAGTCCAAAAATAGTGGTGGAAACAGCCCGGAGATTAGGAATAACCAGTGATCTGGAAGAAGTACCTGCTTTGGCACTTGGTGTAAATGATGTCTCTATTTTCGAAATGGTAGGAGCTTTCGGGACTTTTGTCAATAAAGGCGAACATACTACACCATTCTATATAGACCGAATTGAAGATAAAAACGGTAATGTGATCCAGCAGTTCACCGCCAAAAAGAGACCTGCAATGAGTGAAGAACATGCCTACTTAATGACTTATATGTTGAGAGGAGGCTTTGAGGAGCGTGGTGGAACCAGTCAGGGTGTACCATATTCATTACGTGAAGGGAATGAATTGGGAGGTAAGACAGGAACTACTCAAAACGCATCTGACGGATGGTATATGGGAATCAGCAAAGATCTAGTCAGTGGTACATGGGTAGGTGGAGATGATCGTGCCATTCACTTCAGAAGCTGGGTTGCGGGACAAGGCGGTAGAACAGCAAGACCAATATGGGTGGATTATATGGCAAAAGTATATGCAGATCAAAGCTTAGGCTACACCAAGGGACCATTCCCTAGACCAGATCGCCCGCTGAGCATAGAGATAGATTGTGATGTCTATGAAAAAGAAAGCCAGCGATTTGCTGATTTTGATTACGACGCGAAGAAAAACGATTTTTAGAAAAACATAAATCCTCTTTCAAAACAGCCTTAATCCAAGGCTGTTTTTTTAATTTTAGACCATGCAGTCATCCTCCTTTTTACCTACTGATCATCTTACCCTGCCCGATCATCCAGGCGTATATAAGTATTTCAATGAGGATAATGAATTAATCTACGTGGGCAAAGCCAAAAGCCTCAAAAAGCGCGTAAGTAGTTACTTCAATAAAAATACTGGTGTGAATCTCAAGACCAGAAAAATGGTCAAAGAGATAAGAAGAATTGAAATAACGCTAGTGGATAGCGAATTTGATGCGCTTCTACTAGAGAATAACCTCATAAAAAAGTCTCACCCCAAATACAATATTCTTCTTAGGGACGACAAGACCTATCCCTATCTGCTGCTGACAAAGGAGAATTTTCCCAGAATTTTCCCGACTAGGAAAATGATCCCTAGAAAAGGCACTTACTATGGCCCTTTCGCAAGCGTGAAGGCAATGAACACGGTACTCGATTTGATCCGAGATTTATTTACCATCAGAACATGCAAGCTGGATTTATCTCCGCATAAAGTAGCTGAGGGAAAATATAAAGTATGCTTGGAATACCACATCGGGAACTGTCAAGGCCCATGTGTTGGTCTTCAAAATGAAGAAAACTACCATAAAGACGTGGAACAGGCTAAGCATATTTTGAAGGGCAATCTAGGTGTGGCAAAGTCTTATTTCAAGCAGGAAATGCAAATGCACGCTGAAAACCTGGAATTTGAAAAAGCCCATAAGATGAAGGGGAAGCTTGAATCCTTGGAAAAATATCAAGCAAAATCACTTGTAGCAAGTCCTTCGATCAACAACCTTGATGTATGTACAATAGTCTCCGATGAGAAAAGTGCTTACGTGAATTTCATGCGTGTGAAAAATGGATCGCTGATCACATCTAAGAATGTAGAGCTTAAAAAGAAATTGGACGAATCAGACGAACAATTACTTTTAACCGCCCTGATCCAACTTCAGGATCAGTTCCAAAGTGATGCAGAGGAGGTTTTGTTAAATATTGAATTGACAGAGCCTATTGAAGGTTTGAATGTATTTATGCCTAAAATTGGAGATAAGAAAAAGCTAATCGAACTCTCGCTGAAAAACGCGCTTTACTATAAAAAGGAAAAAGCTTTATTAGTTGGTCTAAATCAAGACAAGAAAGATCGCGTGATTCGACAGCTTCAGCAAGATTTGAGTTTAACAGAAATCCCAGATCATATCGAATGTTTTGACAACTCAAATATCCAAGGCACAAATCCCGTGGCAAGTATGGTATGCTTCCTAAATGGCAAGCCCGCTATAAAAGAATATCGACACTATCATATCAAAACAGTGGTAGGTCCAGACGATTTCGCCAGTATGAAAGAGGTCGTAGGCAGGAGATACAAGCGCCTATTGGATGAAAGCAAGCCAATGCCAAAGCTGATAGTAATTGATGGGGGTAAGGGACAGCTATCGTCGGCTGTAGATGCGCTGAAAGAGTTGGGAGTTTATGGTCAGATGCCTATTATCGGTATTGCTAAGCGACTGGAGGAAATCTACTTTCCCGGAGATTCTTATCCTGTTCACATAGACAAGAAATCTGAAAGCCTAAGGCTATTACAAAGAATCCGTGATGAAGCACACCGATTTGCAATTACATTCCACAGAAATGTGCGAAGCAAAAATGCTTTTGGGACTCAGCTGACTTCTATTCCTGGAATTGGGAAAAGTACAGCTGATAACTTATTGAGCCACTTTAAATCAGTGAAGAAAATAAGCGAAGCTAGTGAAGAAGAAATAGCTGGAGTGATTGGATCTAGTCGTGCAAGGACTTTGATAGAATGGAAAGAAAAAAATAAAGGAGCTTAAAGCCCCTTTATTTATTACCACTCCCAGAGGGAGTTTTCGTATTCTAATAAGTTGTACTCAAATTCGAGTGCATTTATATAAGCTTGCATTTCGGGATTAGGATTATCGGCGGCAACAAGGTCAACAATCAAGGCTTCTTCTGAGTTTGTAAACTTTCTAACCACAGATCTAAATAACCTAGTCTCGAAAGCTTCGGCATAAGTCAAGCTCTTAGATACGTTTTGGAAATTAATCCATCTTGCTTCAGGATGATCTTTGAAGTAATTATAGAAGTCTTTGTACCTAATGAAACCAATAGTTTTCTGTCCGGCATTGGAATTCGTTTCAGAAGGCATGACTAATTCAAGATACTTGATATCAAATACTATATCAGAATGATGCTTGTCAAAAACAAAATCCTCTTTGAAGTCAAGGTAGTAGAGCTGCTTGGAGAAGATACTATCTCCAGTAGCATTTAACCAGAAATTATCTTGAAACTCGGCAATAGAAAGTGGCTGTGTAAATTCCTCATCGCCAAAAACTTCCAATGCGTTCTCTTCAACTATCGCCTTATAAATCTGATTTATAATCCCAGTGGACTTAGTGTCTCCAGATCCGTAAAGCGGCTTATTGTATTTTTCGCGAAGGTCAATTCTCCTCCACACACCAATTTGGTACATTTTATCATCTTCTCTGATTCTTTTGACAGAGTAGATAGTGTCCATATCAAACTGACGATCCCCAAACCCTGAAGGATTGACGCTTGTAGCAGCTATCTGCGCCTCACTTGCAAGCGGTGCGAGGCCTGCTGCTATCAGCAGGGACAAGATTAATTTTGGAAGTAACTTTTTCATAATCATTCGTTTATCTTAATCCCTAATTACGTTTTACTTAACTCGTATCGGGACAACTTGTCTTAATTCTGAAGGAATCTTATTTCCTCTGAAGTTTGTTCTGGTCACTTGTCTGATTTCAAAAACCACAACATCACCAGCTCTAGCACTTTCAAGCAATGAACGCATCGCCAGACTGCTACCACTTGAGATCTGAACGGTTTGTCTTGGAACCTCATTTCTCAATAATCTCATTTCTCCTCCCGTCACTTCGAAGTTGGCATCTTTAGCCATTGTTCTTGCGAAAGTAGGCTCTGCTTTAGCTAACATCTTTAACCCCATCAAAGAACTGATCGCCTGAGCTTGGCTCAAATCAAGTTCTGATCCATTAGATGTAACAGGAATTAGAGAAGGAGCTGGAACTGGCTTGATATCATAATCAACCGTGCCTATTTTATTTCCCCCACTGCTCACTCCTATGTTTACCTTACCAGAAGCTGCTGGAATTACGGTTAATTGACCAGGCTTATTCCCTTTGATAGACTGACCATTGCTAACGGAAAACTCTGGTGAATAGGTATTACCCAAAGCAGGTACTTCTATCAAAAGCTCATTGGCACAGTCTGCATAAAGCTGCTGAACTACCTCTGAAGAAACCTTAATAACTGGCTGAGCTACGAAATATTCATACTCTACTGGAAGTACTTTATCTTCCCCACCAACATTTGTTACGATCTCCCCATTAATAACTCTTCTAGCCAATCCTCGATCATCATAATCTGTAGCCGGAGTTACGTTAAATTCTATTTTACCAAATCCGTAAGCGTCAACTGGAACAGTTCTGCCATCAATAGTCATGGTAGGTACTGATGAAGTGGAGCTAGAAGCGATAAACATATCTGCTTCGAACTTAGTACCTGCTGCCACTACATTTGATAACGCTGCAATTCTTGCTTCCGTCACATCAGCCTTAAAATAGAATGTACCGATTGTATTGGCTACTGCTGTCAAAGACTCGCTTTCAATGTTCAAAACTTCATTCTGAAACTGAGAAATCAATGCCATGACAGCTCCTACTGGTGACTTTATAAATGTAAGTGCAACGAAATCCTTTTTCCGTACCTCCCTGTCATTTGCAAATAACTCAATGTCAGCTGCATCCTTAGCAATCGCATCGAATTTCATATCTGTTAAGCCTATACCTGATAGTATCTCGGAGATTTTTTCAGGATAAGCATTTAACATAGTTTTCATCTCTTCTCCTTTTCCATTATTTGCAAAAAGGTTACCTGTGATTTCTGTGTTCTTCAGGTTAGCATTCACAAAATTACCTTCGTCATTCTTAGCTCTTGATTGTACAATCAAATCTTGCTTCAAATTCTCTAAATACCTGTAAATTTCTGCAGTTGCCTCTCTGATTTCTTGTGATGCCACCACTTTAGGCACATCTACTTCTTTATTACCCTGTTGCTCTACTGTATATTCGATAGACTCAACAGTTGATTGATTTTTATTGATAAAATTTCGTGATGTTCTTTCCATCCCGTCGTTTATCAATACAAATTTCTGGAGGATTTGGTTGCTTACCTGGAGGGCCAACAAGGCCGTCAATACCAGATACATCATACCAATCATCCGCTGTCTAGGTGTCTCTTTAGATCCTGCCATTTTTAAGTTTTAATGGATTTTAAATGAATTGAAGAGAAATTAACCTTTCATAGCGGAAAGCATTCCACCATAGATTTTATTCAATGAACTAACGTTCTGATTCAATTTTGATAATTCTGTTTTAAATGCTTGGGTTTCTTTACCTGCTTCAGTCAGGCCTTCCATAGCAGCAGTCATATTAGCGTAGAATTTATTCAATGTCTTCACATGACTATTTGCATCTTGAAGCTCCATCTCATAGACAGAATTTAAGGCAGAAAGATTTTTAGTGACAGTCACCACTTGATTGTGATATGCTTTAGCATCCTGAGATGCAGAAGACATTTCTGTAAGTGCTGCTGCAGTTTTGCTATAAGAGGCATTCATGTCCACCAGGGTTTTAGCAGCAGATTTTACATTGATAGCATATTCGTTGGTGGCTAATGCTGCATCAGAAAGGTTACCCATCTTCTGCGCTGAGGTAGCTAAGTTTTGCATTCCTTTGCCCAGGCTTTCAATCAATTCTGGTCCTACTTTAGCGTTAGCGAGCATTTCATCAAGCTTCTGAGAAACCTGATCTCCGCCAGCTACTACTCTTTGTGCTCTTGGAGCTCCCGGTGCATCACCTGCGAGCTCAGGATAAACTTTGGACCAGTCCACTTCCTCTGAACGTGGCTCAAATGCTGAAAGGAAAAATATCAATGCCTCAGTACTAAGTCCTACTCCAATCATGAGATTAGCAAACTGCCAATCCAAGATTTTGAACATTGCACCAAGAATAACTACAGCAGCACCAATACCATAAACCTTTGGCATAATGCTGGAATAAAATTTTGCTGAAAATGAATTGCTGTTACTAGTCATGTAAAATGATATAATAAGATGTTAGGTAGTTGATATTGCTTTTTGAAAAAGATTATCTTCTTCTTCTTGTTGAACTCTTCACGTCCATTGAGCCTGAACGGCCAATAAACGTCATCTTGGTTCTAAATCCGATGTGAGCTTGAGCTACATCTTCGTACTCATATGTTCTGGTACTAGTCTCTAGAAAATGAGCTATATCTTTCCAGCTTCCGCCTCTTACGACTTTTCTTGGTTCATTAGGATCCTCATAAACTGGATTCAAATCCCACATAATAGAACTGGATGTAGTAGCATAGGCATCAAGTACCCATTCCGCAACATTCCCGGCCATGTTGTAGAGTCCATAACCATTTGGAGCAAATACATCTACAGGTGCAGTGTATGCAAACCCATCATCGATATAATTACCTCTTCCAGGTTTAAAGTTTGCCATCAAGCAACCTCTCTTATTCTTCAAGTAAGGACCACCCCATGGATACTTCGCCACTTCTTTACCTCCTTTGGCAGCATACTCCCACTCTGCCTCCGATGGAAGTTCAAATGCTGGACCATCAAAAACCATTTCATCGTTTGCTCTCATATGATAAGTTTTCCACTCGCAATATTGCTTAGCCTGATCCCAAGAAACACCTACCACAGGATAGTTGTCAAATGCTGGATGATCAAAATAAAATTCCATCAATGGATCTCCATAGTGGTAAGCGAAACTAGTAGACCAGACAGTGGTATCTGGCTTAAGTTCGTCAATGTTAAATTGAGGAGGGTCCTTCAATGTGGTTGGTGTACCAGTCTCTAAGGTTCCACTTTTTACAGCTTCTAAAAATTGACGGTATTTATTATTGGACACTTCGTATTTGTCCATGAAAAATTCCGAAATGGTGATTTGCTTGTTCAGAGCCGATTGCGTGTATGCTATATCTTCATCAGCTTGCCCCATCCAAAAAGTCCCTGCTTTAACAGGCACCATGTCATAAGGAAGATTCTGCTGCCAGCTTTCACGCTTCGGAACTCCGGTCACTTCTCCTCTTCTATTCATCTTTTCGCTTGCTGAACCTTTCTTATTAAAAAGACCGCAACTTGGCAAAAGCGTCACTAATGCCAAACCTAAGGTAATGGGCAATAAGCGAACATTAATTTTTCTATACATAAATGACGTTTTTTCGTGCATCAAATAATTACGTTTTGTAATGTATTTTCAGGATTCGAAATGTAGCTGAATTTGGCACAATAATGCAAATAACCAGCCAAAATATGGGACTATCATAACATCTAGGTAAACCCCATTTTTTACAAAACCCCACTCTTTCAGATAATTTCAAAACCTAAACCTAGGAGTTCTTTGAATTACTCGTTGTACTTCCTTACTCACATCTAACAGTGTATAACGAAGCATAAGTTCATGACTAGTCGGTGATTTAGCCTCAACTCCACTAATTACTAAATCAAAGGCATACCCTAATTTGAGAGAATTGTCTTTTAACAGACTATAACCCAGAATTAAGGAAACCGATTCCTCACCTCGAAAACCTATCCCGCCACTTATCTTATTCTGATACGTAGCGATAACGCTCGCTTCATAAGAAAAATTATTATAAGACACTGTTTTTAATAGCAAACTAGGTTCTATAGCAAGCTGCCCCACTGGTCTGAACCTATATCCCAGCAACAAATAAGAATGATTTTTCAATTGATTTTCATAAGAACCATCCCCAAAATCAAAATTTGGCTCGTTTATATGTCTGCTACTTAGACCTATATAATAGTCACCAGCATCTAATAGCAGTCCAGCGCCTACGTTGAAATTGATTTGGCTCTCCTTTCCAGAATTCGGAAGGTTTGGTTCTGGATTCACCAAGATAAGTTCATCGTAATCTATCGAACTGGAATACATCCCTACATACGCACCAAAACTCAACGTAGATCTATTAAGTTTCTTATGATATGCACCTTGGAGGTTAATCTCCAAATTACTTGATGCTCCTATTTGATCATTGACAAGCGTAAGTCCGTAGCCTATATTTTTACCTTCAAGCCTTCCTTGGGCTGTCACTAGTTGGGTGACCGGCGCTCCTCCTTGGCCGGAATTAGTAGTATAATTCAACCATTGTGAGCGATGTAAAGCTGAGAATCTATATCCTCCGTCCTTACCAGCAAACGCAGGATTATAATATGTGCCATTATACATATACTGTGTAAATTGAGGATCCTGCTGGGCCATGAGCGAAGAAATCTCAAAAAAGAATAATAAGAGAATCGAATATCTCAAAAAGCATTTAGAATGGCCTTTTTGAATCATTGTATTATGGTTTCGTTCAAAGTAATAACTATTGTAAGAATTTAAACTGAAAAACCACAGATTTAGATTCTATGTTTTACAAATTATTCACCTTTTTAATATAAAGCTCTAATGCGCCTGTCATGCTTGGGGCATTTGGCATAGGAGCTTCAATATCCAAAATCAAATCCAAATCTCTAACTGCTTGGGCAGTGGTAGGCCCAAATGCTGCTATTCTGGTGTATCCTTGCTCAAACTCAGGGAAATTGATTTTCAAAGATTTAATCCCAGAAGGACTGAAAAAGGCAAGGATATCATATTTCACATCAGCCAAATCAGATAAATCTGCCTCCAGCGTGTGGTAAATTATAGCTTCTGTGATTGCAATCCCATTCTTTTCCATGTATTCTGGAATATCATCCTTACGAATATCTGAGCACGGAAATAAATACTTCTCGGATTTATGCTTTTTAAAATAATCAAATAAATCCTGTGCGGTCTTTTGACCTACGAATAATTTACGCTTTCGGATTACTATATACTTCTGGAGATAATGTGCCGTTTGGTCTGAAATACAAAAATATTTCATATCTGCCGGCATCTCTATTTTGAAATCCTTGCAGATCGCAAAGAAATGATCAATTGCATTACGGCTTGTGAAAATCACAGCAGTATGCTTCAAGATATCAACCTTCTGCTTACGGAATTCCTTTGGCACAACTGGCTCAACTTTTATAAACTGACGAAAATCAATCTTCAGATTATATTTTTCAGCCAACTGCAAGTAGGGAGAATTTGCAGCCGATGGGGCTGGTTGAGATACTAGAATACTTTTTACTGGTTTGAACCTGTCTTTGGTAACTGCGCTCATGCTTCTATTATTCCTTTTTGGTGATTGCTTAGATTAATGACCCAAATCAAGCACCAATTTGGCCAAGATTAAAAAGGGCACTAATTCCGCGATGCAAAGGTAAGTAAATAAATGGTATTTCTTAAAGCCGAGTCTATTCACCATTATTAGGAACAACGCTAGAATACCTAAAATATATATCCAGAAAAAACCTGTAAAGGAGAGCTCTAACGCCATTTTAATTGAAGAAAATTCATTGAGTAAAAAAAATGCACATACCAATATCAAGCCGATGGTAGAGATAACAACTAAACGCAATAGATAAAAGAAATGGGGAAATTCCAATTTTCCCAAATCAAATAAATAAGACAGGATTCTGATAGCTGTAAACTTGAGAATGGTAAGTATCAAAAGAAAAAATGCGCCTCCTAACCAGATAATGATTAGTGAAGTAAAGCTCAGTTCTATTCTCGCTTCTAGCCATTCCTGGCGAAAAGCAACTAAACCAGTTACCATCGCCAGTGACAAAAGCATATTCACTAGAAACACATAAAACAGAATATCTATGGAGAAAAACTTCTGCAAACTCCCACTTTCAGAAAAATCTTCTGCGTTCAGCAATGATATTGGCTTTACCATCATTGCAAAAATGAATGGATAAGCCAACTTATAAAGTGTTATCAAAAGCAAGGAAATGAGTAATCCAACAACAAAAAAATCACGAATACTTTGCCTGTCAAAATTCCTCTTATCTGAAAGCAATCCCACTTCAGTTATACTGGATTCTAAGGTTTCAGATTTCAAAATTTTCTTTACACTGGCCTGATCTGAAGAAATCCCATTCTTGAAAACAGTGAGGTTTACTCTTTCACTGGAAACTTCTTTCTTGAAATCTGCCACTTGCTCTGTGAATACAGTATCCTGATCGGTGAAAAACCAAAGTTTCTCCCCCACAAAAACCACTGAATGATCTGGAAACTCAAATGAGAAGGAAGCCAATGGAAAAGTCTCTAGATCCAAATCTAGGATCAATCGATCATTTGAACTAAACCATTTCTCACGCTCTCCTTCCTGCCACTTTGGATTGTAATCTTCCAAAACTTGGGCTATAGCATGTTGCCCCACTATGAACATTAGTGAAAGTATAAGCAGTGACTTGCTGATCAATTTTTTCATACTCAAAATCTGGCTAAGTAGCCAAAATGTATCCTGGAATAGGAAAATTGTAAGGGTTGTAAATTTGACTTCCCGACTCCGTAAATAAACCGAAAGACTCCAGAGCCGGTATCCAGATTGATTCCAGCACCAAAAGAGATAGGTTTGTCAATCGAGGGTGCAAAGTACGGGTTTTCCAGAATCCCGAAGTCAGCAAAAACCATGAGAAATGAATTTTCTCCAAAAAAAAGTCGCTGCTCCACATTTATATAGCCAAAAGATCTGGCAAAAAAGTAGTTCTCATTAAAACCACGGATACTTTTCAAACCTCCAAGACGAAACAAATCATTCAAGAGCAAGTTTTCATTTTGGGTGAATCCTCCACTTCCTTTCAACCAAATCCCCCAGCTTGGTCTGATAAAAATGTGCTTTTCTATTTCTGCCTTCCCCAAGTACTGCGGACTGTTCAAATCCAAATTCACATAAACCTCTGGCGGAAAACCTGTATTTTCTAAAATCCTCTTATTCCCCAAAGCAAATTCACTCCTAATCAAAAAACCTCTTCTGGGAAAATAAGGAGAATCCAACTTATCCCAATTCCAACCCAATCCAAATTGATTCCAGCGGTAATCCGCTACGTCTGGAAGTTCTGTCACATCCCCATAAGGTTCAGTACTTAGCACATTGCTGGATTGTCGCCGAGTGAAAAACCGCAGATAACTATCCATAGTCAGGTGATAGCCAAAATCCAAACTCAAGTACCTATTTAAAAAAGTGGAATCTTGCTTGAGCAAATTGAATCCCACACTGACATCCAGTGGAGAATTAAATAGAAAAGACTCTTTTGCAGAAATATCCAGAGACTGCGTTTGCACATTCAAACGCTGCCAATGAACAGCCACGTCTCTTCCTTGGCCTCCCAAATGATACAATTCCAAGTCTAGCTGACCTGTGATGAGCATCTTCCCAGGTTCATTTGCATTGGGCAGCAATCCTATTATCCCATCCAGCACATTGGTATTTCTATCCCTTAATGTAAATGTAGGCTGCGCCTTTTTTATCTGAAAATCGATCTCGGGAGACTGCATCTGCACAAAATAAGGAGAACGGCTCAGCACTTGATTGGCATCATCCAGTTGCTTTTGGGAAAAAGGCATACCTGGCCGAATCCCAGTAATATTCTGAATATACTTTTCCTGAGTTTTGGTATCTCCAGCTAATTTCACACTATCCCAAAGTATCAGTGGACCAGAGTCATAGTTAAAAACAGCAGAAAGCTCATTGCCCTTCCTCTGAATGCTATCTAGTTTTATTTGAGCAAAAGGAAAGCCGTTGTTCTCTGCTTCTTTGATCATATTCTGCATCCACCGCGAAGCTGAGGCATATTCCTGAGTCAATGGATCAATATCCTTGGAAAACTCACTAGGTACATTTCCTTGAGAAATTGACTCCCAAAAATATTTCTCTCCAAGCACAAAACTAACTCGAAGGGAATCCTTGGCTATTTCTTCCTCCATTACAAAAACCTCAAGGTAACCCTCATTCTGAAAAGAATTCTCAATAGAATCGACGTATTTCTCTCCTTCAGCTTTGGAAGTAAATGCCGTCCAATCCGCTAATTGCTGTGGATCATCGCTAGACCATTTCACCCAATAGCCATTTTGAGCTTGGCAAGTCAGTCCTCCAGCAAGGAAAAAAAGGATGGATACCAAAAAGGAGGTTTTCAAAGGGCTGGCTGGGATTGATTATATTCGCAAAATAATAGAATTCACATTGGCGGGCATATACATACACATTCCTTTTTGCAAGCAGGCTTGCCATTATTGCGACTTTCACTTCAGCACCAATCTGGAAAGAATGGATCAGATGACCGAAATGATTTGTCATGAATTGGAATTAAGAGCCGATTACCTCAAAAACAAAAACTTAGAAACCGTCTATTTTGGTGGAGGAACGCCATCACTTCTTAAGCCAAAACTGATTGAAAAAATTCTAAGCCAGATTGCCAAGACTTATAATTCGGGGTGGAAAGAAGTAACGCTTGAAGCAAATCCTGATGATCTAAGTGTGGAAAATTTAAGCACTTGGAAAAACCTGGGAATAGATCGTCTGAGTCTGGGAATTCAGAGTTTCGATGAGGATGTATTAAAATTCTACAATCGGGCACACACTTCGGAAGAATCCAAATCCGCAATAGCAAAGGCGAGAAAGATAGGATTTGAAAAATTCAGTCTGGATTTGATATATGGTTATCCACAGCCAGATCACACCCTATGGAACCAGGATCTATCTGAAGCTCTCGCCCAGAACCCAGGACATATTTCCAGCTATGCATTGACTGTAGAGCCCAAAACTGCACTTGGTAACTGGGCAAAAAAAGGAGCTTTCCAGCCAGCGGATGAGGATTTTGTAGCTGAGCAATTTGAAATGCTTCAAGAGCAAACCGACAAAGCTGGATATATTCAATACGAAGTTTCCAACTTTGGAAAACCCGATCAATTTGCGCTTCACAATACAAATTACTGGAAAGGCGTACCCTACTTAGGAGTAGGACCAAGTGCTCATTCTTTTGATGGGAAAAATAGGGGTGCAAATCCCTCCAATAATTCCCTTTATCTGAAAAGCATGGAGAGACAGACCATTCCATTTGCTGTGGACAACCTGACAGATGAGGAGCGATTAAACGAATATATCCTTACAGGACTGCGCACACTTTGGGGAATTGATTTTGGAGTTATCCATAAGGATTTTGATCATGATCTTTTGTCTTCCAAAAAATCCATTTTGGCCCAAATGGATTCTGAAGGCTGGCTCGAATGGAAGGATAAAAACCTATCTTTGAGCAAAAGCGGAAAACTGCTCGCAGACAGTATTGCAGCTGCACTTTTCGTTTAAGATTCACTTCAATATGAGCAAAGACGGATATTTCAGTAGAAAAAAGGAAGTGGCACCACTCGAGTCAGCTTTCAATGATCTGCTCAAAGCATACCGATTGGAAGGTAAATTCAGAGAAAAATCTTTGGTGCACGACTGGCCAGATCTTGTAGGTAAAACCATCGCAGATCGAACCACTTCTGTATTTATTAAAGACAAAAAACTTTTTGTGAAGCTAAGTTCAGGGCCTATCAAGAAAGAATTATTGATGAACAAAAGTAAAGTACTCACGCTGATCGCAGAGAAGTATGGTGCTGGAGTGATCGATGATTTGGTTTGTATATAAATACAAGCTGTTTATCTTTAATTTAGGCTTTTTAACATTCGACTCCATTCACTAACTTATCCTCCATCACCATTTCCCAATCCCAATGAGTAATATTGTGGAAGCACATCCATGATCAAACTACCACCTATCCATATCGGAAAGCTAAGCTTATTGCTCGCCATCTTGGTATGGCTCGCCTTGCTATTTGTGAATTTGGTAAGACTGGTTGGAAGCCTCAATCAAATGGATTCTGGTATTGCAATCGAATTCACATGGATCTTGCAAACGCTGTTCTATTTGACCGTATATGGTTTTTATAATTATTCAATTTCAAAAAGTACTCAAAGCGATTTCCTCAATTTAATATGGAGAGGAGTTTCTACCGGCATCTTTGCCGTTGCGGTCTATATTATCATTGATTTATTCATTGGCTCGCTAGGCGAAAGTAAACTTGCCTCAGATCCATTTCTTGAAACATTCTTCTATCATGTACGCTTCGGGTTACTAACTATTTTTTTGATTTCTACTGCACTTTTGTGGCAGCACCTTATTCTTTATCAAAAAACCAAGGGAGTAGTAAAACAATGGCAGGCTTATGAAATAGCTATGCTAATCGCAATGTTTTTAGTGTTTTTTGATAGAGGTGTAAGTGATTATCCCTTCTTCTTTGGCATGGTTCTACTGGGAATATTAGCAGTAATCCTCTCAACTAATTTGAAATGGATTCCTTACTTGACTTATAAAGAAAAATGGAAATCCTTACTCTTTCTTGCCATCATTATTTCCTCTGTATCTTATTTCGTTTGGTACACTTTTTCCATTGAGGTCGAAAGGAATTATCCAGTCAATCTAACTTATAATTTATTCCTGATTTCTCTTTTTTGGTTTGTTTTAGTTTATGCTGTTCTCAGCTTTTTAGTCACATTATTCAATCTCCCCACTTCTTCAGTTTTTGAGCAAAAGCTGACAGAAGCGATCAATTTCCAGCGCCTAAGTCAGTCCATACAGCCCGAAGAAAACGAGGAACAAGTGCTGGACATTCTAATGGATTCCTGTATGAGTGCGGCATATGCTGATGCTGCTTGGCTGTCGATGACTAGTGAAGAATTTCCCGATGGTTTTTTTCAAGAGCATTTTATTGATCGAAAGACTAGGGAAGAAATCGCCGATTTGATCGAGCAGCAAAAACCTGCACAAGAATGGTCTACTGAAAAGCGTCTAGACAAACTCAACCCAATCACCCTCAGACTGAATCATCCAAAATTCGAATCGGTGCTCTTGGTTCCTTTGGTAATCAACAAATCGGTAATTGGAAAAATCGTGCTCTGCAAAGAGGTTCGTGATGGCTTCAACAAAGAAATGTTGAACATCATCAGCACTTTTGGAAGCCAAGCCTGCATCGCAGTAGAAAACCATCGATTGCTAAATCAAGCAATTTTGAACGAACGCTATCAAGAGGAATTGAAAATCGCACAGCGAGTGCAAAAATCCCTACTTCCTACCAAACTGGATCATAATCATACTTTTGATATTTGCGCCTATTCCAATGCTGCGGATGAAGTGGGGGGTGATTATTACGACACTTACAAACTCGACGAAGACAGATATGTATTGATTATCGGGGACGTATCTGGCAAGGGAACTTCGGCAGCTTTTCACATGGCTCAGATGAAGGGTATTTTCCAAAGTCTCATTCAGTTGAATCTCAGTCCCTCTGATTTTATGATCAAAGCCAACGCCGCTTTAAGTAACTGCTTGGAAAGAAACCATTTCATCACTGCCTCTATTTTCATCATCAATACTGCTCAACAAACCGTGTGTCATTCACGTGCTGGTCATGTCCCTACCCTTTTTCATCAGAAAAAACTGAACAATTCTACCTATTTAGAGATTGATGGTTTGGGTTTGGGAATTTTAAGAAACATGCAATATGAAAATCACGTTGTGGAGAAGACATTCACCTATCAGTCAGGAGATATATTAGTCCTATTCACAGATGGCATAGTAGAAGCAAAAAATCAAAAGTCCCATCAATTCGGTTATGAACGCATCAGAACCTTATTAGAAGTTTCTCACGAACTTAATCCTCTAGAAATTCAGACTAAAATAATTGATTCTCTGCATGCATTTGTAGGTGGAGATGGATTGATAGATGATGATTATTCTATTATGGTAGTGAAATTTACCCATTCAAATAAAGAAAGCTAGAAGATGCTAACAATAGAAACCCAACACGAAAACGGACACGACATTTTACTGCTCAGAGGAGAAGTGGATGCCAGCAATTCGGTGATACTGGATGAGGCGATCACCAAGGCAGTTGCCGATGGAAGCAGTTCCATTCTAGTAGATGGGGCTGGTCTGGAATACATTTCTTCGGCAGGATTGGGAGTATTCATGTCTTATTTGGAGGATTTTCAGGAAAAAGAAATTGATCTCAAAATCTATTCGCTTTCCGATCGCGTATTTGAAGTGTTTAAAATATTGGGCTTAGACCAATTGATGCGTATTTATCCTGATAAAAAAACTGCCCTGCTTAGCTGAAATGGAACATCAGTTGAAAATATCCTGTCAGACTACAGCACTCGCTGAGTTGCGTGTCTTTTTGAAAAAGACGCTCGGAGAGTTGCATCTGTCTGACATCGACCAACTCCAGATCACGCTGGCAGTGGAAGAGGTATGTGCCAATCTGATCATCCACTCGCATCAGTGCAATCCGCTAGATTATATCCAACTCAAAATCAAACAAAATCCCGGCAAATTGATTTTTGAAATCACCGACAAAGGCAAGGCCTTCAATATGCTCGATTATGAGGTTCCCGCCTTAGATAAAGTAAAAATTGAAAAGAGAAAAGGAGGTTTAGGCATAATTTTGGTCAAGAAGATAATGGATGAAATAGAGTTTGAGTCTAGCAAAGGCACAAATACCTGCCGCCTGATCAAATGGTTTCAATCCTAATTCTTGTTAAATGCTTAGTATTCGGGACATTTGACTTGAAATCCTAATAAATTTGTAAAATTGCATTCCAATTCTGCCATTTCATACATGACAAACCGAACCATTTCGGCACTTCTATTTACCCTCCTCCTAATATTTGAGTCTTCTGTAGCAACGATGGCTTTTGTTCAAGCAACGGGGCAGGATGACCCCTTATTGACCATAGGAGGTAAGACTGTGGATAAGGATGAGTTGATTTACTTACTTTCAAAAGGAAATAAGTCTGAACCTGGCACTCCAGGAATGTCCAGAGACGAGTTTGATGAGAATCTTGATCTATTCATCAATTACAAACTAAAAGTAAGAGAAGCTGAAGCCAAAGGGCTTGATCAGTCTGAGGAGTTTCTCAAAGAGTTCGAATCCTTCAGAGAGAATATCAAAGCTCCGTTCCTTATCCGAAATTCATTGGAAGAAGGCGAATTGAGAAAAGCCTATTCCAGAATGCAGGAGATCATACGAGCCAGTCATATTCTCCTCCAATTTCCTGCAAATGCAAGCGAGGAAGACAGTATGATAGTCCTTCGTATGGCAATGAAGATTGAAGATGAAATAAAAAACGGCGGAAGTATCAATGATCTTGCGGTAGAATATTCAGATGATCCATCTGCGCAAATCAATAAAGGAGACCTAGGGTATTTCACCGCCCTTCAAATGGTTCAGCCATTCGAAGACGCTGCATTCTCTCTTCAGCCAGGGCAAGTTTCAGACCCAGTTTTGACCAACTTTGGCTACCATATCATCAATGTAAAGGATCGTCAACCTAATCCTGGTCAAGTCCGCGTTTCGCATATTTTAATAAGAATAGATGAAAATGCGCCAAATGGCGAAGATCTGGCTAAGCGCAAGGTGGCTGATATATATAATGAGATCCAGAAGGTAAGCACCATCTGGGACGACATCGTAAAAAATTATTCTGAAGACCCATCAAGTAGCTTAAAAGGTGGAATATTGCCATGGTTTAGCGTTGGATCTATGATTCCAGAATTTGAAATGGCTGCATTTTCATTGACCGAAACGGGTGAAGTGTCCCCTCCTATCAGAACTCGATATGGTTATCATATTTTGAGATTAGAGGAAAAAAGACCTGTAGAAAGCTTTGAATCAATGGAAGAGAGTATCCGCTCCAGAATTTTAAGAGATTCGCGCTCTACAATGATTCAGTCGCAGGTGATGTCCATTCAGAAATCCCGATACAATTTCGACGAAAACGAAGGGAATGTTGCAAAATTGAGAGCAGAATTAAATACTACCACCAAATCTGGATTTGCTCAGTATTTGACCGAAAAAGACCTAGCAGCTGATCAACTCTTTTCCCTCCAGGGCAAAAGCTACATCGCTCAGGATCTTGCAGATTATATGGCAGAAGAAGAAATTAGTCTAAAGATTAAGACCGGAACTTTCGATGCTTGGTATGAGCGTTTTGCGGCATCAGAATTAAATAAGGCTGAAGAGGCAGATTTGGCAGCGAACAATAAAGAATATCGCATGCTGCTGAAAGAGTACCGAGACGGTATTTTGCTATTTTCACTTATGAATGAAGAAGTCTGGCAAAAAGGCCTCATGGATTCTGTGGCGCAAAAAGCTTTTTACCAGAAAAACATTCAGGAATATCAGTGGAAAGGCCGAGTGAATGCCTACATCGTTAAAGTCCTTGATATGACTCAACTGGATGCTGCGAGGAAAATTCTCCAAGGCAATCCACTTTCGGATGAGCTGATCGCTTCCTTCGAGAGTAGCTACGAAAGCACCAATTCACTGGCTTTCCAAACAGAATCCGGTAACATCGAATACAGTGAGCACCCGGTTCTATCCAAAGCAAATATGAATGAAAGCTATCAAGAGCTGGAAGCAAACGGTCATTTGCATATCGTGCTTCTAGGCGAAAAGACGAATGCAGAGCCTAAAAAATTCGATGAAACGCGCGGATTTGTCATACGGGATTATCAGGAGTATTTGGACAAAAATCTCATAGAGACTTTACGGAAAAAATATCCTGTTAAAATCAACCCAAAAGCTAAAGAAGAGACTTTCATTGCTTTGAATCAATAATAATTCACAAAAGAAAACCGTCTCCCAAAAATAAAGAGATGGCAAAACATCCATGAAATTGCTAAACCGACTTACATTCACTTTAATTGCCAGCTTGCTAATTACCGCATCATTTGCTCAAGAAGCACCTCCAACAGGACAGGTTCTTGACAAAATCGTGGCTAAGGTGGACAATTATATTTTGCTGGAATCAGATGTGCAGAAAGCGTATTTGGAAGCTTTGTCCCAAAATCAGCAGGGGCAAGAAGCTCCATCTAGATGCCAAATTTTTGAATCATTGATGATCAATAAACTGATGGTCGCCAAAGCAGAAGTAGATTCGGTGATAGTCACTGACGCAGAAGTAATGCTACAGACAGAGCAGCGATTCAGCATGGTCATGCAGCAGTTTGGAGGAGATGAAAATACACTTGTAGAAGCCTATGGCAAAACCTCGGAGCAGCTGAAGGCTGAAATCGAGGACGTGATCAGAGAACAACTGATCGTACAACGTATGAGAAGTCAGATCACCGAAGGATTGACAGTTTCTCCGAATGATGTGAGACAATTTTACAACAGTATTCCTGCCGATTCTTTGCCTCTATTCACTTCAGAAGCTACTGTAGGCCAAATCGTGATCAAACCTGAAGTAAATCTTCAGACTAAAGATGATATTTTCAAACAATTGAATCAATTCAAAAATGATATTGGGGAAGGAAAAGCGGAATTTGCAGACCTAGCCAGACAGTATTCAGAAGATCCCGGATCTGGAGCTCAAGGCGGAGATTTAGGCTTTTTCCGAAGAGGCGAATTAGCCCCAGAGTTTGAATCAACAGCATTAGCACTGAAGCCAGGCGAATTAAGTGACCCTGTAGAAACAGCTTTTGGAGTTCACTTAATTCAATTACTTGAGAGACGCGATGACGGGACATTTAACACAAGGCATATTTTGAGAATCCCGAAGGCTACTACTGCTGATATAGAAAAAGCAGAAAGGTACCTTGACAGCTTAAAAACGGAGATAGAGGCTGGAAGAATGGATTTTGCTAAAACAGCTAAAGACTTATCTGACGATAGAAGCACATCTGATAATGGAGGCTTCTTTACAGATCCTTCCAACAATTCAAGTCGACTATCCTTGCGTACGCTTGAGGATCCACTTTTATTCTTTATGATAGATACTATGCAGGTTGGCGATATTACTATGCCTATGCAGTTTGATGATCCTAGAGAAGGAAAGAAAGTGCGGATACTTTACTATAAAGCAAAGTATCCTGCTCACCGAGCTAATATGGAGGATGACTACGAAAAGCTAAAAGCAGCTGCTCTGCGCAAAAAGGAAGATGATCTTCTTGGAAAATGGTTTATTACAGCAAAAGAGGATATTTTCATTGACCTCGATCCAGCCTATGATCGATGTAATGCACTCGCAGAGAAATAACAAAAAAATGCCCGCGAAAATTCTCGGGCATTTTTATTTCTAGAGAGTTTCAATCTCTAATTTCTACTTCTTTTTAGCAAATAGCGCTTTAAACGCCAGCCCTATTTGTTTCAATCCTTCTTTAAATAAGCCTTTTGACTCTTCCAATTTTGGCTTGAAATCGTCAGATCTTTCCTTAAACTCCCGCTCTAGAATATCCTTGCCTTTTTTAAACTCCGCTTCTAGCGTAGTCTTGTTCTCTTTCAATTCCTTGATCTTCTTTTCGATCTCGTCCTTAGCATCCGATCCCGCCTCGGCGCCTTTCTTGACCAGTTCTTCAATTTTATCACCAATTTCCTTGAGTACTTTTTCCATGTCTTGTGTGGCGGATTTCTTTTCTTCCATGACTAAAAATATTTAGATGAACTGATATGCGTTAAGTTAAATACTTTTTCGTAAATGCTACTTTTCTTTAACAGAATATGAATTGAAATCTCTAATTATCAACAGATTCCCCAGCTTGAGTCTGCTTTTCGTACAGCTCAGCATACACTCCTTTCTGCTTCATCAGCGACTTATGATTTCCGCGCTCGATGATTTTACCATCGTCCAGTACGATGATCTGATCTGCTAGCTTAGCTGAAGACACCCTATGGGAAATAATGATGGAAGTACGATTTAGCATGATATTCTTCAGCGCTGTCAAGATCACATTTTCTGTCTTGGTATCTACTGCCGAAAGACAATCGTCAAGAATAAGAATCTTAGGCTCCTTAGCAATCGCTCTTGCAATGGAGACACGCTGCTTCTGCCCACCGGAGAGCGTGATTCCCCGCTCACCTAACATGGTTTCAAATCCCTTAGGGAAATCCACGATATTTTGATAGACATCAGCATCTTTAGCCGCCTGCTCGATGATCTTCGGATCTGATTCTTCTATCCCGAATGCAATGTTATTACCAATGCTATCAGAAAATAAAAACACATCCTGCGGCACATAACCTATTTGCCTGCGTAGATCAGAGATAGAGAACGCATCAATTGGTTTACCATCAATCTTAATCACTCCGCTATCAGGATCATACATGCGCATCAATAAATTGGCAATCGTAGATTTACCAGAGCCTGTGGTACCGATGATCCCCAGTGTTTGTCCTTCTTTAATCTGGAAGCTGACATCTTTCAGCGCATTTATTCCCGAATCAGGATATACGAAAGAGACATTCTCCACTTCTACTGTTCCGCGGATGTCTGCTTTGATTTCATCTGTACTCAGCAGGTCATTCTTTTCATCCATGAATTCGTTAATCCGAGTCTGAGAAGCTGCTGCTCGCTGCACAATACTGGTGACCCAGCCTAAGGAAGTAACTGGCCAAGTGAGCATATTTACATAAAGTATAAACTCCGCTATCACTCCATAGCCAATCTCGCCGCTGATTACCTGCAACCCGCCTGCATAGACTGTAATGATCGTAGAAATACCCACCAAGGCCATGATGATCGGGAAAAACAGTGAATTGACTCTAGTTAGACGTATGGATTTCACTTTGTAATCTTCACTTGCTGTCGCAAAATCATTGGCACTATCACTTTCTCTGACGAAAGCCTTTAGCACTCGAATTCCTGAAAAAGCCTCCTGAACAAATGTGCTTAACTCGCTCAAACTTCGCTGAATCTTTTCCGACCGCTCATTGATCATATTATTCACATAATATATACTCAAAGAAAGCACCGGAAGTGGCAAAAGTGCATAGAGCGTCAGCATAGGATTGACGGTGATCATATAAGTAATCACCAAAGGAAAGAGGATCAGCAGGTTCAAGCCATACATAATAGCTGGTCCGAGATACATCCGGACACGGCTTACATCTTCCGTAATCCTAGCCATCAAATCTCCCGTGCTATTCTTTCTATAGAAGCTCAACGGAAGTTTTTGGTAGTGATCATAGATCTCATTCTTCATGTCATATTCCACTCTTCTGGACATGATGATGAGTGTCTGCCGAATGAAAAACAAGAAAATTCCTCGTAGCAAAGCCATCACTAGGATCAAAACTCCGAAGACCAGGACGAATTTTAGAAAAATATCCTGTGCCTGCTCACCCATTCCACCCTGCTCCAAAGGGCGATAAATGGACAAACTTTCAACCACATAATCTATTGCAAGCCGGACTAGTTGCGCAGGGATAATTACGAAAATGTTAGAAATCACCGTAAAAACTATCCCCAAAAGGATCAAGCCCTTGTATTTGTACAAATACTTATTAAGTCGCCAAAGTGGTTTCACCAAATAAAAATTTTAAAATGAAGGAAATAGATTAGTAAAACTGGGTACATTAATCCTTTGAAGGCCAATAAAAGTATTTAATTTTGTATCGGCTATTATTCGTCAGGATTACCCAAATATAACACATTCTAAAAAGCTAAGTTCACATGTTAGAGATTAAAGCAACCGAAACAGTACGTGAAGGTTCAATCTTTGGCCAAATCACCACGATGGATCACGAGCAACTAGTGATCTGTCATGATGAAGCAACCGGCCTAAAGGCATTGATCGCAATTCACAACACCACCTTGGGGCCTGCATTGGGTGGGACCCGCATGTGGCCTTATGCTTCTGAAGAAGAAGCGATTACGGATGTTCTTCGGCTTTCCAGAGGAATGACATTCAAAAACGCTTTAGCCGGACTTAATCTCGGCGGTGGTAAAGCCGTGATTTTGGGTGATCCAAAATTAAAAAATGAAGCTTTCCTCAGACGTTTCGGGAGATTTGTTCAGAGTCTTGGCGGAAGATATGTCACAGCTGAAGACGTCAACATGAACACTTCTGACATGGAGCTGATTGGATTGGAAACGCGCCATGTGACTGGACTTCCTGAGATCAAAGGCGGCGGTGGAGATCCTTCGCCAGTGACAGCCTATGGCGTGTATATGGGCATGAAGGCCGCTGCAAAGAAAGCATTTGGCTTAGAGTCTTTGGAAGGGAAAATAATCGGTGTCCAAGGGGTGGGCCAAGTAGGCAAATACTTGATAGAGCATTTGGTGAAAGAAGGTGCCAATGTGTTGGTGACTGATATTTTCGAAGACAAACTAAAGGCTGTCGCAAAAGCTACAGGCGCTCAGGTAGTCGATGCAAATGTGATCTATGATCTGGAAATGGACATCTTTTCTCCATGTGCGCTAGGTGCTACTATCAATGATCAGACCATAGACCGTTTGAAATGTGCTGTGATCGCTGGAGGTGCTAACAACCAATTGAAAGACGAAGCTAAGCATGGTAGAATATTGGTAAAAAAAGGAATCGTGTATGCACCAGACTTCCTGATCAATGCTGGTGGCGTCATCAATGTAGGTGCTGAGTACTTAGGCGGCTACAATAGAGAGACCGTTTACAAGCAAACAGAGAAAATCTACGACACCTGTTTGGGTATTTTGAATAAATCTGAAAAGGAAAATATCCCGGCTCAGCAAGCTGCTATCGAGACAGCAAAAGCTAGAATTGAAGCTATCGGAAGAGTGAAGCTTTCTTTCTAATCAATCAAACATCCTCATCAAAACCACCGCGAAAGGCTTCCGGTGGTTTTTTTGTCTAACACCACTAGGTAATAGCCCCATCAAATTACCTATATTTGCAACTCATTTCGAAGACATGCTAAACAGAAGAATACTAAGAGTAAAGGCTTTTCAAAACCTATATGCATACGAGCAGTGCAAAGGGTCCAACCTCAACCTTTCGAAAGATTTTATCCGCGCGTCATTTTTACCGGATTTGAATAGCATGGAGGTGCAAGATAAAACCGCACTTAACAAAGAAGCTGAGGAAGCAATTAAGCTTTTCAAACTTAATCTTACTTCCAGAGATCTACTCAAGTCGAGTGATGCAAGTCCTAAGGTGAAACAGGTGGTTTTGGATGCTTTGAAAAAATTTCATGAAGCAAACGAAAAGGATCACCAGTTTCTGCTAAAAAATATGGTGGTATCTGCCGAGCGCATTCCTCAGTTGTATTTATTAGCTATTGAGCTTTTACAGGCTTTTGCAAAGCATGTAGAAAAAGAGATTGAGAAGAAGAAGAGGTTTGCGGGTAATAATCCAGTTGGTTTTGGGAATGAACTGAATTTCCCAAACAATCAAGTACTGGCATCTCTCCGCGAATCCGATTATTATAGAGCAGCTATTGCTAGAAACAATGTGAATCTGGATGATGTAGAGCTGGAAATCAAAGAATGGTTTAGAGACTACGTGAAGCCCTCGGAGCAATATCAAGCTTACCTGCAATTGGAGAGTCCTACGATGGCGCAGGATTTTGACTTAGTGGATGATTTGCTGAAAAAAGTCCTTTTCAAGAATGAAGTGGTCTTGAATTTCTTCTCTGAAAAAGACTTGAACTGGACAGAGGACAAATCAGTGGTGAGAAGCTTAGCTTCCAAGGTTTTAAAAAATGCAGCCAATCTCAATGAGGAAAATGAAAGCGAAATGCCTGAGATTGCGATGAACTGGGAAGAGGATAAGGAGTTCTTTCAAAATATCTTTAACTTCACCATTGAAAATGATGCCAGCAGCAAGGCTCTTATCACTTCAAAAACTAAAAACTGGGATATTGACAGACTAGCTTTTACAGATAAAGTGATTATCTCCATGGCAGTTGCGGAAATGAAAAATTTCCCAAGCATCCCTGTTAAAGTAAGTATAAACGAGTATATAGATATCTCTAAAACCTACAGCACACCGAAAAGCAAGGAATTTGTCAACGGTTTGTTGGATGTAATGGCAAAAGAGTTAACCGAAAACGGAGAAATCCGTAAGAGCGGTAGAGGCCTTTTGGACAATAAATAAAATAACTATGAGCAAGAGCAGTAACACACTCATCGCATTCCTAATCGGTGCAAGCGCGGGCGCAGCACTTGGGGTACTTTTTGCACCTGATACCGGTACAAACACCCGCGATCGACTTACCTTCAAACTTTCCAAATATAAGAAAGAGCTGGAAGAGTTGATTGACGACCTAGTAGATGGAAAAGAGATGCACTTAAACGAGGCAAAGACCGAGGGTAAGCGAGTAATCTCCGAAGCAAAAAACAAAGCAGAAAACCTGCTTAGTGACGTTAATAAATTAATAGATCAAATCAATCAAGGAAATAATTAATCTATGAAAATCAACGTAATGAATATGACGGTCTGTGCTGTCATGCTTGCATTGGGAACTTCCTGTAACCAAAAAAGTGAACAGGATGCCAAGATTCAGGCTCTTGAAGATAAAATCGCTCAATTAGAAACAAGTAACACTGCCGTAACCCCTGTCAATGCACAAGCTACTCAGGTGGCTGATGCGGCTACTTTGGGTTCATTTGAGTTTCCAGCGATTGAACATGATTTTGGGATTATCAAGGAAGGTGAAGTTATAGAGCATCTATTCAAATTCACTAATAATGGCCAAGCGCCATTAGTAATATCTAACATCACAGCTTCCTGTGGTTGTACCAGCCCTGATTGGACAAAAGCTCCGGTAAAACCAGGTGAAGAGGGATTTGTGAAAGTAGTATTTAATTCTTCCGCAAAGTCTGGCGCTCAAGCTCCTACTGTGAGTATTCAAGCTAATACTAATCCTAGCGTTACTAGACTGAGATTGAAAGGCACAGTAACTCCAAAAATTGCAGGCGCGGCCGCATCAGTTGGCCCGGTTAAACGATAATTATGATTTCTACAGTATTAGCTCAAGCTGCTGGAGGTGGTAGCGGAATTTTAGGACAAGTTTTCCTATTTGGTTCTATCATTTTGATTATGTATTTCTTCATGATCAGACCTCAGCAAAAGAAACAAAAGGAAAGCAAGAAATTTATAGAAGAAATAAAAAAAGGAGATGAAGTAGTGACTATCGGTGGACTTCATGGCAAAGTAAGTTCTGTTGAGGGCGATGCCGTAATGCTAGAACTTGATAGAGGCCTTAAAGTTAAAGTGGAAAAATCTGCCATTTCTCTTGATTTCTCTAAGAAGACAGAAACAAAAAAATAAATTGAATTTTGCCGGAAACTAAAAAAGCCTCCAACAGGTTTTCTCCCAAAAAACTCTCTAATCTAAAAGTGGTAGTTCTCTGCATTGCAGCAGCTACCACTTTTTGGATTTTAAACGCCCTGAATAAGGACGATTACAACACTATTGTCGATTTCCCAGTAGAAATAATTTATGACCAAAATGAGTTCGTAGCGGTAGCCAGTCTACCAAAAACTCTGGAAATAGAAATCGCTGGAAATGGCTGGGATCTGCTGAGGAAGTACTTCAATTTCAACAACGATTCTTACCAAGTAGAACTCAACAATCCTGCCTCCACTAATTACATTCTTACTGCAGATCTGAAAAGATCTCTAGGAGATTTCCTTTCTCCTACCCAGCTCGTTTCAGTGCTAAAAGACTCCCTAAAGTTTAACATTGATAAAATCACAACCGTCAAATTGAAACCAGTCCTGGACTCAATGAGCTTCTCTATGGCAAAGAACTTCAGGATTATTGATCAGATTTCTTTTAGCCCTGAGTCCATCACCCTGAGAGGCCCTAGTTCAATGCTAGACAGCCTCACCGGAAGCTTCCGAATCTTTCTTGACGAAAGCCGCATAAACAAATCGATTGACAAAGAAATCTCTCTTGCGGAACCTGAAGCCTGGGGTGAACTGGTACAAATAGAGGAGGAAGAAATAAATGTGAAATTTGAAGTAATTGAATTTCTTGAAGGAAATAAAAGGCTAAAGATCAAAAAAATAAATTTCCCGAAATCTGTCTCCTTAGCGAATGAAGATGTGACAATTATGATATCGTATCTAGTAGATCAGCGAAAATCATCTGAATTAAAGGAGTTAGAATTCGAAGCTGTTTTGGATTATTACAAAAGAAACAAGGAAGACAGTACGCTTACCGTACAAGTGAAGCCAAAGCCAGCTTACCTCGAAAAAGTGGTGGCCGTACCCGCAATTCTAAAGCTAAAATATGAGTAATCGCACTCCGGTTTTAGTGGGTATTACTGGGGGAATCGGATCGGGTAAATCCACTGTGGCAAAGATTTTTTCCATACTCGGTATTCCCATCTATTTTGCCGATGACCGGGCAAAATGGCTAATGGTTAATGATGAAATCCTTAAAAAACAGCTTATAGAGGCATTTGGATCTGAGTCTTATGATTCTGAGGGAAAATTGGACAGAAGCTTTCTGGCAAAGGAGGTCTTCTCCGATCCTGAGAAGGTCAAGACTGTTAACTCCCTTGTTCATCCTGCTGTTGGGAGGGATTTTTCTGATTGGGCATCTACCCAAAACACTCCCTATGTATTAAAAGAAGCGGCTTTGATCTTTGAGACAGGAAATAATAAAGCCCTTGATTTTGTAATCAATGTGAGTTCGCCTCTGAAAGTCCGCATCGCAAGAACGCTGATGAGAGATTCTTTTCGCTCTGAAGAGCAGGTGAATCAAATCATCAATCAGCAACTTCCAGACGAGCAAAAAAACGAATTAGCAGATTTTGTAATTAAGAATACAGACAACAAACTTTTGATTCCGCAGGTTTTGAAAATTCATCAGCAACTAATCTCTGATAAATAGGCTTTTCAAGCTTGTGATAAAAGCAGCGTAATTCTTATTTTCCTTCTTTCAGCAAAAAAACACTTTTCAATACTTTATGAAAGGATACAATCCCAAGGAATGGTTTAAGGTAATATTTTTGATCCAAAAATCTGACACGCTAATCAAGCTTGGCCCATTTATGCTCATTATTTTTATCTACTCCCTAGGTATTGCATGGCTGGAAATGGACTATCTAAAAATCGGAGAGAATAGCTGGGTGCAGAATATCCCTATCATGCACAGCTTATTGAGCTTTGTGATTTCACTCTTATTGGTTTTTCGGACGAATACCGCTTACGACAGATGGTGGGAAGGACGAAAACTTTGGGGTCAATTGGTGAATACTAGCAGAAATCTCGCACTCAAACTAGCGGGAATTCTAGATAATTCAGATGAAGAATCAAGAAAATTTTTTAGAAGAACTATCCCCATTTATGCATTTGCACTGAAAGAGCATTTACAATCCAAAGTGACCCTCTATATGCTGGATGATAAGGAAGATGAGGAGATAAAGCCAGAAATCGACCCAGAAAAACATGTTCCCAATCAAGTCGCTAAATTACTATTTGCCAAGGTAAATGACCTATATAAAGCTAGGCAAATCACCGGCGACCAATTGATCGTACTGAATCAAGAGTTGATGTCTTTCACAGATATCTGTGGCGCTTGTGAACGGATAAAGAACACGCCGATTCCGTATTCCTACAGCTCATTTATAAAAAAATTTATTTTGGCTTATATTGCTACTTTGCCGCTAGGCTATGTGTTTTCATTGGGATATTATGCCGCTCCCATCGTGACTTTCATTTTTTACGTTTTGGCCAGTTTGGAATTGATTGCCGAAGAAATAGAAGAGCCCTTTGGCACAGATGAGAATGACTTGCCGATGGGGAAATTATCGGAAAACATCCAAAAGCACGTAGAAGAATTAATCTGAATACGCTAACAACCTCGCAACAATTTTGATAGCTGAGATATTGTTCGGTATTTCAGTCCGGAATCTTGTCGTTCAGACACTTTTTCTTTGCAGACCATCCCGTCTCAAATAGAAATCTAATGGATGAAAAACTAAATCTACGCACGGTAAACGTGACCCGTTATATCTTACCTCTACGGGAAGGTGGCTCTTTGCCTGCTCTTGCAGACGCAGATGATGGGTTCAAATATGTGCTGAAATTCCGCGGAGCTGGCCAGCGAGAAAAGGCACTTATCGCAGAACTGCTGGGAGGAGAAATCGCAAGAGCCTTGGGATTGAAAGTACCTGAATTAGTATTTGCGAATTTAGATCCTGCTTTTGGCAGATCTGAGGGAGACGAAGAAATCCAAGATCTACTGAAAGGAAGTCAAGGGCTAAATCTTGCATTGCATTTCTTATCCAGTGCCATGAATTACGATCCAGTTGCAATGAGCACAGATCCGCATATGGCTTCGAAAATTGTTTGGCTGGACATGTTTATTACGAATGTGGATCGGACGTTTCGAAATACGAATATGCTTCTTTGGAATCGAGAGCTATGGTTGATCGATCATGGCGCTTCATTTTTATTTCAGCATGCTTGGGTCAATTGGAAGAAAAATGCCGAAGGTCCATTTCCGATTATCAAAAACCATGTGCTGCTTCCCCTAGCTTCCGAGCTTGAAGTCGTGAATGAAGCCTTTAAAAAGATTTTGACACCAGAAAAAATCAAAGCAATCGTAAATACAATTCCCGAAGAGTGGCTATTAGCTGGCGGCGACTCCGAGGATGCAACCGAGATTCGGCAGGTTTATCAAAACTTCCTGGATCTCCGCCTTTCCTATTCAGATCAATTCATAAAAGACGCTCAAGATGCAAGAACAGCACTTATATGAATATGCGATCATTCGCGTAGTCCCGCGGGTGGAGCGAGAAGAATTCATCAATGTCGGGGTAGTAATTTGTCATTGGAAAAGAGACTTTCTTGCGTGCAAGCTTCATCTGGATTCCAGGAAATTACTCATGCTTGACCCACTTGCTGATGTGGAAATGATCCAGCTGAATCTGGCTTCTTTCCAAAAAATATGCACTGGCTCGGTCAATGGAGGCAATATCGCTTCTATGGATTTAGCTTCAAGGTTCAGATGGCTCACGGCAGTGCGAAGCTCCATTATCCAGACTTCCCGTCCACATTCAGGCTATGCAGAAGATCTGGAAAAAACCCTAGAAAGACTTTTTGAAGAAAATGTAGGATAGCCTAAAAGCAAAAAAGCGTAAAGAATTTATCTTCACGCTTTTTTTATAGTCCTATTTCTTAAGAAATCATATCAAATCCCAAGTACCGATGAAGCACCTTCGGCATGTTGATACCATCAGGTGTCTGATTGTTTTCTAAGATAGCAGCAACTATTCTAGGCAAAGCCAAAGCACTTCCGTTTAACGAATGTGCAAGTTGAATTTTCTTGTCCTCGCCTCTGAAACGCAACTTCAATCGATTAGACTGGTAAGTTTCAAAGTTGGAAACAGAACTCACTTCTAGCCACCTTTCTTGCCCAGCAGAAAATACTTCCATGTCGTAGGTCAGCGCAGAAGTAAAGCCCATATCACCTCCACACAGCCTTAGTACTCGATAAGGCAATTCAAGCTTTTGTAAAAGTCCTTGCACATAGCTGCTCATACTTTCCAAAGTTTCATAGGATTTATCAGGATGGGTGATCTGTACTATCTCCACTTTGTCAAACTGATGAAGTCTGTTCAATCCTCTCACATGAGCGCCCCAGCTTCCAGCTTCCCTACGAAAACACGGTGAATGACCCACATTTTTGATTGGCAGATCACTTTCAGAAAGAATCACATCGCGGTAGATATTCGTAATTGGTACTTCCCCAGTTGGAATTAAGTACAACTTATCAGCATCAGCAAAATACATTTGCCCTTCTTTATCCGGTAGTTGGCCAGTGCCATAGCCAGAATCTTCATTCACCAAAATTGGTGGCTGGATCTCATAGTAGCCTTGAGCCAGCGCTTCGTCCAAAAAGAAATTAATCAGTGCTCGCTGAAGCCTTGCCCCTTTTCCTTTGTACACCGGAAATCCAGCTCCGGTGATCTTGACTCCAAGGTCAAAATCGATTATATCATATTTCTTAATCAAGTCCCAGTGAGGAAGTTTGTCCGCATGTAGTGTAGGGATCACTCCATTTTCCAGCACCACTTCATTATCATCGGCTGTTTTACCTGCTGGTACAGAAATATGAGGAACGTTTGGAATAGTATAAAGCAAGGCTTTCAAATCGGCCTCAGCCTTTATATTATATTCTTCATACCTTTTTATGCGTTCCTTTATATCAGCTGACCTTACCTTTATGACATCGGATACTTCCTTTTTTCCTTCTTTCATTAGCTGTCCAATTTCTCTTGAAATTGAGTTTCCTTCAGCCTTAAAATCATCCTTTTGGAATTGATAGTGTTTCCTTAAATCGTCTAAATCGATAACTGTTTTTAAAACCGTTTCAACATGTGGGAAATTTCTTTTTTGAAGTCCGGTAAGTACACCGGAGTAGTTTTCTCGAATCTGATTAACTAAAAGCATCTTAAAATCTTTGAAATTGAAGTTCAAAGATAAGCATGTTAGCGAACAATGATGTCTTTACTCACAGTTGAAAATGGCCCATCCAGCTCCTGTCCATCTGAGCGAAGCAAGCTCACTTTCACTTGATAAGCGCCTGCAGGAAGATTTTCTATCCTGACTGGAGCCATGTGATCAATTTCATAACGCAGGTCATTCACCTCAATTGCCACTTTCAAACCATCCAACTTCATATCACCTCCAACAACCAAAAAATCAATAATCACTTCGCTGCCAACCTCATAAAGCTGATCAGAACGAGGAAAATTTAACGCTAGATAAGGCTCTGCTGAATACGGAAAAGGACTAGAATTCCCAACCTGAAAATCTCTATCCACATAATTCCCGAAATTCTTCAATGCCAACCCTTCCTCGTCTACCAAGTATGCGACAACCCGGTAGCTTCCTACAGTAAGATCCCGTTGAAAAATTGGTGAATAAAAACCTGCCGGATCTCCTCCATTTAAAATATTGAAAAGCTTAAATTCCTTTGTTGCATTCAGGTCGAAGGGGAAATTCTTGACATTAAACTCAAAGGGCACCTTTCCGGGCTTGAAGATTTGATTTCCTAAGGGAGTGTATAATTCAAGAATGGCGTCTGGATAGGAAGCTTGGTCCTCATACTGAAAGAATTTCACTTTTGGGGAAGCAGCCTCTTCAGCATCTTGGCTTGGAGGCATTACTACTACTTCCTCGTTCACTCGCTGTTTTTCGGAAGAACAAGCTGAGAAAAGACAAATCAAAAGGAGTAAAGTCAGGATTTTATTCATACAGCATGTAAATTGAGATTAAAGATATTTAATTTTAAAGATAAATTAGACTTTAAACTATAATACATCCAGATATGGAAATTCTATTTGATGAGATCCCAAGTTTAGATTTAGCTCATTTCACTGCTGGTACCCCAGCACAAAAGGCAGCCTTTGTGCAGAAGCTTGGAGAAGCCTATCAGAACATTGGCTTTGTGGCCATCAAAAACCATGGCTTGTCCCAAGATCTCCAGGAAAGACTCTATGGATCTATCAAAGACTTCTTCGAGCTAACGGATGATATCAAGTCCAACTACGAGAAACCAGAGATCGGATTTCAACGGGGCTACACAGGAAAGGGAAAAGAACATGCCAAAGGCAGAAACACCGGTGATTTAAAGGAATTCTATCATGTAGGACAAGAACTCAGCCGAATTCCGGATACTGATCCAATCAAGTCAGAATATCCTCCAAACATCTGGCCCTCGGAGCTGCCTGAATTTCAAAACGATGCAAACGAAGCTTATCGAACTCTGGAGAGTGCAGGCAAATCCATGCTTCAAGCTATCGCGCTTTCATTGGATTTGGAGGAAGATTATTTCGAAGATAAAGTCGCTCATGGAAATTCCATATTAAGACAAATTCATTATTTCCCAATCGAAAATCCAGATGAAGTGCCTGCTGATGCAGTAAGAGCAGCTGAGCATGGAGACATTAATTTGATCACTTTACTAATGGGCGCAAGTGCAGATGGACTTCAAGTATTGAGAAGAGATGGAAAATGGATACCAATTACCGCATTGCCAGATCAACTGGTAGTGAATGTAGGTGACATGCTGGAGCGATTGACGAATAAAAAATTGAAGTCCACCATTCATCGTGTGGTGAATCCACCTCGAGAGAAGATGCATACCAGCAGATATTCTATTCCTTTCTTTATGCATCCCCGCTCCAAAATGGATCTCACTTGCCTTGAAAGCTGCGTAGATTCTGATCATCCAAAACAATTTGAAGATACTACTGCGGGTGAATTCCTAGAAGAACGCCTTCGCGAACTTGGACTGAGAAAATAGGGGATGTCGGTAAAGCAGGTCCGATACTATCTTTTTTTGAAAGACATTTTTACTCTTTCTCTTACCGCATTTGGCGGCCCGCAAGCATTTCTTGCGATGCTACTGGAGCGAATGGTAAACAGGAGAGCCTATATTCTGGAGGATGAGCTATGGGAGCTTAATGCACTTTGCAATATGCTGCCTGGCCCATCTTCTACTCAACTTATATGCGCGATTGCCTACCGGGTTGGCGGCCCAAACTTGGCCTATCTTGCGCTAATAGTCTGGATTTTGCCAGCTACGCTTCTCATGATTTTCGCGGCAATGCTGATTTATTTTCTTCAGGAAAATACGCCTGGGGCATTGGATTTCGCACGATTTATCCAACCCATGGCGATTGGATTTATCATTTTTGCTGCGCAAAAAATAATCGGCAAAACGATCAAAACTACCGAAGCAATGGTTCTAGTCTTGATTTCAGCCTTCGTTTCATTCTTCTACAGTTCACCCTATATCTTCCCGGTTCTATTGATTATAGGAGGATTAAGCACCTCTATCAAATACAAGCAGCAACCTAAGCTGGAAAAAGATGCGCCACTAAAAATCGAATGGGCCAACTTCTACCTCTGGGGTGGAGTGCTAATAACGGCAGCGGTGTTGGGTGCTGTCACTAAATATCAACCTATCATCCTTTTCGAGAACTTCTACAGAAACGGATCCTTGATTTTCGGTGGTGGTCAAGTGCTTGTTCCTTATTTATATACTGAATTTGTTGACTTCAAACACTTCCTGAGCTCAGAGGAGTTCCTTACCGGATACGCGATTTCTCAAGGTATCCCTGGCCCTACATTCAGTATTTCATCTTATGTGGGAGCTCTTTCTATGAAAGAATTCGGAACAGCAGGCTTTTTCATTGGAGGGTTTATAGCTGCTGCAGGAATTTTTCTTCCAGGAATATTCCTCATTTTCTTCGTAATCAGGTTTTGGGATCAATTGAAAAAATATCGACCGGTGCGAGCTGCTTTGGAAGGAATTAATGCAGTTTCATGCGGCATGCTAATCGCTGCAGCCTACTTGCTTTTTGAGCCCCTTGAGGCAAATGGCTTGAATATTTTGTTTATTCTCGCTACTTATGTACTGCTTCAGTTCACTAAAATCTCATCGCCGGTTATCATCGCCGGTGGCGTAATATTGGGGATTATTTACAATAATTTCTTTCTGTAAAACTGAAGAGCACCCTTTTAATTTCGCCCAAAAGGAACAAGATTAGGGACTGCGACGTTTTTAAATCTAAATTCATTCCCTATCTTACTTCTATGCACGCCTACGAATACATCAACAATCTGATCCCACCTTTGAAGCTTTCTGATAAAACGGGAATGGCTTTGGCATGGATGGAAGAAATCAGAACTGACGTACTCCCAGTTATTGATAAGGGTATTTTTCTGGGATTTATAAAAGAGGAAAGAATATTTGAGATCAATAATCCTGATACTTTAATTGGTGAAATAGAGCCTGAAAACCAAAACTGCTGGGTATTTTCTGACAAGCATATTTATGATGTGCTGCGCGTCAGTTCGGAGCAACATTCCAATATTGTGGCCGTGTTGGACAGAGAATTAAACTACTTGGGCATCGTGACGATGGAGGATTCTATCGCTGCATTTGCAGACAGTCTCTCTATAAAATCGCAGGGCAGTGTGTTGATATTATCTATTAGCATGACTGATTATAGTTTGGCAGAGATCGCCAGAATCATCGAATCGGAAAACACCAAAGTCCTGAGCTCATTCATTACAACTGATCCGTTGGATGACAGTAAAATCAAACTCACTTTAAAACTCGATCAACCTGAACTTCGACACATCAAAGCAACACTGGAACGATTCGGCTACAAAATCATAGATCATTATCAGGAAGAAAGTGGTGTCAGTAGCGAAGAGGACAGAATCGGTAACTTGCTTAGATTTTTAGATATTTAGGACATGAAAGTCGCCCTTCATGGCTTAGCGCTGAAAGCAGAATTGTTCTCGGACGTTCAGTCACTTTTCGCCGAACTTATCAAGCATCAATTCGAAATATTTGCCACCGAGCAATTTGATCGGCAATTGCGTATGCATGGCAATAAATCTTTGAATTATTGGGTACTGGAAAATCGAGAAGACATGGCCTCTATGGATTTTGTGATTTCTATAGGAGGAGATGGTACGTTACTTGATGCAGTGTGTCTTGTCGGCGAGCTCGAAATCCCGATTTTGGGACTCAATACCGGCAGGCTTGGCTTTTTGGCCACGGTAGCAACAGAAAAGATTTCGGATTCCATAGCAGATTTGGCAAATAACAATTATCAAATAGAATCAAGGACTTTGATTTCTCTTCAAAGTCATCGAAAGTTATTCAATGGCTTGAATTTCGGATTAAACGAATTCACCATTCATAAACGCGACACCTCGTCTATGATCACGGTTCATACCTATATTGACGGGAAATATCTCAACAGTTATTGGGCGGATGGGTTAATAGTCTCTACTCCTACTGGCTCTACAGGCTATTCGCTAAGTTGCGGAGGTCCATTAATTTCTCCAGAGGCTAAAAATTTGGTAATCACACCAGTAAGTCCGCACAATCTAAACGTGCGACCTATCATCGTTTCTGATGAAAGTGAGATCAGTTTTGAAATAGAGGGAAGGACAGAGAAATTCTTAATATCTTTGGATTCACGATCTACGTCAATTTCCTCGGAAGTGAAGCTAAGTGTGAAAAAGGAGAACTTTTCAGCAAAATTGGTAAAGTTGCCTCATTATCATTTCTTTGATACACTAAGACAAAAGCTAAATTGGGGTCTTGACATGAGAAACTGAATCAAAGTCCAATAATAGACTTAGCCAATTTGAGCTTAACAATTATTAACCCGCTAAATACTGAGATGCGTTTTTTAAACGTTAGGTACTTCATATCTTGCATCGTCTTGAAAAAGGTCAATTTTCAGATTTTCAATTACTTACTCGCATTTTCCATGCTTTTTCTGGGGTATTCCTCAGAAATACAAGCACAGAAATTCGATATCGGTGGAGGCATCGGAGTCGCTGCCTATTCAGGTGATATAATCAGAAAAATTGACCCGGGCCAATTAGGACCCCAAGTCACGTTGTTTGGCAGGAGAAATTTTGACAATGTGTGGGCACTGCGTGTCGGCATATCTGGAGGCATGCTCAATGGAGCAGATAGCATCAAACCTATTGATCAACTGGCAAAAGTCAGAGATGGTAGATTTAGAGCTGGAATAATGGAAGCTTCGGCGGTGATGGAATTTAATTTCCTGGATTACCTTTCTAGCAATTCCCAGTTCCGATTCTCACCTTATGCTTTCTTTGGTATTGGCTATACACTAGCTTTTGCAAAGGGCAACACCTTTGCTTATAACGTATCAACTAAATACAATTTGGGCACGGTAGTCATCCCCTTCGGCGGAGGCATCAAGTACCAGCTCGATGAACGCTGGACATTAGCAGCGGAATTAGGCTTTCGGCCAACCTTTACAGATTATTTAGACAAAATAGACAGTACTGAGCCATCAATTCCAAGGTTTCAGGATCCCAATAATCCTAATCAGCCTTTTGGAATTAACTTTGGTAATGCCTATGACAAGGATTGGTACCACTTCTTTGGAGTTACGATCAGCTATACACTCATGACTACCAAATGCTACGCATATTAATAAATCGGGCTCTAGGGCTAATATTTGGAAAAGAAATGGCATTTTTGTACCTCAAAAAAAGTAAGGGACCGGAGACGGCTGGAATGAAGGAAGTATCTGACAATAACAACATCCCAAAGCATATTGCGATTATCATGGACGGCAATGGACGCTGGGCCACGAAAAAGGGTGCTATGCGGATATTTGGTCATAAAAATGCCACTAAGGCAGTTAGAGAAGCCATAGAAGGTGCAGACAGTCTTGGAGTTAAATACCTGACTTTATTCTCGTTTTCTACGGAGAATTGGTCAAGACCGAAAGCCGAAGTTGACGGATTAATGGAACTTCTGGTGAAGACCATGTCTGACGAGGTCCCAATGCTAATGAATGGCAATTTCAAATTAGAAAGTATTGGAGATGTAGAAAGCTTACCAAAGTCAGCTTACAATACGCTGATGAAGGTAAAGGAAATAACCTCTAAAAATACCGGACTCAAAGTGATCTTGGCGCTAAGCTACAGCGGTCACTGGGAGCTCACTCATGCAGCTAAACACATTGCTCAAAAAGTCTCCGAAGGAAAATTGAATGTTGCCGATATTACAGAAAAAGTAATGGCTGAGCATCTGGCAACAGCCGACTATCCTGATCCTGAATTAATGATCAGAACTAGCGGTGAATATCGAATTAGCAATTTTCTCCTTTGGCAACTGGCCTACACAGAGTTGTATTTCACTCCTGTATTATGGCCGGATTTTAGAAGAGAGCACCTCTTTGCTGCAGTTTCTGACTACCATTCTCGGGAAAGGAGATTTGGCAAAACGGGTGAGCAAGTTTAATCTTAAGTAATTAATGAAAAAAAGTTTACTGATTCTGTTTTGTCTGGTTTGGGCAAGTTCAGCAATGGCGCAAATACGTTTGGGCCAAAGTCGCTATGCCTCAAGCAAGCCAATCGATATTTTGGAGCTGAATTACGCTAAGCCCCAAACCTATAGAATCGCAGAAATAAAAGCTGTGGGTCTTACTACCTTGGATGAAATCGCCATACTGTCCTTATCAGGATTGAAAGTGGATGATAAAATCGAGGTACCGGGAGACGCTATCTCCAATGCTTTGAAAAAGCTATGGGGACAAGGGATCATCGGAGATGTGAAAATCTTGGTGACAAAAATAGAAGGTGAAGACATTTCGCTACTTCTTGATTTGACCGAGAGACCAAGATTCTCCCGTGTTGAGTTCACCGGAATGAACAAAACTCAGGAAACTGAACTCAAAGAAAAAGTAAATATCAGAGGACGTGTAGTAAGGGACGATGTACTGAATAACGGCAAGAGGACTATTGAGAAATATTACTTGGATAAAGGCTTCATGAATGCTGATGTAAAAATCAGGCAGGAAAGAGATACTACACTACCCAATTCGGTGAAATTGATTTTCGACGTAGTGCAAAATTCTAAAGTTAGAATCAATGCCATCGAATTCTATGGCAACGAGGAGGTCACTGATTCCAAGCTGAAAAAGAAGCTTAAGAAGACTAAGGAACATGCACGAGTAAGCGTTTTTAAAGATGGATATTCCCGATTGACAGACGCATCAGCTACGGACATTAAGAATACCATACTGTACACGGACTCTGCTTCCAATGAAGATGTAAAAGATTACATCAATAAGAATTTTAAACTGAACTTCTTCAGCGGCTCTAAGTACATCCCTAGTGAATATAGAAATGACAAGGATAACGTAATTAACTTTTACCAGAGTAAAGGTTATCGCGATGCTAAAATCACAGCTGATTCGGTATATAACTACGGGAAGGATAAAATCAACATTGATATTGCGCTACAAGAAGGACAAAAATATTACTATAGAAACATCACTTTCAACGGTAACTATATCCACCCAGACCAAGTACTTCAAGCTAGGCTAGGTATTCAAAGAGGTGACGTTTACGATAAAGAAAAACTTGACAAACGTCTTAATTACGATCCTACTAAGGGAGATGACGTAAGCTCGCTCTATCAAAATGATGGCTACCTCTTTTTTGATATCGATCCTGTGGAAGTAAATGTTGCCGGAGATTCTATTGATCTGGAAATGAGGGTTTTTGAAGGCCCGCAAGTGACGGTAAACTCTGTCAATATCAAAGGAAATGATAGAACATCTGATCACGTAGTAATGCGTGAAATACGTATTCTACCAGGTCAAAAATTCAACAGAGAACTTCTAGTTCGTACCATTCGCGAACTTTCCACGTTGGGTTACTTTGACCCTGAAAAAATCAATCCTGATCTAAGACCGAATTTCGAAGCAGCAACAGTAGATATTACTTTTGAGCTAGAAGAAAGACCAAATGATCAGATTGAACTCTCTGGTGGTTGGGGAGGATTATTCGGTTTCGTAGGTACGGTGGGTCTTTCATTCAATAATTTCTCCATTAAGAATATCAAGGATTTCTCTAAGTGGGATCCACTTCCTGTAGGCGATGGACAGAAACTTTCACTAAGAGTACAGGCAAACGGTCAATCTTTCCAGAACTACTCTGTATCCTTGACAGAACCATGGTTTGGCGGCAAAAAGCCTAATGCATTGAGCTTTTCATTCAATCACTCAGTACAGCGTCAGCTTGATTTCCAAAATCAAAATAACTTTGGAAACGAGTTAGGATCCTTTAAGATCACGGGGGTGACCTTAGGTCTTGCTAAGAGAGTTACTTGGCCGGATGACAACTTCAGCATCAGTAACTCCTTGCAGTTCCAGGTTTATGATTTTGACCGTTTCGGTACTTCATTTGGCCTGAGCTATCCTACGGGAAAATCCAACAGTATCACCTGGAATACAACTATCGCCCGATACAACATTGACAATCCTACCTTCCCAAGATTTGGATCCAACATTATCCTATCCACAGCATTTACTCCTCCCTATTCTTCACTAAACAAGAATATAAATGAGGAATCAAGTGATGAGGAGAAATATAAGTGGTTAGAATACCACAAGTGGATGTTTGATGCATCGATATATACTCCCTTATTTGGCTCAACCAAATTGGTGGCTAGTGCACGAGCTCACATGGGATACTTAGGCTCTTATAGCCAAAAGAACGGAATCATTCCACTGGAAAGATTCGTAATGGGTGGTGATGGTATGAACATGAACAACTTTGCGTTGGGTCAGGAGATCATTGGTTTACGTGGCTACGAAAATCAGTCTATTACTCCAGGCGCCATTGGAAGAGGCCAACCTGGCTCAGATCCATTCGGAGGTGTTGTCTATAATAAATATGTGATGGAAGTGAGATACCTAATCTCTCCAAATCCTTCTGCAACGATCTTTGTACTTGGTTTTGCAGAGGCAGGAAACAACTGGGGGTCCTACAAGGATTTCAATCCATATGACCTAAAGAAATCTGCAGGTTTGGGCGCAAGAATCTTTATGCCGGCATTTGGTCTATTGGGTATTGATTGGGGCTATGGATTTGACAAAGCTCCTGGTGCGCTTCAGCGAGCTGGCTCACAATTCCACTTTACTATAGGCCAACAAATAAGATAAGTGTGGGTTTAGGATTGGGAATAGTTAATTTATGCAAAAAATGACGTTCTAAGAATGTTAAGAAATCAGGTCAATGTTAACTTCTAAGACTCATGAATAAATCACTGAAAATCGTATTTTTGTTGCTCTTTGTGCTCCAAACGGCACCTTTGGCAGCCCAGAAGATCGGATACATTGATTCGGAATATATTCTAAACAAGCATCCGGACTACAAAGTAATCCAGCAAGAGCTAGAGAACATAAGTTCCGAATGGAAGAAAGAGGCACAAAATTTGGACAAAGAGATTAAAGATCTTTCTGTCCAGCTAAAAGCAGAGGAAGTGCTCCTCACAGAAGAAATGTACCAGCAACGGCTGGAGGAAATTAAATTGAAACAAAAAGAATCCCAGGAATTCAATAGTAGGATTTTCGGAATCGACGGGCAGTATTTCCAAAAACAAGCGGAACTGATGCAGCCTTTACAATCCAAAATCTATGACGCTATTGAGCGAGTAACTCGAAGAAACAATCTAGGAATACTGTTTGATAAGGCAGCCGAACCATCGGCAATTATCTATACAGATCCCAGACACGACTATTCGGAGTTCGTCTTGGTGGAATTGGGAATTGAAGAAAACAAATAAAAAAGAAACACAGAAATGATGAAAGTAAAAGTTATCCTTTCCGCAGTAGCCTTGCTTTGCGTAGGATTCGCGGCTCAGGCTCAAGATGTCAAAATTGGTTATACCAATGTAGAATTTATCATGGATTTGATGCCAGAAATGGAGCAAATAGCTGCTGATGTTAAAGATTACGAAACTCAGCTTCAGACTACTTTGCAACTAAAAGCTGAAGATTTTCAGCGTCAGGTACAGGCTTATCAGCAAGCTGCTCAGACTATGACTGAAGAAGCTAGAGCTGCTAAGGAGAAAGAATTGACTGCCCTACAAGGCACCATGCAAAAAATGGAGTCTGATACTCAAGTCAGTTATCAGAGAAAACTAGGTGAGCTTCTTTCACCTGTTCAGACTAAGGTGATTAATGCAATTAATGCAGTGGCCGCTGAAAACAGCTACACGCATATCTTTGCTGAGTCAGCAGGACAGGCTCCTATCCTTCTTTATACTAAAGAAGAAGATAAATTCACTGAGCTAGTTTTAGCGAAGTTGGGTCTTGAGATGCCAGCTGCTCCAGCACCAACAAACTAATTAACTTATAGTAACTAAGAAGCCGCTAACTCGATATCGAATTAGCGGCTTTTTTTTGCGAAGGTCTTTTTTAACCGTGGAGACCACAGAGTTATTCACAGAGAGCGCAGGTCTTTAGCAGTATTTGCCATGTCAGACTAACGCTTACCTCCTGAAAGGAAGGGATTCTAAGTCCTAATACATAGCCCCCTGCAGCAACTATCTCCTACCATTGAAAACTCCTTACTTAAAACTTTCTACCTCGCTCCTAGTCTTATTTCAAAGCATGCCAAAAAAGAACCCAAAAGACATAATCAGTAAAAGCCAGGATGCTATACTCGTAGATTTCTATGCAGAATGGTGCGGTCCATGTCAGACGATGGATCCTATCATCGATGAAGTACTGACAGAATTAGGTGGGAAAATAAAACTGCTTAAAATCAACATTGATAAAAGTCCTCAGATGGCTCAACAATTTGCAGTGCGGTCTATCCCCAATTACATCCTCTTCAAGAAAGGTAAAATCCTCTGGAGAAAAGGCGGCTTGATTACGAAGCGGGATTTACATCAGGCGTTGAAAGGGTTTGTTTGAAAAATACTCAGTCCAGCTTCCGGAGAAGCAAGACAACCGCGCTCTCCGCGTGAACCTTTGCGCTCACAGCGGTTAACCCTTAAATTAAAAAAGCTCCCGATTTGGGAGCTTTTAATTTTTATATAAAGAACTTCAAACGAATCACTTCCTGCTCTGAGAGGAAGCGATAATGCCCCCGTTTCAAATCCTTTTTGTCTAACCCTGCATAGACCACGCGATCAAGTGCTGTCACATCATAACCCAGATGAGCAAAGATTCTACGCACAATTCTGTTTCTTCCCACGTGAATCTCCAAACCTAGGATAGTTCTGTCCAAAGACAATACCTGCATATCATCTACACTAACCTTTCCATCTTCCAAAGTCAAGCCCTCGATAATAGCCTCTTCGTCTTTCTTCGTAAGCGGCTTATCCAACGTCACCTGATAGATTTTCTTGATTTCATTGGAAGGGTGAGAAAGCTTTGCGGCCAACTCACCGTCATTGGTAAACAACAATAGCCCGGTGGTATTTCTATCCAATCGACCAACTGGGAAAATTCGCTCTTCGCAAGCGTTACCAACTAGGTTCATCACCGTTTTACGATCCATAGGATCATCAGTAGTTGTGATGAAATCTTTAGGCTTATTTAGCAACACATAAGTAGGCTTTTCAGGATTGATTTTTCTGCCCTGATAGACCACACGGTCAGTTTTCTTAACTTTACGTCCAAGCTCAGTGCAAATCTCTCCATTCAGCGTCACCAAACCTTTGCTGATCAGTGAATCTGCCTCTCTTCTGCTGCAAATACCAGAATTGGCGATGTATTTATTCAGGCGAATAAGATTCTCATCATTCTCCATTTTTTTCTTCTTTTGAGGAAGCGCGTCGAAGTTATAATCAGGTCTCTCTACGTTAGTATCCTGATCCACAAAACGTTTTTTACCAAATCCCTTCGTGTCCTTCTTTTCAGACTTGTACGTCGGTTTGCCTTCTGCAAACACTGGCTTTTGATCCTTGCCTCGTCCCTTGTAAATAAGTCCGCCTGGCTTTTCTGAGAATTCCGGCTTGCCTGGTTTAGCATCTCTTTTGTATGGCTTAGGACCTTCCACTTCTTCTTTTTTGGAGAAAAATTGTTTCTTACCTGTGCCAAAATCCTTCTTTTCAGATACGTCCGTACCTTGTTCTTTATTACTTCCAAAAGGAGATTTAGAACCAAATTTCTTTTCTCCCAGATTCTTAAATCCATCTTTCTTAGTTCTTGGCTTTTTCTTAAAGTCAGAGAAATCATCTTCACTTTTGCCTAATTGCTTCTTTGCTGGGCCAGATTTGGAGAACCCAGAATCTTTGGATTTATTAAATCCTTCTGATTTCCCCTTGTAACTTCCTCTTTGTCCTGAATTTGAAGAGTTGGAATCTTTTTTTCCTTCGCCGAAAAACGGCTTTTTTGAATTGTTATCTTTCATAGATTTGCAGCATCACTGCTGGATTGATTGTAAATAAAATAAGCACTTGGTTTTCAACCGCTTAATCGGGCTGCAAAGGTACAGTCTATCTGGAGATTTTTAATCATCTCCTCCAAAAATAATCTAGACTAGAAAACCTGCCAGGTTTTAATAAAAATCGCGCAAAGGGAAATTTTATTAAAGCCCCAGGCTGGAAACCTGGCAGGTTTTGATTTGCACAACACTAGTTCAAATTTTTGTAATAATAATCTGTTGCCTTACGAACAGAACCCTCACTGATCAAGAGTCCCTTGGCAGTCGCCTCATCGAGCCCAGTAGCTTCCATGATCATATTGATCCCTCGCTGCATCAGCTTCGCATTAGAAAGCTGCATATCCACCATCTTATTGCCTTTCACCTTTCCAAGCTTGATCATTACTGTTGTGGAGATCATGTTGAGAATAAGTTTCTGAGCTGTACCAGATTTCATACGTGTACTTCCCGTGATAAACTCTGGACCTACCACTGCCTCTATGGGATGATCCACTTCTTTAGAAAGTGGGGAATCTGGATTACAGGTGATGCTTCCTGTTAAGAGCCCTTTTTCACGAGCCGCTTTCACGCCACCGATCACATAAGGAGTTGTCCCTGATGCAGCAATTCCAATCACGGTGTCATTTGCATTGAACCCATATTCCAAAATATCATTCCACGCCTGCTCAGGATCGTCTTCAGCATTTTCCACGGCTTTCCTGATCGCTGTATCCCCTCCTGCAATTAGTCCCAAAACCATATCGAACGGTACACCATATGTCGGCGGACATTCAGACGCATCCAGCACGCCAAGTCTTCCACTGGTGCCAGCTCCGATGTAAATCAACCTTCCGCCTTTTTGCATTCTAAGTACAATTTCCTCTACCAATCCACTGATATTAGGAATCACCTTCTCTACGGCTAACGGCACTTTTTTATCCTCGGTATTGATATTATGAAGCAAATCCAACAAATCCATTTGCTCCAAATTATCATAGTGGGAGGTACTTTCGGTTACTTTCATCTGTTTTTAATTTTTTTTAATTGGTCATATGGAATCTCGCATTACGGATAATCATCCCTCCGAGCGTTGCCTTAGACATGCTCGATTTCACAGGGTCTCTTGGTGGTAAAGTGTCAAACCTGCTATTGGGCTTTCAATTATTAGATTTACGTTAATATGCACATCTGAGGCAGCTTTACGAAGAATATCACTGTTATAATAAGCAATAGATCCTACAAAATTCACCGGCTTCTCCCTATACTCTTTATACTTCATCACATGCTGCTTGAAGAATTCCTGAAAGGAATTGTAGTAGAGCAGGTAGCAATAAGGATTGGATTTGTGCTCTGTGATAAATCTACAAAAACTAGCCATGTATCTATTGGGAAACGGCTTTTGATACACATGCTCCTGAATTAATATATTGGTCAAATGAAAATTGTTAGTGAGCTCCCTTTTAATTTCTGAAGGCATTTCATCATTGATAAAATCTTTCAAAAGCTTCCTGCCAACATAGCCTCCGCCGCCTTCATCTCCAAAAATATAACCTGGAGCAGGGCGAGTATCCACGATCTGCTTTCCATCGTAATCACAGCTATTCGATCCTGTCCCCAAAATACATGCTATTCCAGGCTGGTGACCGCAGGTTGACTTTGCGGCCGCAGTGAGGTCGTGATCTATAGTTATTTTAGCTTTTGGAAAAACAGTTTTCAATGCTGACGAAACCTCATTCTTTCGATCAGGTGTAGAGCATCCTGCGCCATAGAAAAATATCTCTTCTATTTCACTCTCCAGATTTACCAGGAATTCGCTCTGCATTTGAATCGCCATTTCTTCCGACGTTTGATAATAGGGGTTAAACCCAATACCTCGGTGCTGACTAATTCTTCGATCTGAATGAATTACTCTCCAGTCCGTTTTGCTGGAACCACTATCTGCGATTAATATCATCTATGCTAATTGCCCAATGGCTTGAAATTTCTCAAATACCTTTTCTGTGTGAGGAGCATCTGGCAGCTCTTCTGTAAGATCCTGACCAGCCCAATGTTCGTAATGCATACCCCTTTTCCATAGCCTAGAACCGCTCACATCATAAATTACTCCTTGAAAAGCTACCCATATTTCGGGTTTATCCTGGCCATTTCGAAGTGCTAGCTGTTGCTTTGTATAGATTTTCATGAGTTTATTTTTTTTTACGGCCACATGGAATCTCGCATTTACAATGATCATCCCTCCGCGTGACTTTATGGACATGCGCGATTTCATCAAAGCAACTTGATTTGAGCATTGATCCAACGCTCAGGAATCTCCCCTTTTTGAGCCATCTGATAGTCAGCATAGCTACATGGCACGGTACTCACTCGGTCAAATTTCTCAGTTTCATTATGCGGAATTTCCATCCACCATTTCCCACTTCTTTTGCTTTTATAGAAAACCAGCATGTTTGGCTTTGCATCCAGTGAAACTGTGTATTTGGTATAGTCACTGCTTTTGAAAGAGAGGCTGTCCTTTCGGGAATAAAATCCCTCGAGAAAATACCAAATCATCACCGAAACCACTTTCGCAGTCTTATTTACTGTATCGTCAAAGTATGGCTCATAGCCATAGATCCCGATAGAACTCAGCTTCTCATTGGTACCGGCAAACCAGCAAATCTGGCAAGCTTCTTCTGCTGTCAATCCAAAAGGCTCAGCATTTACCGCCCCAGGAGCATCCGCAGACTGAATAGCGCATAAGTCAAAGCTCAGCAAATCCGCATTTCGTATTAACGGCTCCACTTCCTTGAACTCACTTCTCAATTCGCCCAAACGCACATGCTCAAAATATAGCTTTTCCACCACGTTGATCAAAGAAGGGTCAACCAGAAAACTCTGATATGCTAAATGTGCTGAGGAGAAGAGAAAATTAGGCTGATGAAGAATGATTTCCTGTGTATGCTGATCAGCAAGAGGGCCGTCCTCTTCCATATCCAACTTGGCATCTACTGTCAGCAGACTGACCAGCTTTTTCATTTTCTGGTAGGACAAATATTGGCCATAGTCCAGATCGTGCGATCCTCCAAAATAGATCGGTAGAATCTGCTGCTTCATCAGATACTCTCCCACTTCCTGCATTCTTTGGTAGGTATCACTCAGCTTCTCTCCGGAAATCATATCTCCCAAATCTGCTACTCTATAAGGCCCAAAACCTTTTTTGAGATCGTAGAGCTTCTCGCGAATTTCGCTACTTCCTCTATCTGCACTTTCCACTTTAGCCAGACCCCGGTTTTCTTTGATTCCGACAAGAGCGATTTGCACTCCTTTAAGATCGGGAAATTCCTCTCCGAAAAAGTGAATTTGCTTGAAGAATGAATTGAGTGGGTATTTTTTCTGCCAAAGGTACTCGGCTACAGGATCAAAGTAGGATTGGATATTCATAAGGGATGGTAGTCTTAGGTAAAAATAATCAAAATAGCCTCTCAAATAAAAAATCCCGCTTGAGCGGGATCTTTTGTTTATTTATTAACCTCCGAAGTCATCAAATCGGATATTTTCCTCAGGAATTCCCATGTCATCCAGCAACTTCAGAACTGCTGAATTCATCAAAGGTGGTCCACATAGGTAGTATTCTACTTCGTCTGGCTCAGGATGATTTTTCAAATAATTATCATAAAGCACTTGGTGAATGAATCCAACGTATCCGTCACCTTCTTTATCCTCTTCTGATTTCTTGATCTTCCAATTATCTTCTGGAAGAGGCTCGGACAAACCAATATTAAACTGGAAGTTCGGGAAGTCTTTTTCAATATCTCGGAATTGCGGAACATAGAAAAGCTCCTTCTTAGATCTACCGCCATACCAGTAAGATACTTTTCTACCGGTCTTCTCTGTATGGAAAAGGTGGAAAATCTGTGCTCTCAATGGAGCCATACCTGCGCCACCACCGATGTAAACCATCTCACGCTGTGTAGGATTAATATGGAATTCACCGTAAGGGCCAGAAATAGTCACCTTATCACCAGGAACTCTACCGAACACATACGAAGAACAAACCCCTGGATTCACATCCATCCATTTGTTATTTGCTCTATCCCAAGGTGGTGTGGCGATACGAATTGTAAGCATTACGATGTTACCTTCTGCGGGGTGATTAGCCATCGAGTAAGCTCTGAACAGCTCCTCATCATTCTTCATGGTCAAGTCCCAAAGACCGAATTTATCCCAATCACTTTGATATACGTCATCAGGGTGACCCAGATCTGGATGGGGAGTGATGTCTATGCCTTTGAAGTTCACCGTAATAATGGGAACATCAATTTGAATGTATCCACCAGCCTCGAAGTCAAGAGTTTCACCTTCAGGAAGTTTTACTTTGAATTCTTTGATGAAAGTAGACACGTTGTAGTTGGAGATAACCTCACACTCCCACTTCTTAATACCGAAGATCTCTTCCGGAACCCGGATCTTCATGTCATTTTTCACTTTCACCTGACATGCTAGACGTACGTTACTTTGCTGCTCTGCTCTGCTTAAGTGGCCAACTTCCGTAGGAAGGACTTCTCCTCCACCTTCTTCGACCACGCATTTACACATTGCACAAGTACCGCCACCACCGCAAGCGGATGGAAGAAAGATTTTTTGGCCTCCTAGTGTAGAAAGCAGGGTAGTTCCAGCTGCTGTCACAATTGGAGAACTCTCGTCACCATTGATGATAATGTTGACATCTCCCGAGTTGACCAGCTTAGACTGGGCAAAAAGGAGAATAAATACCAGTAGCAATATGATAACTGTAAAAGCTACAATGGAAGTAATAATTACTGAACCCATGAAATTTTGGTTTAATTTTTCTTATGGATTGGCCCAATACGGGAGCACAAATATATTTATTAATCACTAAAAGAGACTAGATCACGACCCAAATTTGAGCCGAATATTCAAATCCTTTTAGTAGTAACTCGATTAATTATTCAAAAGTTTGAGTAAGGTGGTCAATCTGCCTTTTAATTGACGACGATCGACGATAAAATCTAGGAATCCATGCTCGAGTACAAACTCTGAACTTTGAAAACCCTTAGGTAAGTCCTTACCTATCGTCTCACGAATCACTCTAGGTCCAGCGAAACCAATCAATGCTTCTGGCTCTGCAATATTGAAATCACCCAGCATCGCGTAAGAAGCAGTCACTCCACCTGTAGTAGGATCTGTGAGCATCGAGATGTAAGGGACACCAGCTTGATCCAGCAAAGCAAGCTTAGCAGAAGTCTTTGCCATTTGCATCAAAGAAAATCCAGCTTCCATCATACGAGCACCACCTGATTTAGAGATCATCAGGAATGGGATTTTATTTTTCAGAGAATGGTCAATAGCTCTGGCGATTTTCTCACCCACTACAGAACCCATAGATCCACCGATAAAATTAAAGTCCATACAGGCTATCACGATGTCCAATCCGTTCATTTTACCTACGGCCGATCTCACAGCGTCATTCAACTCTGTTTTCTGGATTGTAGCTTCTATTCGGGAAACATAAGGTTTGGTATCCGTGAATTTCAGAGGATCTGCCGATGTCATCTTGGCATCAAGCTCTTTGAATTTGTTGTTGTCAAAAAGAATTTCGAAATATTCCTTTGAACCGATTTTCACATGAAAATCATCGTCCGGGCATACGTAAGCATTATTCTTGAGCTCTCTTGTATGGATGATATTTCCATTTGGGGTCTTAAACCAAAGGCCATCAGGTGCATCTTTCTTCTCAGCTGTAGATGTTTTGATGCCTTTGTCAGTTCTTTTAAACCAAGCCATATTGAGTGTTTAGGTTGTCTTTTGACGAGTCAAAGGTTACAAATTTAGTCGTTAAATCCCGTAAATAAAACCCCCTTGGAAATAGGACGGGAATTCAATTACGTAAAGGAATTCGACACTTTATCGAAAATCTCTTTTTCAGTGATTATTATTTACCTTATTTTGATATCAATCAATTAGAAAAGATTTTTCACCGGAGAATCTATCAATATCCAAATAACTATTCATGAACTTAGCCGTTCTACTCCTCATTTCAGCTGTAATTTTATTTTTAGCCTACACCATTTACGGCAAATTTGTGTATAAAAAATTTGGCTTAAACGATAAAAATCCAGCTCCATCTCATACGCACAGAGATGGTATAGATTATGAGCCAAGTAAGCCCATAGTGGTTTTGGGACATCATTTCGCTTCAATTGCCGGAGCTGGGCCGATTGTGGGGCCGATCATTGCAGTAACTTTTGGATGGATTCCCGCGGTCATTTGGATTTTAGTAGGAGGGATATTCTTTGGAGCTGTACATGATTTGGGAAGTATGGCTACTTCGCTCAAAACTGATGGGAAATCTATAGGTGTGATCATCCGAAATCAAATCGGAATGAAAGGAAAGCAGCTCTTTGTTATCTTCAGTTTTTCTACGCTAATCCTTGTTATTGGTGTATTTGCAGATATTATTGCCAAGACTTTTGTCACAAATCCGGGCGTGGGCTCAGCATCCATTCTATTTATTTTGCTAGCGATTGTTTTCGGAATAGTGAATAAATTAATAGGTGATAAAAAGGCTGCATTCATTTTCATCACCATAATTGGTGTGATATTGATGTACTTCTTTGTGTATTTGGGTATGAAAATTCCTTTTGTGCTTGATTATAATATCTGGGTTTTGGCACTTTTGGCATACGCATTCATTGCATCAGTGACTCCAGTAGCTACGCTGCTTCAGCCGAGAGATTACCTCAATAGTTTTTTGCTATATGGATTAATTATAGCTGCGGTATTAGGCGTTTTCATTGCTAATCCTGAAATTCAGATGAGCAATGAAATTCATGTCTCGGATGAAAATCTTGGATATATTTTCCCTGTACTGTTTGTCACTATTGCCTGCGGAGCCATCAGCGGATTTCACTCCTTAGTTGCTTCAGGCACTACTTCCAAGCAATTGAATAAGGAATCTGATGCTAAATTGGTAGGTTTTGGAGGAATGTTAATTGAGTCATTTCTAGCAATTATTTCTGTAGGAGCAGTGGTTATTTTATCCCGATCTGAATATATTGAACGTCTTTCGGGAGAGGGCCCAGTTGCACTTTTCTCCACAGGATTGGGAGGTATGATTGCTACGTTGGGAATTTCAGAAGAGTTTGCTGTGGGCTTTGTAGCACTCACCGTTTCAGCTTTCGCACTTACGACATTAGACACATGCACTCGATTGGCCAGGTTCACCTTACAAGAATACTTTGAAGATGTTCCTCAAGCTGCTGGTCAGTATCTCGCTAAAAACAGATATGTTTCCACAGGAATTGTGGTTGTCTTTTCTATACTCCTGTTGCTTTCGGGAGAATTCACCACGCTCTGGCCAATTTTTGGCTCAGCAAATCAATTGCTCGCAGCTCTTGCGCTTTTGACCATTGCAGTTTGGCTCATCAAGAAAAACATCAATGCGCTTTTCGTGACGATTCCCATGTTCTTCATGTTCACGGTAACGCTTTCATCTTTAGGCCTTTTTGCCTGGAAAAACTTCAAAGACGAAGTTTATGTCCTTGCCATCATAGCAGCACTGCTTTTTATATTAGCGATAGCCTTAATGGTTTTGGCCACCAAAAGCTTGAAAAAAGAAGTCAAAGAACCCGCAAAGGTTCTTTGACTTTCTGACAACTATAATGAGTTAAATACTTCCTGTACTTTTTTAGGGATTCTCACAGCAACTGTGAAATTGATCAGATAATCCGCAAAAGCCGCATCTCCTTGAACCACATTGCCGGGAGTGGATTTTTCGATGTCTGTTACACTTTGTGTTCTATTTCTGAATAAAGCAAGCGGCACATTCAAAGTCCCTGTCACAAACCCCCCGCATATATCTCACTCCTGGCTCCAAAGAGATAATATAACCAAGTCTTCTAAACCTTCGCTACCCGAGAAAGCATTGTGCACTGGAATCCCTTCAATCCTTACGCCGAGGGAGGCTCCCAATCCATGTACTTTTTCAAATGATTTGAATACACCAGTTCTCACTGCGAATTGATCTGGCACACTCATAATGGCTTCATTTGGTCGGCTTCTATTGGTGGGAGTTCCATTTGCTTCCTTCGGATTAAACATATAAAATCCATCGTAATACCAGAAGAATGCACTACCCCTGTTCCATAGACCTTGAAAATCAATGATCAAGCCTGTGCCTCCATCTCCCAATTGAATAGATTGATCGACGGTTTTGTCTTGCTCGATCCCTCAGCTCCTTGATTATAGAAAGTGCTTTTGGCAGCGTAATCTCCAGTAGGAAATTTGATCCCTAGACCAATCGCTGTATTTCCTTTTTTGGCTTTTTCTCCAGAAAGCAACCAGTAGCCAACTCCTATGCGCATATCCCCTAATCCTTGGGAATAGGAAGTATGCCGCTCCGTGCGACCATGTTCGTACAGCGAACTTCTTTCGTTGTATTGCAAAGGCAGAGAGAGAATACCGTAAAATCGCTCAGTAAAAGCATAACTGACATTGAAATCCAGACCATGCTGTTTATTGATCACCTCAGTGTGATCGGTCAAGCGCTCGTGTTCTTGTTCAGTACCTCGAAAATGTCTGAATGACTTAAAATAGCGATAATTGGCACTGACGTTCCATTCACCTTCATTGAGCATATTTCCTTGGCCAACAGCATTGCCAAGCCCTGAAAACTGGCGTATAGCAACACAGCCTTGAGGATAAGCATGAAAATATGCTAAAGTCAATACGACAGTAGCAAACAGTATTTTGGTATATTTTTTCATGTGTTTATAATTTGATTGTATAAGTCACATGGAATCTCGCATGGTCAATATTCCTTCTTCTATGTGCCTCTCGCATCATGCTCGATTTCATGAGATACTTATCTAATAATTAATCATCAGCGCCATCTGTTTTGGCTACATCAATAGTGTATTGGGCTACATCCCGGCCCTGGGTGGTGCCAACTGTAGCATCAAAAGTCCAGTGAATCCCACCGTAAATCCTAGATAGAGCTGCTTCTTCCGCCCACTCTCGGAAAATACTGCCCTCCTGAGGAAACAGATAGGTTAACACTTCTGCAGCCGCTGCTGAGAATACAGAATGCCCAGAAGTATAGGCTGGAAAGTTAGGTGTACCTGCAATAGTCTCGAAATCCTTGATCAGCTGAATTGGCCTAGGATAGTAATAATAGTACTTCGTATCCCAGCAGCTAATCCCTCCATCCATTATAGCCATATTCATATAGGCAAACGCACGGGCTGTACGAATTGAATTCATCTTGTATTTCAGAATATATTCTCCTGCGATGTCATTCCAATGACCTGGAGGCGTATATGTACCTAGACCATCTTGCCAAAAATTAGCAATTCTCCTTCGCTCTTGTGTGACATTATCAGCATAATCCTGCAAAATCTTAACATCCTTCTGGAATGCTTCAGAACCTGGTGCGGGAGGCATTCCAGGTCTTGTGGATTCCACATTTTGGACACTCCACATTTTCACTTTCCCAAAAAGAGGTGTTAATCCAACTGGTCGAACAGGGCTCTCTAAATTTACCCATTGCCATCCAAATCGATCAAATGCTACTTTTCGTAAGGAATCAGAAACTGCTTTTGGAGACTGAGAATATTTCATGCCATCATTAGAAGCTCTGGCTAGAGCAATTGCAGCTATTTCTTCTCCTATTTTCTTTCCAGCTGCTAGATCGCTGGGCACATTTTCCCCTGACAAAATCAAGCTTTCCAAATGATGCTCTTCTAGTTCCTTCAGGTAATCAGCTTCCAAGGGAAACATCGCGGTTAAGATTTCTCTGGAAACAGTAGCCAATACCGCCCCTTCCGATGGATAGGAAGGCAAATTATTGGAAACATAAGCATGTGAAATTTCCGAATCCACCCGATAAGGAGCTGGCCTATTGAATTGGAATTTGTAATGCCAAGCCGAAATCATCCCGTCATATTGCGCCACAGATAGATATGCCAAAGCTCTACTCGCATAAGGAGGGTGGGCAAAAGGGAATACCGGAGGTCCAGCTGGATTAGCCGGATCAGGTAATGAATAAGATTCATCTACATTTGGCCCTGGAATCAAGTTATACTTAGCAATCAGCCCCAGCGCGACTTCATTCCATCGTAACACAGCATTATTGGTCCAGTGATCCACATTTTTCTTTTGATCATTGGACATAGATGAGATCCTTGATTTTACCGCTTCTAGTTCTGCCAAAAACACCGGAGAATTTTGGGCTGTGGGTTCATCAACAGAAATATCACTTCCTGCGGAAATTAAAATAGGTTTCCAACTTCCAGCGTCTGAATCTATTCCGGAAAACGCATAGCTCTCGTATTCTAATTCTGTTGCTAAGTCCATATTGCATCTAGTCATCGTGACCACAGCAATAATTACTGCTAGTAGTAAGTAAAGTGTTTTCATGGAATTAATTTGTAGGATGGAACAAACCAAACTGATAGGTTACACCAGCATTTACAGAAGACATTTCTGGTGCATTTCTGCCATCAATGACCCGACTATAAGATGCAACCAAACCCAGTCCTTTTGGCTTTTTGAAGAAATATTGAGCAAATACACCAACGCAATCCATATTTACTTTATTGGTTGGCTGAGGAGCATTATATGCCCGGATATCATCGCCAGAAGTAGATATGGAAGAGTTGTAATTCAATTCTACTCTTAATGATTTATCCATAAACCATTTCCCAACTACGGCTTCGTAAATCCAGGCGCTCGGTACATCCATCCAAGAAGTAAAGTAACTTCCATCATTGTAGTAATAATCGCGCTCAGCTTCTGTGTAACCTTTCCAGATATATCCTCCATTTCCTCTCAGATAGAATCCATTATTCCACTCATATTCTATCAAGCCTCTCCAAGCAAGCTGTGGAGCGCCAATTCCCAAACTGTAGGGCTGGTAGTCAGATAGGTAGTTTGAAACTGGAGTGGAAAATGTCACAGAGCCGAATGCGGTCCACTCGCCTTTTTCACCTTGGTACCTAAATGCCTCATACTTGAGGCCTAGAGTCAAATCCTGAATTCCGGTAGTCCCAGCAAATTTGCCACCGTTCGGAGTGGTGGAATTTGTACTCACAAAGGGAAGTCCCACGTAAGCATTCAAGCGATTTGTAATTCCATAAGCAGCCATTACCAATGACGTTCTTCGCTGCACTTTGGCTATCGTTCCATTTTTCCGAAGGGTCTCTCCCTCCCAATAGTGATCAAATTGCCCATACTCATAGTTAAGCAAAAAGCATATATCACCTTTTGGCATCATTAAACCATCCGTAGGAGTTTGTGCCATAGTTATATAGGACAGACCTAATCCTCCCATTAGGAGGATCAGCGTCCAGAAGTATTTTTTCATAAAAAGATTTTTTTGATTCTGTAGTAGATTGGATTTAATACTCCCGAGCCTTTCTGACTGGAAATAGAAAACAACTCATTCTTACTCTCTTTGCAGGTGAGCCTAGAGAAAAGATGAGATCAGTTAAAATAGAATCAAGAAAATAATGGAGGAGGAGATTCGATCCCATGAACAGGATCTAAATAGAAATTAATAACTAATTCAATTTTGGAATTCAAATTTGTATTAGCAAAAACTTCAAAGAAAAAAGGGACTGGCTGAAGATAATCTTTGACTAGAAGTTTAATGACCGTTTTTCCATTTTGGTCTAGTGGAATGTCATCCTCTGTCAGGAAAGATATCCACTTTTTTACCGTACTGTCCAGAACTCCTCTAGCGGTATCGGGTACCACAATAATTTGTAGTGTATCATTTTGATAACGCTGCTTGATCGCACGAAAGAATTGACCATCCTTCTCAAAAGAGGTATTGGTAGGTTGAAAAAGCTCTTGATTTGCCATGTAAGGAGCTAAAAGCGGAATCTCAATTAGTGTCTCCTGAGCAGGAATTGAATTTTCACTATAAATAATATCCACCCACTTACGCTCCAGGTGCTGGTCGTAAGAAAAATAGAATGCGTAGTAGCCAAAATGGTACAGGACAAAGCATCCTAAAAGAAATATGGAAAGGGCTTTCTTCAATTCTGGGATTATTACAATTCGAAAAATATCAAAATTCAATTTGTAAAACCAACCTCAGCCAAAAATATATGATCTAATATTTTATTATTTAATACTAAATCAAAATGATATTCTACCATTTCAAAACTATCGAAATAATATTTTTAGGATAAACAAAATAATAAAAAGTAAAACTGAAGATAGCCCATAGATCTTTAGGACTTTGAGACGATTCATCCTGTCCATAAACCAAAGTACAAACACCGGGCGGATCATTCCAGCAACCAGGCTAACCAGAGAAAAATAGAAAAGAAACCAAAGCAGGATTAGAATTGCAGACATCATGAGGTAAAACTAAAAAAGGAACAGCAATGCTGTTCCTCTTCATTTCTATATCTAAGCGAAAATTATTTCTTACGCTTGATCTCCTTCATTTCATAACCTTCGATTGTATCCTCAATTTCAATGTTATTGAAATTCTTGATTGAAATACCACATTCGTAACCAGCTTTCACTTCAGCTACATCGTCTTTGAATCGCTTCAATTGATCTATCTCTCCTTCATGAATTACGATACCGTCTCTGATTACACGGATCTTGTTTTTTCTGGTAATGAAACCATCCGTAACGTACGAACCTGCAACAGTTCCGATCTTCGTGATTTTGAAGACTTCTCTTACTTGGATATTACCAGTAATTATTTCTTCAAATGTAGGCTCAAGCATACCCTCGATTGCATCTTTGATCTGGTTGATCGCATCGTAAATGATCGAGTAATGTCTGATTTCGATCTCTTCCTGCTCTGCTAGTTTCTTCGCGTTGGAAGAAGGTCTCACTTGGAATCCCAGGATAATCGCATCAGAAGCAGAAGCTAGCAATACATCAGATTCAGAGATCTGGCCAACGCCTTTATGGATAATACTCACCTTCACTTCATCTTTAGAAAGTTTCAATAGTGAATCGGAAAGTGCTTCTACTGATCCATCCACGTCACCTTTGATGATGATATTCAATTCCTTGAAGCTACCGATAGCCAAACGACGACCGATCTCATCCAACGTAATATGCTTCTTAGTTCGTAAACTTTGCTCTCTCTGGATTTGCTCTCTTGAGTTAGCTATATCTCTAGCTTCACGCTCTGTGCCGTAAACTTTAATGATATCGCCTGCTTGTGGAGCTCCACCAAGACCTAGTACCTGAACAGGTGTAGATGGTCCAGCTTCTTTCAACTTTTTACCTTTATGATCAAACATCGCTTTCACACGACCGTAATGCTGACCTGCAAGGATTATATCTCCAACTCTCAACGTACCCGCCTGAACCATAATAGTAGAGACATACCCACGTCCTTTATCTAAGGAAGCTTCGATAACTGTACCAGCGGCATTTTTATCAGGATTGGCAGTAAGTTCCAATACTTCCGCTTCAAGAAGTACTTTTTCTAGAAGGTCATCGATACCTTCACCTGTTTTTGCAGAGATATCTTGGGATTGGTATTTTCCGCCCCACTCTTCAATCAAGAGATTCATATTAGCAAGCTCTTCTTTGATCTTGGCGGGATTGGCGTTTGGTCTGTCTATTTTATTAATCGCAAAGATCATAGGAACACCTGCCACTTGCGCGTGGTTGATGGCTTCCTTAGTCTGAGGCATGATGTTATCATCAGCTGCAATTACAATAATTGCGATATCGGTTATTTTAGCTCCACGGGCACGCATCGCAGTAAAGGCTTCGTGACCTGGAGTATCTAGGAAAGCAATCTTGTTGCCTGTCTTAGTCATTACATCGTAAGCACCGATGTGCTGAGTAATTCCACCTGCTTCATCAGCAGTCACTTTGGACTTACGGATGAAATCTAGCAAAGAAGTCTTACCGTGATCGACGTGACCCATGATGGTCACGATTGGTGCTCTTTCTAATAGTTGTTCTGGCAAATCAGCTTCGTCAACCTCAATTTCATCTTCAATTGATTTGGTGAATTCTACTTCATAGCCGAACTCGTCCGCAATAATTGTAATTGCTTCTGCATCTAATCGCTGGTTAATAGAAACGAACATGCCCAAAGACATACAAGCGGAAATTACCTGATTTACAGAAAGATCCATCAATGAAGCAAGATCATTTGCTGAGATAAATTCAGTAACCTTTAAGATTTTAACCTCATCTGTTTCAAAATCTACATCTCTATCTCTTTCGGCTTTCTTATCTCTACGACTTTTACCTTTTCCTCCGCCGGCACTTTTGCCTTGAAGACGAGCTAAAGTTTGCTTGATCTGATCTTGGATTTCCTTCTGAGTAGGTTCAGCTTTTTGAACTCTGACCGGAGGACCGCTTCTTTGTTGATTTCCACCCGGACGATTTCCGGCAGGATGAGGACGGTTGCCCGGGCCTCCCGCAGGACGATTTCCTTGTCCTGGTCCTCCTGGCTTATCTATGCGCTTACGTGGTCGCTTTTTATCTCTTCCTCTTTCATCAGAAGAAGCTACTGGACCACCTTTTTTCTTAGGTCGATCTGCTGGGAGTTCTATTTTACCTAATACAGTAAGTCCTTTGAGAGACTCTGCTTTAGCAGAAATTAACTGATCCTTTGCAGCTGGAGCCGCAGGGGCAGTAGGAGTAGGTTGTTGTGGAGCTGGCTTAGGCTGTTCCTTTCTAACCTGCGGTGCTGGAGGAACATTCGGCTTTCTCGCTTCCTGAGCTGGTTTTGGCTGAGGTCTGGACTGTTGAGCAGGATGCGGCTTTCTAGTGTCTCCATGCTTTTGACCATACTTGTTTTGACCTTGCTGCTGCTTATGCCTCGGCACTGGAGCAGTGTTTTTACTCAGGTCAATTTTACCCAAAACTTTAATACCCTCTAATTTAGGAGTTTCGGCAGAAACTTTCTCCGGCTCGGCAGGCGGAGTAGGTGTAGAAGACGGCGCTGACTTAGTCTCCTCAGCTGCTTTATTGGCAGGAGCTGGAGTTGGTGTCGAGGCTGCTGGCTTTGGCTCCTCGACTGCTTTGGGAGCAGGCGCTGGAGTTGGAGCTGGCGCAGGCGCTGGTGGCGCTGGCTTAGGCTTTGGCTCCTCTTTTGGAGTTTCAGGCTCTATTGAAATAGGCTCATGGCGTTTCCCTATAGAGAGGTGTGAAGCCTCCTCTTTATCCAGGGCAGAAGATTTGAATTCCTTATTCAGCATCTCAACTTGATTCATGTTGATTTTTGAATTAGGATTATTCTCCACCTCATAGCCCTTTTTAGCCAAGGACTCAACTATGGTTGCCGTACCCACGTTGAGTTTTCTGGCTATTTGGCCTAAACGCATCATTTTTTCTTCTGACATAAGCAAAAACTTCTTTCGAAATCTTAAATAATTAGGGTATTATACGGGGATTATTTCCCGCTTTATTGATCAAATTCTTGTCCGAGAATCCTGAATATCTCATCAACAGTTTCTTCTTCAAGTTCTGTTCTTCGAGTCAGGTCCTCTTTAGTCAAGCTCAATACGCTTTTTGCAGTATCTAAGCCTGTCTTTTTTAATTCGTCGATGATCCAGCTGTCGATTTCATCGACAAACTCTCTCAAATCAACATCTTCTTCTTCGCTCTCATTCAACTCACGGAATACATCGATCTCATAACCAATCAATCTACTCGCAAGTTTGATATTATATCCACCTTTACCGATAGCAAGTGATACTTGGTCTGGCTTAAGGAATACTGATATTCTCTTTGTCTCCTCATTCGCAGTGATGGAAGAAACCTTGGCAGGACTCAATGCTCGAGTGACATAAAGATCCAAGTTTTCTGTGAAATTGATCACATCAATATTTTCATTCTGCAGTTCTCTTACCACAGCATGAATTCTTGATCCTTTCATTCCCACACAAGCTCCAACTGGATCAATACGATCATCGTAAGATTCCACCGCAACTTTGGCTCTTTCTCCTGGCTCTCTTACAATTTTGATAATTGTAATCAATCCATCATATACCTCTGGCACTTCATTCTCAAACAAGCGTTCTAAGAAAATCGGAGAAGTTCTAGAAAGTATGATCTTTGGATTACCATTAGACATATCCACTCTGTGGACTATTGCCTTCACGGTATCCCCTTTCCTGAAGCGATCCTTAGAGATCTGCTCTGCCTTTGGCAAAATCAGTTCGTTGCCATCACCATCCATCAGAAGTATCTCTCTTCCCAGAATCTGGTAAACCTCAGCACTTACGATCTCTCCTACCAGCTCTTCATACTTACTATAAAGAATATCTTTTTCGAGGTCTTTGATTCTCTGGATCAATGTCTGACGAGCCATCTGCACAGCACGTCTTCCGAAAGCCTCCAGCTCAATTTTCTCGTAAACCTCTTCACCTATTTCAAAATCCGGTTCGATTTTACGGGCTTCCGCAAAGCTGATTTTGTCTAAATCCCAAATATCCTCAGAATCGTCGTCGACAATTTCGCGGATACGGAATATCTCAAGGTCACCTTGATCAGCGTTAATGGTCACATCGAAGTTTTCATCTGTTTCAAACTTCTTGCGAATCATCGCTCTGAACACATCTTCCAAGATACGGATCATCGTAGGTCGATCCACATTTTTAGATCTCGCAAATTCAGCGAAGGATTCTATTAAGACTTTGGCATCCATTTGATTTATTTAAAAGATACTTGTACAATTGATTTCTTCATCTCTTCAAAAGGAAGAGAAACTTCCTCCTCTGTGGCTTTTTTGCCCTTTTCCTTTTTCTTTTTCACCAGTACTTTTACGCCGATTTCAGATACCTCCAGTAGTTTGCCTTGAATTTCTTCTCCCGAAGTCAAAGAAATCTTTAGCTCCCTGTTGATATTTTTCTGAAATTGTCTCCTACTACTCAAAGGAAAGTCTAGCCCTGGGGAAGAAACCTCCAGAATATAAGCCTCAGGCATCATATCTTTTGCCTCCAGCTCTTCCGAAACCGCCCTGCTTAGCTTAGCGCAAGCTTGGATAGTCACACCTACATCAGCGTCCAGAAGGATGTTGAGAAGCTTTTTACCCGATTTCTCAGACATCTTCACCTCTACGATGAAATGATTCTCATCGGGAAGATGCTTCTCTACAATCTCTTCGATAGCTTGCTTCAATTCAGTCATAGTATGTATAATGAAAGAGGGGACCATATGGTGTCCCCTCCAGAAACTTTCGAATACGACGCAAAGGTAAAATAATTTTGCAGTAAAAACAAAGCACCTCCTAAATCAAGAGATAGAGATAATTAGGTTTTTTTTCTGTTAAAAAACTTCGCCAAACTAAAGCCCCTTTTAAGTCATTTGATTTTGTTACCAAAATATATCCCGATTCTATCAAATTTGTCCCATTAAGATAATAATTTTGCCGACCCTCGTTTAATATGAATGCTTAGCATAGTATATTAAACTCTCAACTCCAGTAAATACAATCAATACCTAAAAATGGGATTATTTGACTTTTTCTCTAGTGATATTGCAATTGACCTCGGTACCGCAAATACCCTGATCATTCATAAAGATAAAATTGTAGTAGACGAACCTTCCATCATCGCAATTGACAAAACTACCAATCGAGTATTGGCCGTGGGTCGTGAAGCAATGAACATGCATGAGAAAACGCATGAAAACATAAAAACCATCCGTCCACTGAAAGATGGGGTAATCGCCGATTTCTACGCCGCAGAGCAAATGATCAGAGGATTGATCAAAATGATCCCTGGTCAGAAGAAAGGCTTATTCCCACAGTCTCACCGCATGGTGATCTGTATTCCTTCTGGAATTACCGAGGTGGAAAAAAGAGCAGTGCGTGACTCTGCCGAGCACGCTGGCGCAAAAGAAGTTTATATGATTTACGAACCGATCGCTGCGGCTATCGGTATCGGGATCGACATAGAGAAACCAATGGGATCCATGATTGTGGATATCGGAGGTGGTACTACTGAGATCGCATTGATCGCTCTTTCTGGTATCGTAGCCGATCAGTCTATCAGAGTTGCAGGTGACACATTCACCAAAGACATTTTGGACTACATGCGTCGTCAGCACAACTTGCTAATCGGTGAGCGATCTGCTGAAAAAGTAAAAATAGCAATTGGTTCGGCCTTGACAGAGCTCGACGATCCACCGGAAGATTACGAGATCAGAGGTCGTGACTTGATGACTGGTATTCCTAAGGTGATCAAAGTTTCTTATTCTGAAATTGCTTTCTCTCTGGACAAATCAGTTTCGAAAATAGAAGAAGCTGTACTGAAAGCATTGGAGATTTCTCCACCTGAACTTTCTGCTGATATCTATGACAATGGTATTCACCTTACTGGCGGTGGCGCTTTGCTGAAAGGCCTTGACAAAAGGCTTCATCAGAAGACCAAACTTCCAATTCATATCGCAGAAGATCCACTGAGAGCTGTGGTGAGAGGAACAGGCACAGCCTTGAAAAACGTACAGAATTTCCGAACAGTATTGATGACTTAAACCCCGAATGCTACGCATCCTTCAATTCCTTTATAGTCTAAGGTCTTTTCTCTTGTTTGTTTTGCTTGAAGTATTGGCGATAGGATTAATTGTCTCCAATAATTCACCTCAGGGTGCAGCTTTCTATAATAGTTCCAATGCAGTAACCGGATCTGTTCTCAAGACCCGCTCAGACGTCGTGGATTTCTTTTCCCTTGCAGAGGCAAATGAAGCGCTACTCAGCGAAAATGCCGGATTGCTTGAGGAGCTTAAAACCATGAATGCAATTCCTGATAGTGCAACTATCAAGTTGGATTCTGCATTTGAAGCACAATTCAATTTCAAAGGAGCCAGGATTATTAGTAACTCCCTGCGTTTTGCACAAAATCATATTACCCTAAACAAAGGGTCTTACGATGGTGTAAAGCCGGGAATGGGAGTATTCAATGAGCAAGGTGTAATAGGAAGAGTGAAGTCAGTTTCTGAAAATTACTCAGTAGCCATTTCACTGCTGAACACAGAAATGAACCTTTCCTCCAAAATCAAAACCAATGATTCTTTTGGTACCGCAAAATGGGATGGAAAAGACTCCAACAAAACCAAACTACTGTATGTTCCTCGGCACGTGACTGCGAACCCTGGGGATACGGTCGTCACAACTGGATACAGTGCAGTATTCCCAGAAGGAATTCTAGTTGGCATCATTGAAAGCGTAAATCAAAGCGAAGACCCAAACTACTTGGATGTAGTAATACATCTTAGCGTAGATTTTAGCAAAGCTCATTATGTCTATTTGGTAGAAAATACTCAATTGGCTGAGCTTGATACGCTTTACAAGCAATCAGAAATAGAAAATGAATTTTAGAAATCTGATCACTCACGTCTTCCTGGTGATTTGCCTGTGCTTGGTACAGATACTCCTGCTGAAAAACCTTGCGCTTTTTGGTGTAGCCTTCTGTTTCATATACCTATTGGCTATACTGAGTTTTCCTATCAACATGCGAAGCTTTCCCTTGATCTTAATCAGCTTCGGACTAGGCCTACTTATCGACGTGTTCTACGACACACTTGGACTTCATGCTGCTGCGGCCACACTCTTGGCGTTCCTGCGAACCTACTGGCTCAAAGCTATCAGTCCCAATGGCGGCTATGATGACGCTAACAATCCTACCTTCCCTGCAATGGGAATTGGTTGGTACATTAGCTATTCATTGCCTTTGGTTTTTGTCTTTTCACTGATGTTTTTCATTGCCGATCAGTGGGGAACCGGAGGATTGTTTGGCGTGTTAAACAAAAGTCTTTTCTCCTCGATATTCACAGTCATTTTGGCTATAATTGTACAACTACTGTTCTTCAAACGCAGGAGAGGAATCTGATGAACGACCAAAGGCCCGTAGTAATAATCATCTTTGTTTTCTTAATAGCTGTGGTTCTTTTGACCAAGCTTTTTATGATACAAGTGATGGACGACAGCTTTCTCAAAAGAGCTGAGCGAAACGCTATTCAACGAGTAGTAGATCACCCCTATCGTGGATTAGTCTATGACCGCAATGGAAAATTGTTGGTTTATAACAATCCTATTTTTGATTTAATGATCGTTCCGAAAGAATTTGAAATGGGAGATACTACCCGTTTCTTAGAGCTTTTTGGGATTACTAAAGAGCACTTGATCGAATCATATCAGGCTGCGCGAAAATATTCCTACGTCAAACCATCCACTTTCATCAAGCAGATCTCCACCAATGAATTTGCCAGAATTCAGGATTTTCTGATCGATTACCCAGGCTTATTTATCATGACTCGGTCTGTCCGCTCCTATCCAGAGCCAGTGGCTGCTCATGCCTTAGGATACATAGGTGAGATCAGCGGCAGACAGCTGGAACGTGACAGCTCAGGCTACTATGTGCAAGGGGACTATGTAGGTCTGAGTGGAATGGAACGCTTCTACGAGGATGAGATGCGAGGCAAAAAAGGAGTGAAATACAAAATGGTCAACGTACGTGGAGTAGATAAAGGCCCCTTCAAAGATGGGGAGTATGACACCGCATCTGTTGCAGGTCATAATATCAACTCTTCCATAGATATGGAGCTCCAGAAGTATGGCGAATTGCTTATGATGGGAAAGACAGGATCTGTTGTGGCTATTGAGCCTAAAACAGGAGAAATCCTCTCCATGATTTCCGCTCCTTTCTATGACCCAAATACGCTTACTGGCTCAGAGTTTAGCAAAAGCTATACAGCACTAAATGCGCTGGAGACAAAGCCACTATTCAATCGTCCCATAATGGCGACCTATCCTCCCGGTTCTATTTTCAAGATTGTTCAGAGTTTAATTGGTCTTCAGGAAGGTGTTTTGACTCCTGAAACTACTTTCGCTTGCAATAAGTCCTTGGTAGCTTGTCACAATCACCCATCTCCTTTAAATCTATTCGGCGCGATCCGAAATTCTTGTAATCCTTACTATCATCAGGCTTTCCGCCAAATCATCAATCAGGAAGTTTCCAGTAATACCTATAAGGACACTGAGATTGGATTAAATGCCTGGCGTGATAATGTGCTGAAATTTGGACTAGGCGGCACTTTAGGAATAGATATGCCAAATGAAAAAGGCGGAGATGTTCCTTCCAGTAAGTATTACGACCATTTCTATGGCAATGGTCGCTGGAAATATTCCACTATTTATTCACTTTCAATTGGTCAAGGAGAATTACTAGTCACTCCAATTCAGATGGCCAATTTGGCAGCGATCTTCGCAAACAAGGGCTATTACTACACTCCTCACTTGATAAGAGCAATAGACGGTGACAAAAGTCAAATCCCTCAGCAATACCTTACCAAACACGAAGTGGGCGTGGATGCACATCATTTTGACATGGTGCAGGATGCTATGGTTCAAGCGTTATACGGCACTGCCCAGCGAGCTATCATGAAGGACATACAGATCGCAGGTAAAACTGGAACGGCACAAAACCCACACGGTGAAGATCACTCTGTATTCATTGCTTTTGCCCCAAAAGAAAACCCGCAAATAGCAATTGCTGTCTATGTGGAAAATGCTGGCTGGGGAGGTAGAGCCGCAGCAAGTACGGCTTCTCTGATGATAGAAAAATACCTCAGAGACAGTATCTCCAGACCTGATTTGGAGAAATATGTCATAGCGGGAAATTTCATTTATTAATGCGCGAGACGGATATCAACATAAATCGGGTGGATTGGATCACCGTTATGATCTATTTCGCATTGGTGATGGTAGGCTGGTTTAATATCTATGCTGCTGTCTATGATGGCCAGGTAGATAAAAGCATTTTTGATTTCTCCATCAATTCCGGAAAGCAGCTTGTCTGGATAGGAACTGCCATGGCAATCATCATCGTGATCATGGCTGCCGATTACAGGCTGTTTGAAAATCTAGCTATCCCTATTTATCTGGTATTCCTAGTGTTATTACTGCTGACGCCGATTTTGGGGAAAGCAGTAAATGGGCAGGTACTTGCCATTGGAGTTGGTTCTTTCCGGATCCAAGCTGGGGAGTTTGCAAAATTTGCAACGGCTTTGGCTCTCGCCAAATTCATGGAAAGACCGACCTTTGATCTTTCCAAAACCCAATATCAACTTCGGGCATTTGCGGTGCTATTAGTCCCGGTAATTTTGATTATCCTCCAGCCAGATACAGGTACGGCCATGGTGTATTTTTCCATGCTCATCATGTTCTATCGAGAGGGGCTGCCGCAAAAATACTTCGTGCTTGGCATTAGCTTAATTGCACTGGTTTTACTCGCGTTAGGAATAGAAAACAATCTTTATTTAGCTGGTGCGATTGTGGTAATAGTCGTCATCCTAATCCTGATGGGGAAAAAGACACCCCAGCAGATAATTGCTTTCAGTGTAATAGGAATAGCAGTAATAGCATTTACGTATAGTCTTGATTTTGTAGTATCCAAGCTTCCCGAGCACCAGCAAAACAGAATCATGGTACTCTTCAATCCAGACCTTGATCCGCTTGGAGCCGGCTGGAATGTTACTCAATCCAAAATCGCTATTGGCTCTGGCGGACTTGCTGGGAAAGGCTATCTGCAGGGCACTCAAACCAAGTTTGATTTTGTTCCGGAGCAACATACCGATTTCATCTTTTGCACTTTGGGCGAAGAATTTGGCTGGCTTGGTAGCTTCATAGTCATTGCTTTGTTTGTGACTTTGCTTACTAGGCTGGTAATTATGGCTGAGCGCCAAAAGAATAGATTTAGCAGGATATATGGGTACTGCGTGATATCTATTTTGATGTTTCACTTCATGATCAATATCGCCATGACAATCGGATTATTTCCTGTGGTAGGAATCCCGTTGCCATTCTTCAGTTATGGGGGATCGTCACTTTGGTCATTCACAATTTTACTGTTCATTTTCATCAAAATGGATAGCTCAAGAGCACTTCAGCTAGGACGAATGGGTTAAGAAGCTAGCAGTTTATTGAGCCAGACTTGCTTCTGAGGTTCTCTATTTTTAATTGCAAACGGGGTGTGATATTGATGCGCTTTTAAAAAATTAATCTGAAGATCCTTCCACTGCTGAGCGCTAGAGATCACATTCATATTCTTTAGTTCCTCGAATAATTTCTGACTAATCTCCGGATAATCTTGCCTTCCTAAGTAATCCAAATCCGCATCACAGATGATTCGCTGTAGATGATTTTTTGGGTTTTGGGGGATTTTAGTAGCCATCACTAGCCCCTTTACTTTCTCTATATCTTTTTGATCCACCCTCAAATCCTTCAAGATAATCTCAGCCATGTTCGCCCCCACTTCTTCATGATTTGCGGAGCCTTTGAGAAAACCCATATCATGTACAATCGCCCCAGCTCTGAGCAAGTATCTTTCTTCTTCGGGAAGCTTTTCTCTCTTTATGTATTGATTGCATACATTAAGCACATCCAGCGTGTGATCAAGGGCATGGTAGGTCAAAGTCTTGGGTAAATTTGCCGCAAGATTGGATAGAACTTGTTTTCGAAGACTACGATATCCTTTCATTGGTTGATACAGGGCTATAGGCTAAAAGGCCGTCTTTAGTGCATAATACAATATAAAGACAAACACTAAGCCAATGTTAAATGATAAGTATCGGACGGAAAGGTTGACATTTCTGAATTTTGTTGCCGTGATCTTGGCATTAATGAAAACCTGCTCACCCAGTTGATCAAAAAGCGGTTTCCTGCTTGTACTTACTTTCTCCAACTCCTTGACGTAGTCTTTGATAGGGCCGTAGGAAGAAATAATGTTTCCGAAGAAAAATACGCTTTTGTCATAATTGGACTCAATCTGCGGCATAAAGCATCTGAAACTGTAGTAAATAGAAATGACGCTGAAAACGAACCATAGTCCCATGAATCCATAAGTCACAAAGTCAGCAGATGCCAGCTCGATCAAATGCTCATAAAACTGGAAAAAGACATTCATCAGTAAACCATAAAAAGACAGCACCAGGCCAGCTTTGATCTCAGAAGCTTTGATCAAATCACGTAAATACATGATTAGATACCAATAATTATCCACGGCATCTATGCCTGGTTCTAACGGAGGAAGGTCTTTCAGGTCTTGGAGTTTCTTACGCATTGATCAAAAAAGGCTTGCAGAAAAATATCAACATGTAAAAACAAGATAATCTGAGAATTAAGCAATTCCTATAAATTAAGGAGTTTTGATTTACAAAAAGAAAAAAGAGCTTTAAACCTGCTCTTTATACTCTTATACTTTGTAAGTGACTAAACTTCGAACTTTCTGTAAACAAGCAACAGAAACTCCTGTACCGGTTCTGCTTCTGCTTTCCATCCCAATTCACTTGCATAGCGAGAATTGACCAAAGCAATGGCCTCATCAAATGAATTACATTTGTCTAAGGATTTCAGCGCATGTTTGAGTAGATCTGCATTGCCGTCAAAAAGCTCTTTGGTAAACATAAAGCGCTGATTGATGGCGAGGCTTTCAGCAAGTTCACCCATTATCCCTTTCATCCCTTTATAAGAGAGCGTTTCAAATTTCGCTTTCAAATTATGTGAATCCAAACCATTAGAATAGGAATGCTGAGCTACTTTCAGTGGTTCTGGTTCCGCTGCTTTCACATACTCAGGAGTAACATTCCTACTTTCTGAGGCTTCTATTTCCACTTGATCGAAAAATGAGCTTTTGGTTTCCTGTTCCCTGGTCGGCTCCGGAGTTGGATTATTAGGAGGAGTTGGTTCCACTGATTCCTGAACCAAATAAAAATCCAAATCAAATGGCTTTACGTCTCCCAGAGTTGCCAGAAGCAAATTCACGGATTCCAAAGAATCCTGTATTGCCTGATAATTAGCTGCAACCGCTCTTAGGTAAGCACTTTCATCATGACCGAACCCCGTCTTATCTACTAAAAAAGTGACTGCCTGTGAATGCCATTTATAATACTTTCTATTTTCCTTCAGGAATTCATTGATTTGTCCAGACGGTGCTTTAGAAATCTCATTTTGGTAAAAGGTAACCGGATCTGTAGCAACTTGGATTGCCTGTTGCACAGATGTTTCCAACAACGGCTGTAACTGCTCCTTTTCTATTTTGATTCTTCTGGAAAGCACATTCATAAACTCAGTCAACGCCTCATGAACCGTGATATCCCGGTAATCAAAATAAGGATTGCTTTTGAGCTTGGCAAGCTCCTCTTGCCACAGTTCGAAGAGTCTTTTGATAATGAAGAAATTCACCTGGGCACTGTTGGTCAGCTGCACGATGTCCTGACCCGTCATGTATTGTTTGGAAGAGAAAAAATGCCCGCAAACAATTGCGGCATAGTCTTCGGCGTATTTTTCTAAATAATTGCTGTTAATTTGAGTTATCATTGAAGAGTGGTGTTTACAAAAGTCAACGAACAAATGCCTCAAATCGTCATAGAAAATCTATTTAATCTGAGGATTAATTCCAGTAGCGTTCATCGTAAAGTTATCGAAATTATTCATGAAAATGGTATCGACTGGATGCATGCCTGCGGGAAAAAAGGCCGATGTACCACTTGCAAAATCATACTGAAGACCGGAGAGGAAAACCTTTCCCCCCCTACCAAACCAGAACTTGATTTCCTCAAGCAGGGTAGATTGAGGCGTGGAGAAAGGCTGGCCTGCCAAGCTTACCTTCCTACTGGTGAGATAGTTGTCCGAGTAGGCGAAATAAATAAATTTCCACATATAGACTATAGCGAATAGTTTCAGGCATGTTTATAGAACCTTCAATTGGTAGGCTGAAGTCCTCAGGAAATAAAGGTCAGATCGAAGTGATTTGTGGCTCCATGTTTTCTGGAAAGACTGAAGAATTGATTCGGCGTCTGAATCGTGCCAGAATAGCAAAGCAAAAAGTAGAGATTTTCAAGCCATCAATTGATAAACGTTACGACGAAAACGATGTAGTTTCTCACAATGAGAACTCGATCCGATCAACTCCTGTAAATTTCGCAGATGATATCCTTTTACTCAGTGGAGACTGCGACGTAGTGGGAATCGATGAGGTTCAGTTTTTCGATGAGCAAATAGTAACTGTTGCACAAAAGCTAGCCGGACAAGGCAAGCGTGTAATACTCGCTGGGCTGGATATGGATTTTGAAGGAAAACCATTTGAGCCAATGCCCAAGCTGATGGCAATTGCGGAATATGTCACTAAAGTAAATGCCATTTGCATGAAATGTGGTGACTTGGCAGCATTTTCATTTCGACTCTCAGATGCGAAAGAGAAAGTGGTACTTGGAGAAAAGGAAAGCTATGAAGCCCGATGCAGAAAGTGTTTTTATGAAGATCGAAAATAGTAGGGTGTTGGATGTCGGATGACCGATGTTGGATTGCGATTTTGTCAGTTTAAGCGTCCTATTTGCCAAAGGCATGAAAGTCGAGGGCAATAATGTCACTTACAATTGAGAGTGCATTCGATTCCTCTGAGACGGACATAATGGACAGCGAAGTCTGACAGCAATAAAATAACAATTGAATAATGAATGTCGAATGATGAATAGCGAATGATGAAGTCACCACCGCCAATCATCACCCCCAACCCAAAAACGCAGTAGATAGACTACTTCAAAATATGCTCAAAAAGACTCAAGGGATAGTTCTAGGTGCCATTCGATACAAGGAAACGAGCATCATAGTGAAGATCTTTACCCGGGAGCTAGGTCTTAAATCCTATTTAGTAAACGGCGTTCGAACGCAAGGCAACAAGTCAAAAATAGCTTTATATCAACCATTGACATTATTGGATCTTGTGGTATATGATAAAGACAACGGTGGACTGCAACGGATTTCCGAAGCGCAACTATATAGAGCACATCAACTTATACCTTTTGATTTTACCCGGACGGGGATTGCGCTTTTCCTTACAGAAGTAATCAGTAAGTCTATCTATGAGAATTATCAGAACGAATCCCTGTTTGATTTTCTGCAAGATTGCATCATCCAACTAGACAGCAAAGATGTACATCTCGGACAATTTCCGCTGGTTTTTCTGATCGAGAAAGCCAGCTTTCTGGGCTTTGCTCCCCAAGAAGCACTGGGTTTTTTGACAGAAAGTCGATCACAGCCATTTTCTCCAAACGAGCTCGTTCAAGCTGAAAATTACCTGACAGCACTTATGACGGACTCATTTGCCAATGAAGCCAAGATAGGCAAGTTGCTCCGCCAAAAGCTTTTGGATCACCTACTCGACTTTTATAGTCAGCACTTGGACAATCCGGGAAACTGGAAATCTTTGGTGATTCTTAGGCAGATTAATGAATAGATCTCCCGTCAAGGCGCAGGTTTCTCGCGGCGGCGTAGCGGCGTGGCGAATTTAATCTTTGAGGTTTCCAGTAAAGCCATCGGGATTGAACCTCGAAGGTTTTGTAGTTATACCTCCCGCTAAGGAGCTAAGGCGAAATCATTCTCTCTAAATCTTTTCTCCACATCTCTGTGTACCTCCTTAAATACTCGGTGCATCTCTATGCCATATACCCAACCTCTCATTCTCCAATCTTCTTATTCTCTTTTCTCTAAATCTAAATTCTCGTCTCTCTTTTTTCTCTATATCACACAATTACAAAACAAATATTTGTTTAATACAAACTCATGGGTTAATATTGTGCCATCACCGTGTATGAGCAAGTCAGCCCGCTTTGACTTGAGTTGTTTCCTGCAGATCTTTTTTGCTCAGAAAATCATCCACGTTCTCAAATACCGCATTTACCACATTTTATTTATTTCATACCCTCTTTATGTACAACATAGAAGAACTCAGAGTCAGATTACTGTCTGAACTGAAGGAAATCGCAGAGGAGCTTGGTGTCAAAAACCACAAATCTCTTAAGAAAGACGAACTCGTCTATGCTATCCTCGACCAGCAGGCCATCACCCCAGAGCAAGCCTTGCCAAAAAAGAAACCTTCAGCAGCCACAGAGCCACCAAAAGCACCTGAAAAACCTGCAGAATCCGACAAACCTGTAGAATCCCCAAAACCTGCAGCTGCCAAACCAAATGAAGAGCCGGAATACAAGCCTAAATTCAAAAGACAAAACGTAACGGCAATCCCTAAAGCAGAAGAAACTCCAGCAGAAGAGCCTAAAAACACAGCAGAACCAAGAGCTAAAGAAGCTAAGCCGGATTGGAAAGCAAAAAAAGAAGCTCAGCCAGAACGCCCTGAAAGAAAACCTCAGCCACAAGCTGAAGCAAATGCTGAAGAACCTAAAACTTTCAGACCAAGACGTAAAGCCGTTGAAGAAGTAGAAACAACAACAGAGACTAAAGAAGAAAAGCCTGCTAATATTCCTACTCAAGCTAGGCCTGAGCAGGAAGTAGAGCTTCCCAAAAGAAGAAACTTCAAGTCGCCCGATGAGGTGATGGCTCCCGCAGCCGAAACAGTTCCTCATTCTAATCGCAGACGTCCAGGCGTGAATCCACGGGAATTCGACGGAGTCATCGACAATGAAGGCGTATTGGAAATGATGCAAGAAGGCTACGGCTTCCTTCGCTCATTGGATTACAACTACCTAGCTTCACCGGATGACATCTACGTCTCTCCAAGCCAAGTGAAACTTTTCGGCTTGAAAACCGGCGATCATATCAAAGGTTCTATACGCCCTCCCAAAGAAGGTGAAAAGTATTTCGCTCTTTTGAAGATCGCCACCGTAAACGGCAAGACTACAGATGAAATCAGAGACCGGGTTCCTTTCGAATACCTAACTCCACTTTTCCCTGAAGAAAGATTAAATCTATCTACCACAGGAGACAAATACTCCACGAGAGTTGTAGATCTTTTTGCTCCTATCGGAAAAGGCCAAAGAGGTATGATCGTGGCTCAGCCAAAAACCGGTAAAACGGTATTGCTACAGCAGATTGCAAATGCTATTACGATAAATCACCCTGAGGTTCATTTGATGATCTTGCTGATCGACGAGCGACCTGAAGAGGTGACGGATATGGCTCGTTCGGTGAGAGCAGAGGTGATTTCCTCCACATTTGATGAGACTGCCGACAGACATGTGAAAGTGTCAAATATCGTTTTGGAAAAAGCCAAGCGTATGGTGGAAGTAGGTCATGATGTAGTGATTCTTTTGGATTCTATCACCAGACTTGCCCGAGCTCACAACACTGTGGTTCCAAGTTCTGGAAAAATCCTTTCCGGTGGTGTGGATGCGAATGCATTGCACAAACCAAAGCGTTTCTTCGGTGCAGCACGTAACGTGGAAAATGGCGGTTCATTGACCATCATTGCTACAGCTCTTGTAGAAACAGGATCTAAAATGGATGAGGTGATCTTTGAAGAATTCAAAGGAACCGGTAACATGGAACTTGCACTTGACCGTAAGCTTTCCAACAGAAGAATCTATCCTGCCATCGATGTGCTTAATTCAGGCACTCGTCGTGAGGATCTCTTGATGGACAAAGAAGAGATGCAGCGTGTATGGATCCTTCGCAAACTGATGAGCGATATGAACTCTCAGGAGTCTATGGAATTCCTCTTGAACAGAATGAAAGGAACGCGCGACAATGCGGAGTTCTTGATCAGTATGAATGGGTAGAAAGTCGGGTGACCGATGTTGGATGTCCGATGCTGAGAGACGGAAATAATCGTTTCCAACAATAATATAATGAGAAACCGGCTTGAGAAAGTCGGTTTTTTTCTTTGCTACGCCAGCAAAATAGCTTTTCCAAAAGTTTGAAAACATTGGAAAAGCTTTTAACTATAAATGGTCCTTGATTCGCGAGAGTCAGGGACTTTTTTTATTCGGATTGCAAATCCTAGGTTAGGGTTTCACGATTACAAATCCCGAAACGCAGATTCTGAGAAAATTGATGAGGGATATGAACTCTCAGAAATCGATAGAATTCCATCTCAACCGAATGAAAGGAACCCGGGACAATGCTGAGTTCTTGATCAGTATGAACGGGTAGCACTCCAATTCAATTAACACTTAAAGGCTCTTGATTTAAACAAATCAAGAGCCTTTTTGTTTTTATGCTGAATCGAATCGGAAGTATATAATTCATGGAAATTCAACAGTTATATTCAAAATATGAAGCGCGTTTTAACCTATACTAACAACATTTATTTAAATGAATTTATACGTTTAAATAAAAGTCTAACTATCTTTGAAATACCCCTATTTGATTAATTAGTAATCCTATTAGCTCACCCAAGCCCTCTTTACCAAGCAATTCTTTAATGAGTAGTAAATTTTTTGTGTCTCTTATTGTGTTTTCCTAAGCATTACTTTCTTGTAATGAGGCTTGTGCCCAATATTTAAGGTCTGTAACTGCGACCAAGACCTATACATCAAACGGATCTTTTACGATTACGGACCTTTCAGACATTCTTGGATTTGACCCCAATAATGAGATTTTTGCTGTAGCAGAAGTTGAGGTGGTGATAGTGGGAGGTGGGGGAGGTGCCGGACGCGGGCGTGCAGCCGGAGGAGGTGGAGGTGGTCAAGTTAAAATTGAAACAATTACTTTAAACTTAGGAGCAAGTTTGGTGATAACAATCGGACAAGGGGGAAAGGGAGCACAGCAATCAGGTAATAATACCGATAATGGATTAACGGGTGAAAATACTGTTGTCAGTTTAAATTCCGGATCCTTTTCTCAAGCATACACTTCAAGTGGTGGTCAGGGTGGATCCGGAAGTGGAAATGGGGGTTCAAATGGAAATGGAAATGCGGGAGGTTTGGTCAATGGACCTGGACAGAATGCTAAAGGTGGTGGCGGTGGAGGTGCAGTTGGACCTGGTACTAATGGAAGCGGAAATGGATCTTCCTCTACTGGCGGACAAGGTGGTAATGGAGTATTTATAGCTTCCACCGGTAATTCATATGGTGCAGGAGGCGGCGGAAATGGGAGGAATGGAGGATCTGGTGGATCTGGTGATGGAGGAAATTCAAATCCATCTGGACCAGGAGAAAATGCAGCTTCCAATTCAGGATCTGGGGGTGGCGCAGGAAGTTCTTCCACCTCAGGAGGTAATGGTTCAAACGGAAAAGTTATCGTCCAAATTGTTTATCGAATTTTGCCTGTAGAATTCCTTTATTTCAATGCAAAATATTCTGAATCTAATAGAACCGGAGAACTAAGTTGGATTACTGCCAAAGAATGGGAAAATGCGCATTTCAATATCGAACGATCTGTAAATACAGTCACTTCTTGGGAAAAGATCGGGGAGTTAGCTGGACAAGGGTACTCAGATGCTCCGGTAGAATATGATTTTAGAGATTCTAACCTCCCAATCGCCGGAGGGAATATCTTCTACCGATTAAAGCAAGTCGATTTCGAGGGAAATTCTGCCTACAGTGAAACCCGAGCGATCAAGGTGGAACCTCTGCCTGGCATTACCTATTGGAGAGTATTCCCTAATCCTACCACAGGATCTCCTTTTAACATAGAAATCATGGATCCATCTGCCTATCGTGATGAGCCGATCAGCCTACGAGTTATCGCTCCGACCGGTCAATATGAGCTATTTCAGGTAGATCAAATACGAGAAATGGGGGCTTTGGTGAGTAGCTATTTTGAATCAAAAGCCGCTGGAGTTTATACTATCGAGATCGCTTGGGGGGCAAAGGGAGAATACCATAAAGTCATACTGAGACGGTAAGAAAGCTTTTTTTTTAGCTTCTGATTCTCAGCTTTTTAAACTATCATTCACGCTTAAAATTATCTGAAAACCATTTTAATGTATTTGAAAAAAATAAAGTTAGTTTTAAAATAGAATTAATTACTTTACTGGCAAATTTGCCTTAGTAATGCCCTTTAAGGAAACTCCTAACTTCCATTTTTCCCTTTTTTTTACCCGTTTTTTAGCCATTAGAAGGTTGGGGATGATTCTATTTTTGATTTTTGGATGGGGAGTGAGTGAGGGATTTGGGCAGATAGCTTTTAGGGGATCCTCCACCAACACAAGTAATGGGGGTTCAATAATCATTACTGCGCCTGCAACCTTACAAGTTGGTGATTTGATGATCGTTAATATTGCTGAAAGTGATAATGATGGAGCCACTTTAGGTCAAGGAGGTTACTTGGCTGGATGGACAACTATTGCTTCTGGTGTGTTTGCCTCGGCTGGAAATGATAGATGGGCTGTAGCTTGGCTGTACAAGATTGCAGATGCCGGTGATGTGGCCAACCGTAATTTTGGTTTTGATGCAGATAATCAGGCGGAGAGCATTGTCGGAGGTATTGCTACCTTCTCGGGAGTTGATTCTTCTAATCCTTTCGACGTAATTGGAAATCCCTATGTAGGTACCGGAGATGATGTTATTTCAGATGAGATTTCTCCGACTGTAGCTGGAAATGCTTTAGTAATGCTGGCTGCCATAGCAGACAATACTACCTATGCGGATGATGGATGGAATACAAATACTCCTGGTCCTGGCGTACTACAATTAACAGAAATTTTTGAACAAACATCCACAACAAGTGCTAACTTATCCGTCGGAGCTGCTTGGGTTCTAAATCCTAACACCGGTAATACCGGAGATGGAGACGCGGAAATGAATGGTAGTCAAAATGATACCTATGCTTCAATCCTTTTAGCCCTTCGGCCTTGTAATACGACAACCGGAATGTTGAGTGGCGCACAAACAATCTGCGCTGGGGGAACTACTACTTTTACTTCCACTTTATCAGGTGGTTCTTGGTCAACTAGTAGCGCTGCAATTGCCACAATCAATTCTTCAACAGGAGTTATTACCGGAGTTTCTGCGGGTACAGCTTCGATGACTTATACTGTCACAGGAACAGGTGGATGTGCAAATGGTACAACTACTCGGACAGTGACAGTAACTGCCCCCCCATCCAGCTTAAGCTATACTATCAATAGTCCAACCTACTGTGCAGGTCAGACAATTACCGCTAATAGTGCAACCAGCGGAGGCGGTGCAGCAACCAGTTTTTCAGTATCCCCAGCTTTACCTGCGGGTTTAACATTTAATACTACTACGGGACAAATAACCGGTACACCAACCACAACTGTCGGTTTACCAGCAGCTAACTATACCGTTAGAGCAACCAATTCATGCGGATTTACCGAAAGGGTCTTGAATATTACAATTACCCCGGCAGCCCCAACCGGCTTAAGCTATACTGCTAATGGACCTTTAACCTATTGTGCAAGTCAGCCAATAACACCTAATAACGCAAGTACTAGCGGAGGGGGTGCTGCAACAAGCTTTTCAGTATCGCCAGCTCTCCCCGCCGGTTTGACACTAAATACAACTACCGGACAGATAACCGGCACACCAACCACAGTAGCGGGTGTAGCAACAGCTAACTATGTCGTAAGAGCAACCAATTCATGCGGATTTAACGAAAGGACGTTGAATATTAGAATTACGCCTGCAGCCCCCACCGGCTTAAGCTATACCTCAAACGGCCCTCTAGCCTATTGTGTGGGTCAGGCTATAACCCCTAATAGCACAAGTACAAGCGGAGGCGGTGCAGCAACCAGTTTTTCAGTATCCCCAGCTTTACCTGCGGGTTTAACATTTAATACTACTACAGGACAAATAACCGGTACCCCAACCACAACTGGCGGTGTACCAGCAGCTAATTATACAGTAACCGCATCCAATTCATGTGGAAGTACCACAAGGGTCTTAAATATTAGAATTTCTACAAACACCCTCACCCTAACTTCGGCTCCTGCAACTACAGCGCAGATAGTATGTATCAATACACCGATCACTCCGATCACTTATGCTACCACCAATGCCACAGGGGCAACCTTTGCTAATCTTCCGCTAGGTGTCACAGGATCTTGGGCTGGGAATGTAGTAACCATCAGTGGTACTCCAACGGAAGCTAAACCAGCGCTTGCCTATACCGTCATATTGACTGGCGGTTGCGAAACAATCACCACCGTAGGAACGATAGCGGTTAATCCAGATAATACCATCACGCGAACCTCTGCCGCGGCTACAACTGCACAGACCGTATGTATCGATACCCCGATCACACCCATCACCTATTCGACTACCGATGCCACAGGGGCTATATTTACCAACCTTCCAACAGGTGTCACAGGATCTTGGGCTGGGAATGTAGTAACCATTAGCGGTACACCTACAGTAGCCGGAGCTGCATTGACCTATACCGTCACATTGACAGGAGGTTGTGGAGCAATCATCACCACAGGTTCCATTGCCGTTACTCCAAATAATACCCTTACCCTAACTTCTGCTGCTGCGACCTCCACCCAGGCAGTATGTATCAATACAGCAATTGTTCCTATCACGTATATGACAACCGGAGCAACCAATGCGGCGGTTACCAACTTACCCGCAGGTGTCACTGGAACTTGGGCAGGCGATGTGGTAACCATAAGTGGTACGCCTACAGTAGCGGGAGCAGCACGTACTTATACCGTTACATTGACCGGTGGTTGCAGTACAAGCACCACTACTGGTACTATAGCCGTTAATCCAGATCCAACAATCAATGTAGGAGGTGCTTTAGCAGCTATCTGTCAAGGAGCAACATCAGCACAGATGGGAGGTAGTGTGGGTGGAAGTGCTACAGGTGGCACGTGGAGTGGCGGGGCAGGCACCTGGACGAATGCAAATAACCCTGCAACGGCAACTTACACCGCAGGTGCTGGTGAGTCGGGTTCAATCACCTTGACTTTAACAAGCAGCGGTGGTTCTTGCGGAACAACTTTTGTAACTAAGACTGTTACAGTCAATCAAACTCCAACTGCCAATGAAGGAGCAGCTTTAGCAGCTATCTGTCAAGCAGCAACATCAGCAGCCATGGGCGGTAACGTGGGCGGTGGAGCCACAGGCGGTACTTGGAGTGGCGGAGCAGGTACTTGGACAAATCCCACCAACCCTGCAACGGCAACTTACACCGCAGGTGCTACTGAGTCGGGTTCCATCACCTTGACCTTAACCACAAGCGGAGGTTCTTGCGGAACAACTTTTATAACTAAGACTATCGCAGTCAATCAAAACCCGACTGCCACTGTAGGGCCCGCTTTAGCAGCGATTTGTCAAGGGGATACATCAGCAGCCATGGGTGGTAGTATAGGTGGAGGAACATCAGGCGGCACCTGGAGTGGTGGAACAGGTACCTGGACAAATCCAACCAACCCTTCATCTGCAACTTACACTGCAGGTGCTTCTGAGTCGGGTTCGATCACATTGACCTTAACCACAAGCGGTGGTTCTTGCGGAACAGTTAATACAACCAAGACTATTACAGTAAATCCTAACCCAACCGCTAATGCTGGAGGCGATTTAGCAGCTATCTGTCAAAGTGCAACATCTGCAGCCATGGGCGGTAGCGTTGGTGGAGGAGCTACGGGCGGTACTTGGAGTGGCGGAGCAGGTACCTGGATAAATGCTACGAATCCAGCTACAGCAACATACACCGCAGGGGCTACTGAGTCGGGTTCAATCACCTTGACTTTAACAAGCAGCGGTGGTTCTTGCGGAACAGTTACTGCAATCAAAACTATTAGAGTAAATCCTAACCCAACTGCCAATGCAGGAGCAGCTTTAGCAGCTATCTGCCAAGGGGGAACATCATCAGCCATGGGCGGTAGTATTGGTGGAGGAGCTACGGGCGGCACATGGAGTGGCGGAGCAGGTATCTGGACAAATGCTACTAATCCAGCTACAGCAACGTACACCGCTGGTATCTCTGAGTCAGGTCCCATTACATTGACCTTAACCACTAGCGGTGGTTCTTGCGGAACAACTTTTGTAACTAAGACTATTACAGTCAATCAAACTCCAACTGCCAATGCAGGACCCGATTTAGCAGCGATTTGTCAAGGAGCTGCATCAGCAGCCATGGGCGGTAGTGTCGGTGGTGGAGCTACAAGTGGTACATGGAGTGGCGGAGCAGGTATATGGACAAATGCCAACAATCCTTCAACGGCAACTTACACCGCAGGTGCTACTGAGTCGGGTTCCATCACCCTGACCTTAACCACAAGCGGAGGTTCTTGCGGAACAACTACTGCGACTAAAACAATTATCGTCAATCCAACCCCAGCAATTAGTAACATGATCACCTCGGTTTGTACCGATGGCACTTTTACAATTATACCAGTTAACGGCACTGATGGAAATGTTCCAGCAGGGACAACTTATTCCTGGTCTGCACCTGTTGTCACAGGTGGAATGACAGGTGGAGCAGCAGGCAGCTCAGCAACTAGTATTTCTGGCACCCTAAGAAATACAAACAATGGAGCGCAAACAGCTACCTATACCGTTACGCCTACGACTGGAAGTTGCACAGGTACTCCTTTTACAGTAATCATAACGGTAAATGTAGCAACCGCAATAAATTTTCCTCCCGATAACACCAATCGATTCAAATGCTTTGGAGATGGTTTTCCTCCTTTATCAGTGGGTGCGATTGGAGGAGATTTAACCTATCAATGGTTTAGTAATACCACTCAATCAAATATAGGGGGGACTTTGATAGCAGGAGCAGAATCTGTAAGCTATGCACCTCCTTCTGCTATAGAAGGTATTACTTATTATTACGTGGTAGTTACCGGCTCCTGTGGAACCCAGACTTCTGCTCCCTCAGGAGAATATACAGTCAATCCATCAAAGACTTTAATTACTGTGGATCCTTCTGATGTTGATCAAACTGTATGTCTGGGAGATACTTTTACTACTATTTCGGCTTTAGCATCCGGTGAGGGCACGATAAATTACCAATGGTATAGCAATTCAAATCCGACCAATAGTGGGGGCATTTTAATTCCTGGGGAAATCAATGAAGATTATACCCCACTAGCTTCATCGGTAGGAACTAGCTACTATTATGTACTAGCCTCAAGTGATTGCGGAACCGTTTCAACAGCAGTTTCAGGAGCTTTTACTGTTGATCCCAAACCACAAATAAATGATATGACCGATGCAGTCTGTAGCGAGGCAGGGTTTACAGTTTCCCCAGTTGATGGCACAAATGGCGTGGTTCCAGCGGGAACTACCTATTCATGGGCAATACCTGCTGTATCCGGTGGGCTAAGTGGTGGAGCATCAGGCAGTGGAAATAGCATTACAGGTACTTTAACCAATTCAACTAATACTACTCAAACAGCTACTTACACTGTTACACCTATAACCGGAACTTGTCCGGGAGCTACTTTTACAGTTACTGTTACTGTTGATCCAAAAGCGGCGATAAGTAACATGACTGATATGATATGTAGCGGTGAAGGGTTTGCCTCTACACCAGGTAATGGGACAAATGGTTTGATACCTGCCGGAACAACTTATTCATGGCCAGCTCCAGTGGTAACTGGGGGACTTACCGGTAGAGCTTCTGGAAGTGGAGAAAGCAGCATTACGGGGATTTTGTCCAACCCAACTAACATCGCTCAAACGGCTACTTATACAATTACACCTCTATCAGGAAGTTGTGCAGGACCTACTTTCACTTTAACTGTCACAGTTAGTCCAAAACCAGCAATAACGGCATCAACCAGTTCCGTATGTGGTGATGCAGCTTTTACAGCTACACCAGCTAACGGCACGAATGGGGTGGTTCCTGCTGGAACTACCTATGCTTGGTTGGCACCAACTGTAACAGGAGGACTTATTGGAGGAACAGCTAGTATTGGCTCCCCAACCAGCATCACAGGGACTCTTTCCAATCCAACAAATACCGCTCAAACTGCTACCTATACGGTGATACCTACGTCAGGAAGTTGTAAAGGGCCTGCTTTCACAGTAACTGTGACAGTCAGTCCAAGACCAGCAGTGACAAACATGGTCAATGCAGTATGTAGTGGTTCAGGTTTTACAACAACACCGATAAATAGTACTAATGGAATTGTGCCAGCGGGTACGACCTATTCTTGGCCTGCTCCGGTTGTGACTGGAAGTTTGACCGGAGGCGCAGCAAGCAGTAGCTCGCCAACCAGCATTACAGGTACTTTAACCAATCCAACTACTTCTCCTCAAACTGCCACATATACAGTCACTCCGATAACCAGTTCTTGTGCGGGCACTACTTTTACGGTGACAGTGACAGTAAACCCAACACCGGTATTGAATAGTACATTAACTCCTGCGGCGATCTGTAGCAATTCTGCATTCAACTATACTCCGACTAGCCTTACGAGCGGTACGGCCTTCACTTGGACAAGGGCAGCGGTAACAGGTATCAGCAATGCAGCAGTGACTGTTGCGCAGTCTTCAAATCCAAATGAGACTTTAATAAACACCACCGCCAGCCCAGTTGATGTGGTATATGCTTATACCATCACAGCAAACGGTTGTAGTAATACACAGAATGTAACGGTAAGGGTAAACCCAATACCTACGCTCAATAGTACATTAACACCTGTTGCGATCTGTAGCAATTCTGCGTTTACCTATACTCCGTCTAGCCTTACGAGTGGTGCGACCTTTACATGGACTAGAGCAGCGGTAACTGGTATAAGCAATGCCGCGGTTACCACCGCTCAGTCAACCAATCCAAATGAAATCTTAATCAACACTACTGCTAACCCAGTTAGTGTGGTGTATTCTTATACTACCACTGCAAACGGCTGCAGCAACACACAGAACGTAACGGTATCTGTAAGCCCTAGACCAGTGGTCTCCAATCGGACAGCAGCAATTTGCAGCGGCTCAGAATTTACCATTTCGCCAGCTAACGGTTCGCCAACTTCAGCCACTATCGTCCCTACGGGTACAACTTATACTTGGACAGTGGTAGATAATCCTAACGTAACAGGTGACTTGGCTCGGGGAACGCCACCAACGAATATTTCTCAGACTTTGGTTAATACTTCGGCTGTAATTCAAACGGTAACCTACACAATTACTCCCTCTGTAGGAGGTTGTACAGGGCCTTCATTTACAGCAACTGTAACGGTCAACCCGACTCCGATATTGAGCAGCGCAACTGCTGTGACCCGATGTACCAATCTATCAACTAGCTATACAGCGATAAGCACAACGCCAAGCACAACTTTCTCATGGACTCGTGCGGTGGCTGCTGGAATCAGCAATGGTGCTGGCAGTGGGGCGAGTGCAACAGCAAACGAGAACCTGATAAACACAACAGCAAATCCTGTTAATGTTGTTTATGTCTATACATTGACGGCAAACGGTTGCAGCAATACCCAGAATGTAACTGTTACTGTGAACCCTAGACCGGCAATTACTCCAATTACACAAGCGATTTGTAGCGGCGAAACCTTTACAGTTTCGCCTGTTAACGGCGCGAATGATATAGTTCCGGCTGGTACAACTTTCACTTGGACAGTCGCACCTAATGGCAGCGTTACGGGTGAGACTAATCAAGCAACACCACAAGCAAATATTTCTCAATTATTAACTAATAGTACTACTTCAGTTCAGACAGTAGTTTATACCGTCACACCAACCTCAGGAAGTTGCGCAGGAACTCCTTTTACGGTAACCATAACCGTAAAACCAACCCCTACAGTAAATGCAGTAAGCAACCAAACTCTATGTAATGGGTTAAACACTAATGCTGTTAATTTCACAGGCAATGCGGTGGCGGGCAAGGTTTATACTTGGACAAATGACACCCCTTCAATTGGATTAGCGGCTTCAGGCACAGGAAATATCCCTTCTTTTACTTCAACCAATACTGGTGCAGCACCAGTTACTGCAACAATTACAGTTACGCCAGTTGCAAATGGCTGTCCTGGAACTCCAAGAAATTTTACCATTACTGTTAACCCTTCACCTGTAGTGACATTATTGGCAGATTATTGTGCCGTAGGTGGAAGAGTAAGATTAATAGCAAGTTCAAACATACCAGTAACCTGGGCATGGAGCACATCCCCTTCAACTAGCTCAACTATTGACGTGGATCTTGCCGGATCATTTACTGTGACAGCAACTTCTACTGCCGGATGTGTTACAACAGCTACCATCAGTGTAGCTCAGGAATTGGTAATCGATGGATCCTTTACAAACTTTGATCCGAATAATATAAGTTTCACTACTGGTAACATTTATGTAGCTAATAATCCACTTGTCACTAACGAATTAACTCCAGAAGGCCTTTATGGAGTTGGTCAAAGTGCACGAGATTATCATCCAAATTTTTGGGGGATTGATCACACCAACAATGCTGTGGGACCAAGAAATCTAATGATTTTCAACACATTGTTGCCTTCAACAACAGTTTGGCAACAAGAGGTTAACGTTCAACCTAATACTGAATATTATTTTTCTGGATGGGCCATGAGTATAAATAATGCTAGCCCTTTTGCAGAACTGATCTTTGCCGTGAATGGAGATGAGCTAGGTATCTCAGCAGCTTTACCGACTGGACCAACTAATGCAACTGAAGTCAATAATAACATCTATTGGAGACGTTTTTATGGTTCATGGAATTCAGGTGCTATCAGTGGCAATATTAATATTAGTATTGTAAACTTACAAGGATCATTAAGTGGAAATGACTTCGCTCTAGATGACATCTCTTTTGGTACTCTATCGACATTTTTAAGATTGACCTCTGCTGTTGGTACAGATAGTCAAACTGTTTGTCAAAATTCTCCATTAACCGATATTACTTACACAGCAGGTAGTGGAATCGCAGGCCCAACAGTTATTGGTTTGCCACCAGGAATTACTACCTCATGGAACGGAGTAACCTTAAGATTTAATGGTTCACCAACAACAGCAGCTATAGGGACATATAACTATACAGTTTCTACCACTGGAAATTGTGTACCCGCCATTGCTACTGGTACAATTACAGTTATTCCAATCCATACCATCACTGCAGGAAGCAACCAAACGGTTTGCCAAAATGCCTCAATAGCAAATATTACCATGACTTTGGGCGGTGGAGCTACGGGTGCAACAGTGACAGGCTTGCCGACAGGTTTGACATCTAGTGCATCAGGTAATACACTGACAATAAGCGGCACTCCTACAGTTTCAGGTCCGTTCAATTACACAGTAACTACCACAGGAAATACTTGTGCTACAGCGACTGCAACAGGAACAATCACAGTCAGTCCAATCCATACCATCACTGTAGGAAGCAACCAAACGGTTTGTCAAAATGCAGCGATGGGAAATATCACAATGACGTTGGGTGGTGGAGCTACAGGCGCTACCGTTACAGGTTTGCCAACAGGCGTTAACTCTAGCGTATCAGGGACAACCCTGACAATAAGTGGCACTCCAACAGTTTCAGGTCCTTTTAACTACACAGTAACTACCACCGGTAATGCTTGTACCATAGCTACTACAAATGGTACAATTACAGTAACTCCATTGAATACAGTCGTCGCAGGAACAAACCAAACCGTTTGTATCAATAGCGCTATTACAACTGTCACCTTGGCTACAACTGGTGCAACCGGCGCAATAGTAACTGGTTTGCCAGCAGGTGTGACAGGCACTTGGGCAGGTAACGTTGTGACAATTAGTGGTATTCCAACCGCTTCAGGATCATTTAACTATACAGTAACCACAACAGGCGGTTGTTTGCCAGCTACCACAACAGGCACAATAATAGTTACCCCAAACAATACAGTTACAGCATCAACTCAGCAAGCGGTTTGTATTAACACATCTTTGTCTCCAACTATAACCCATACTACAACAGGAGCTACCGGAATTGTGCCGCAAGGAGGCGGTGTAAGCTACAATTTGCCTAATGGCGTTACAGCAAGCTGGAATGCAGGTGTCCTTACCATTTCCGGAACACCAACCGAAGAAGGAATTTTCAATTACAGTATCCCCTTGACCGGAGGATGCGGGTCAGTAAGCGCAACCGGAACCATCACGATTTCAAACCCTAGCTATCCTATCTCAAGCATCAGTGTGGTAAATCCACCCTTTGGAACTCCGCCTTACACCTCCACATTTACTGTCTTTAGTCCAGGATTCACACTGGGAACTTATACACTTATATATAGCACTTCTGGAATTAACCAAGTAGCAAATCAGACTCTTACCGCTACTGTCACCACGGCGGGTCAGCTTACCTTCTCATCTCTCCCGTATACTACCGAGGGGACAACTCTTTTAACAATCCTTTCAATACAAAAAAGTACGGATCTCTGCCCTTATTTCCCTTCAAATAATACTGCTACTTATGGAATAAACTGTAGCTCAGAATATTTTAAGGTGAATGGAGAAGCTACTTTCTATGTGCCTACTAATGTATCCGAAGTCACTATTCAGGTATTTGGAGATGGATTGGGAGGCAACACAGACTCCGAAACCATGAACGTATTGCCTGCTGGAATTATTTTTATTGTATTCGACGGAACTGATGTCTTTGCAACCGAGGTTTCTCCAACTGAGCCAATTGCAGTTAGACTAGCCCAAGCAATCGTAAGCACAACAGGACCTAATGGAAGAATAGTAATCACTTATGACTGTAGTACTTTACCTCCCTGTGCCTCTGTACAAGATAATGGAACACAGTATACAGATTCGGAAGGATATACGATTTTGAGATTTGATTTTGCCGGACCATGTGCTTGGGCTGCACCGGATGGATTGGATGAGTTTGAGGTATTAGTCGTCGGTGGAGGCGGAGGCGGAGGCTTTGGCGAAGCTGCCGGTGGCGGTGGCGGTGGAGCTGTTGTATATCAGCAATACCAAGGGATAACGATGAGTGGACTTCCCGGGCTTCAAGGTGCTTCATTCCCTCTATTCGTGGGAGATCAAGGCCCGGGAGCAACCACAGCTACCCAAGGTGGAAATGGAGTTGCCTCTACCTTTACTGGACCTGATTTTGATTTTTCGGGTGGAAATTCATTCGTTGCTCTTACTGCAGCAGGTGGTGGAGGCGCAGGCTCCTCAAGTGCCAACCCTACAATTAGACAGGGTGCAGATGGTGCTTCTGGCGGAGGTGGTGCAGCCTCAGGAACTGATGAATCTGCTGGCGGGAATGGAAATGTTGGTACTAGTGGAGGAGATGGAATTGGAGAAACTTTTGGTTCTTCTGGTGCAGGTGGTGGTGGATTCTCAGGTTTAGGCTTATCCGGAACATATACTGCTGGAAATGGAACTATGGCTGGTGGAACAGGAGGAATGGGTGAAGAAAGAACTATTTCGGGCGAGGCTATTTATTATGGTGCTGGAGGAGGAGGAACATCTTCTGGAGCAACAACCAATCAATCAGGAATAGGTGGAAGTTCTTACCTAGGTTCCAATGGTGCGCAGTTTTATTCAGGTGGAAGTGGAACTAATAATGGTTTTGGTCAATTAGCAACAACCTATGGATCGGGTGGAGGTGCCGGAAGATTAGGCGGTTCTTCTGGCTTCCCAGGGGTCGTGTATATTCGCTACCCTAATTTCCGTATCCTCCCAGTCGAATACCTCTACTTCAATGCAAAATACAACTCATTTGAAAGAGCTGGAGACTTGACTTGGGCCACTGCCAAAGAATGGGAAAATGACCGCTTTGAAATTGAGCGATCTGTGAATAATGTGAAGGAATGGGAAGCTATCAGTGAGGTGGACGGAGCGGGATACTCAGATAAGGAAGTGAAGTACGACTACTCAGATATAAAATTGCCAGTAGCCGGAGGAAATATTTTCTACCGCTTGAAGCAATACGATTTTGATGGAGACTTTACCTATAGTGACACTAAGTCAATCAAGGTTGAAGCGCTACCTGGTACTACGCATTGGAGAGTGTTCCCAAATCCAACCACCGGTACCCCATTCAATATAGATATCTTGGATCCATCAGCATATCAGGATGAGCCGATTACTCTGAGAATTATCTCTGCTACTGGTCAGTTCGAAACGATTCAGGTTTCTGAAATGAAGCAGATGGGAGCTCAAGTCAGTGATTGGTTTACAACCCGGGCATCTGGAATCTATACCATAGAGATCATTTGGGGTGCTCAGCGGGAATATCATAAGGTAATTCTTAGAAGGTAGAATTTAACTGCTCTTAAATATTGAAATCCCTGTCGAATTAAAATCTGACAGGGATTTTTTTATTAAGGGTTTTTCAAGAATTCACCGAGGTTCTGACTAACCTGGCGACAGAGGAGGTCACCTACCAAGGTTAACTCTGGGCATGCGGTTGTTGCGCTCGGAATGATTTGCAATCACAAGAACATACTGAGGATTGTAAATTGGTAAACAGCTTTGTTCAATTCTTTTTTGCCTTCATTCATATCATCATAAATGGTTTTCCCTTTCGCTATTCTAGGTAGTGCAATCACGAATGAATTTATTTATTCGGATTGAAAATCTTAGGATAAAGTTTCGAGATTACAAATCCCAAAAAGCGGAATACTCAAACCTATACCCCTAGAAAAAATATCCTTTAATGCATGGAAGAGTATTGACAAAACATACACTCGGTGAATCATCAGATTAGAAACTTGCATAAAAAAAACTGAATGATCAAATATTTTTAAGTTCTGCTCAATACGATAACATACAGCTTTCTGTTTTGAGAACTTAAATTTTTGTATTTAAATAAGGAAATCAGTACTTTCTACTTTTTGTATAGCTTAAATGCAAGTTATTATAAGAAAAACAATTCCAGTTCTACTAGGTCGATCCATCTAATGGATATAATTTAGCGTAAAGAAAAAATTTATCCCAGGCCTAAAAAAGGCTAATCCCATATTAAATCAGAAGGTCTAAAGTTTATTACTCCCTTGTGGACACCTGAATTAATTTCCTTATGAAAAGTAATTTTGTGTTTATTCTTCTATCTTTTGCTGTTACCCAGTTTTTTGGAGTCGAAGTGATGGGGCAGACTTATACTTCCAAAGCAAATGGGAATTGGAATTCTGCCTCGACTTGGACAATCACCGGCACAGCAGGTTGTAGTACTGTTCCTTCAACTCCTCCTAACGCTACAAATTCAAGATCCTGTCCAATTATAATTAATATAAATCACAATGTTAACCTCTCAAGCAGTCTAACAGTAGGCAATAATAATACTGTCTCCATCCAAATTGCTAACACCAAAACACTTTCAATAGATGATGATCTGGGTATAACAGGATACAACAACAAAAAATTAAACCTTTCAGGGTCTGGCATGCTCGAAATAGGTGATGATTTAATTTCCACAGGAAACAGTGAAATATCCATAACAGGTAATTTGACTATAGACGTAGATAAAATAGTAAATGTGAGTCAGGCTTCTACTTTCAAGTCTAATGGAAATATAAATATCACATCAAAAAGCGCCAACATTAATGGGAATGGTTCCTTAAATTTTTCAGCAAAAACCAATACTATATTTGAAACAACCAATCAAGATTTTGAAATACAGAATGGTGCTGAGGTATTTTTTTCAGGTACTTCCGGAATAGATTCTGATAGAGATTTAACGATTTCAGGTTATACACCATCAGTAAGATTTGAAGACAATTCGTATATCAAAGCCAAGAGAGATTTAACAATACAAGGTGGTGCCGTATTATCGATGTATGATAATTCTAAAATTGAATCACATGATGATCTCTTTATGGAAAATCAAAGCAAATTATTAATTTTTAATAATTCATCAGTCACTATTTCCGATAAGTCAACATTAAGTGGTGGAGTAGAGATTGTAGCAAATGAGTCTAGCAAAATCGAAATAGGAGATGATATATCAATTTCCAATCAAGGGAACATTACTTTAAATGGATTCTCGAGTTTAAAAGTATCTGGTAATACTACTCTGGAAAACGGTTCAAAAATTAATGGAAATGCTGATAATAAAATTACAATTGATGGACGTTTGACGTTGAGTGATCAATCTCTCGTAAACTTAAATGGAAATTCATCGCTTCAAGTCCAGGATAGAGCAACTATCGATACAAACAATCCAAGTGCAGGTCTAAAACTTAATGGTAATTCGACAGGTAAGTTTAATTCAGAGGTAAGGCTTAATCGCAATGCAAGTACCTTAGTTAGCTCTGGAACTTCATCAATCACATTTAAAGATGATGTAAAAGTAAGAAATGGTGCAGATGTTATTCTGCAGGGTAATTCGACTGTCACCAGTGAAAAAGATATAATTCTTGATAATAACTACGGAACCTCTTGGACAAACTCTCAGTCAGTAATTGTATTGGTAGAAGGTGATTTTTTAAAAGGAAGAAATAGTAACCTGAATGTAAGAAATTCTTCCTCTTTTGAAATAACTGGCAGTTTTCCCACAGAAGGAAGCGATCCAAGAATAAAAGTTGATTCTTCGCCAGCTTACTATGGTGCGTTGCGCATCCTGCCAGTAGAATTCCTGTACTTCTACGCCGACTATCAACCCGAAACTAAATCTGGTTTGCTTACTTGGGCCACCTCAAAAGAATGGGAAAACTCTCACTTCGAGATAGAGCGTGGGGTGAATACTATTAATACTTGGGAAACAGTAGGAAGAGTAGAAGGCAATGGCTACTCTGAAGGTCCTATTGAATATTCATTTACTAACGATATTCTTCCGATTACAAGGGGAAATATCTTCTATAGACTAAAGCAAGTGGACTTCGATGGTAGCTATACCTACAGTTCAACCAGAGCGATTCAGGCACAAAATACTTCTGAAGCTAAAACCGCTTGGAATGTTTATCCTAACCCAAGCTCTCTTGGGAGTGAAGTAAACGTGAAATTAATCCAGCCTGGAAGCTTCCAAGACGGAAAAATTCATGTTGCTCTAAGTAACCTACTTGGTCAAATCAAGTCCTATTATACATCCTCACCTGAGGAAATTACATCCATTATATCCGACTGGCTCAATGCTTCTGCTTCCGGACTTTATATCCTAGATATTTCATGGGGAAATCAAAGACAGCAAGTCAAGCTGATGAGAAATTGATTGCTAAAATCACCAAGACTTTCTTAACATCAATTTTTTAAATCAGAATATTATTTCAACTTTGTGCTTAATGAATTCATTTTTTGTTATCTAAAGTCTAATAAATTGGATTTTACAGAATAAAATTCTAAAAACTATACTCGAACTACAATTTTCAGGAGATAAAAAACATCTCAGCTTTTAATCAAAAAATTATGAAAAAACATTATTTACTCGGCCTAGCGCTTGTCTTTGCGCTTTACTCATGTAATGACAGCTCAGATCCAATGAATAATGGCTCCATCACCATCAATTCTGACAGTGAGTCACTCACTGCACGTGTCAAAATGGACAACGCTGGAGTTATTGGATTGATTGACCCTTCCGCCCCTGCAGGCAGAATTCAAGAAGTGGCTTCAGAGCTTCCTCTTGTTTTGGTTTCCCAAGTAGATGCCCCAGTAGTGGGTGGCCAAACTCTTCGCGCAACTCACGTAGATATCGAAGGCAACTACGCTTATGTATCCTACAATACGGAAGGCGAAACATACTTAGGTGCTGTTGATATTTTCGACATCACCAGCCCTTATAGCCCAAAGATAACAGAACAAGCTATTTTTTCAGATACGGACATTAGCTCCTTAGAATTCAAGAATGGTAAGCTTTACTTAGCAGCGGCTGTTAACATCGACGAAAACTCTGATGTAACTTCTCCTGCTAACTTAATCACCGTTTCTGTTTCTGGTGGCAAATTCACTTCGGGCTTTGTGTACAGTTCTTTGCCTGGTTATGTGGCGACAGATGTTGTAAACACAAATTCTAATACGGCGGTAACCAGCGGTAATGACGGTATAATTGGACTATTTGATGCCACTCAAACTCCTGGAGCTACTTCTGAAATAGAAGATCTAAGAGCAGTAGCTTTTGGAAGTGATAAACTCGCAGTGCTTACGGGTAATGCTGGAGTAAAAATCCTGGATCCAAACAGTCTTTCCGAGCTATTTACTATTCCCATGACAGCTGATGTAGCTGGTGCTAAAAGAACCTTGGATATTGCCGACGGTAATCTTTTTGTATCTGAAGGAGCAAACGGTGCTGGCATATATAAAATGACAGATGGTAGTTTAATTAAAAAACTGCACATTCCAATCAAGCCTGAGGATGTGGATGCGGGAGATATCGTAACCAATGCTGTTTCAGTAGATGACAATTTGCTATTCATGGCCAACGGTGCAGCTGGCATTTCTATCTCAGACGTTTCCAATCTGGCAGCAATCAAGCAATTTGGTGTGTTGGATTTGGATGGATCTTCTAATTTCGTGAGGAATGAAGAAGAATTTGTGTTCGTAGCTACTGGTTTCGGTGGCCTTCAAATTTTGAAAATCAACAAGAGTGAAGTATCAACGGATGTCTCTTGCGTAGGACTGTCTAGCTATACTGGTAATTCAAACTTAAATATTAACAGCAATGAGTCTCAATCTTACGCTGGATCAAGCGTATTGAAAAACGTAAATATTGGAGGCACTTTCTTATTCTGTGGTTCTTTGGCAATCGAGCAAAACTTGAATATCAATAGTAATGGATTGATGACCGTGAACGGTTCATTTGCTTTTGGTCAATACAAGAAAAATACAAGCTTAAACATCAACAGCCAGTCAAAACTACAGCTTCATGGCAGCACAGTAATCTATGGAGATCTAAAATTAAACAGTGGAGCGACTCTTGAGTTCTTAGGAGAAGGCAATACGATTACAGTATATGGAAAAGTTTCTATCAATAGTGGAGCTAAAATAATAGGGAAATATACTGATACGGAAGGAAATTTGAAATAACCACTTCCCTTTATTAGCATAGAGAGCCGATCTAGCCCTGGATCGGCTTTTTTGTTATAGACTCATATACCGCTGAACTAACGGAGTACACCATTGATACTTAACTGTACTTGCCTGGTTCAAGGTCCTCAGACTTGGACCTTCATTTTTACAGTGTCCTGCAGGCAAAGGAAGGCTCGTACAGCGTCGTACTTCTGGGACTGCGACAGATCACTGACCACTTTTCACCTGACTCTACTCCTCTTCTTCTTTTCTCTTTGGCGGCTTTGCCTGTCCCAATCCCACAGCACCTTTTAATCCGCTGAAAGTAGCTCTCCACCATCCTCCAAAAATAAACTTGGACTTATCACGCTCAAAGTATATTCTTGAGGTTACACGACGATTAAAAAAATTTCTTGGGTTACTTTTTTTGGTAAAGGTATTAGCGAGAAAGGTAAACAGACCTAGCTTTCCTCGTCCTCTTTCTAAGGTGAGGCTATCCAAAAATTCAATTTTTAAGTCCTCATACATAAATTTCATTTTACCCTTGGCTGCGTCATCATCTATTTTGAAATCCCACTTTCCATTCGTCACGTTACCATCGACGACATTGATAAAGGCGACATTTGAAATTATACTATTCAACTTGGTCAGATCAAACTCTCCCAATTCCACCTCTACGTTCATAGGGTAAGGATCTCCAAAACGCATATCTGCCTTCAATGTGACATCACCTTCGCCCATCAATTGAGCTGTTGCAAATAAAATACTGGACTTCAGCGGGAATTCCTCTGTGCTTTTCCGCATCACAAAAGGAGCAATAGAAGCATCTAGATCTTCGAAGCTAATCGAACCTGGAAGCATGGCTTTGGGGACGAACTCTTGATATCGGACTAACCCATCACGTACTATCACCGAATCTACCTCCAAATCAAATTGGGCGTTTTCCATGAGATATTGCGGCATAGGCTTGATTATCCCTTCTTCGCGAGGAATTCTCTTATCTCTGAAAACATCCACTTGCAGTCCTTCCACTCTCAGCACATGAGCCTTTAGATTTTGATTGCTGAAATACTCGTCAAAATCTATGTCTTCTATCCGTACCTTCGCCACAAAAGCGTCTATTGTATTGTCCTGATACTCTTTTTTGCGCAAATAGTCATAGCGTCCCATCGCTGGCTGGAAATGAACACTGTCTAGAACAATCGCATTATCGAGATACCTTATCCTCCCGATTCTCAATTTATTTAAACTGTCTTTGGTATAAATGTGATAATTCGTCAGCGAAAGACTCAAATCTTTTTCCAGCAATAATTGTGGACTTAGGTCAGTGCCTTTCTTCATCAAATCGAGATTCAATTCTTCCAATCCAAGGTTAACATTACTGAATGCCATCCTTGGAATCTGACCTGTGTCCTTATTGTGAAGTACAATATTGCCGTTGTTGATAAGCACATCCTGAAGTAAGATTGATTCTATCAATCCCACATTAGTAGTTTTTATTGAATCCGATTTTAGCTTTGGCTTACGCGATTTACTTGTCGTATCGAGGTATACGTCGATTTTGGGATTCATCAACCTTAGCTGAGTAAGATCTAATACGCCGGTAGTTTGTATCTCTCTGATCGTATTATTCTTCACTCCCAGCTCATCTATTTTAGCGGATAAAATAGGCGAACCAGGGTTTCCTGTTATAGTGCTGGGGACTATTTCAAAGTTGGAGAATATGGTCTCAGCAGCTGAATTATCCACATAAAGATTAGAAAATTTGATCGTATGGATACTATCAGGCAAGGTGTACGAAAAATCATTCAGGGTCAGATTTATTTCATTAAACAATCCTGCGATGTCCTTTTGTGCATTGGCCGCTGAGTCAAGATTCAAACCTTTTATTCCCAGGTCAAAGTCTGTCTGGATCAATTCGAAACCATCCTTACCTACCCTGTAATTCATACTCAACCTGGAATTTGTTGCTTTTATATCTCCGATAGAAATCTGCTCAATAGATTTTGGAAGCGTCTTGGCTGAGCGTAGACTGGTCTTCACTTCGGTTTCTTCCCTCTGAAAATTCTTGTTAATCTCAAGATTGATCGCACTTCCATCCACAGCTAGCTTATCGAGTTTCAGCTGATTCTCAAATAAGAACGACTCAATATCAACGCCCTCAAGAGATACACTTGGAAGATTCAACGATAAAGCAATTTTGCTTTGGATAGACTTACTAGGACTTAGCGTCAGGTTATCTATTTCTATTGTTTTCGATCGAGAATTAAATCGAAGACCATCTGTATCCACATCGTAATTTCCACCTGCCACGCTGAAATCATATTTCCTCAGAATAAGGTCAATTTCATCCGAAAAAAACGTTCTACCAGGACTTTTCTCAAGCCCTTTTTCAAGATAAAAGCCTTTCAAACTCAGTGAAAGACTATCCTCACTAAGGGAAAGATCCTTCTTTCCTGCGAAATTCTTATACTGAACTTGCCCATTGCTGAAACTTATAGAATCTATCTGAATCGAAGAAAAATAAGAGGTAAGTAAACCCTCTATTTCATCTGATGAATCTACTTGGGCAGTTGTAGAGTTTCCATTACTATTCTTTCTAAATCGAGTCAAACTTGCTACTGGAGAGGGCACAAGAATTTGATTGATTATCAACTTCTCATCCATATAAGCTGACATCAAATCGATCCCCTCTACGCGAAACTCTGGAATGGAGATATCCAAAATGACAGACTTCCCATAGGCATCAAGAATCACTTGTGTAGAATCAGGATTTTCAGGCCTCAGCGTGAAGTTATTGATCACCACGAGAGAATTCTTAGAATCTATCAGCACCTTATCTGCCATGAACTCATGGAGATTGTCACGCAATTTGAGTCTATACTTATCCAAACTCAGCACCATATCATCAGCTAAAAATATATTGCGAACATCTGACTCAGAATTTGGTTGGAGCAATACATTTTCAAGCAACAAACTGAACCGTTCAAATCCAATGTCATTACTTCTGACTCCCTTTTCATTTGTAAATTGAACTTCCCCATCACGCAGATCCATTTTACCAATCGCTATCTCGTCCAGATAGCCTTCCAAAAGCTCTCTGATGGGCACTGTGTTTTGACTATCATCTCTTTGGCTGAGCTCAGTGATTTCCACATTGGGAGATTGTATGAGCATCTCGTCAATATTGAAAACACCCTCGTTGTACAAACGCTTCAAGTTGGCTTTTGAAAGCACAAGTTTCGGAAGGGAAATTCGGATAATCTGGTTCGCTACACCATTTTTAAGAGCATCTTCCCTAGGCTCCATATGAACGTTTTCGACGACAATCTCATCTTTGAAAGAGGATACACTTACCCTATCTCCGTAGATTATATGGACATTATCTGACAGATACAAGTCAGCCTTTTCAATGTCCATAGCGGCTTCTTCTCCATAGAAAAACTGGTCTGTTTTTCTGGATTCATCTTCTCCCAGATAAAAATTGATCATTTTGAAGCCAAGCTTTTTGATATCAATCCGATTTTTGAGCGTATCTGCTAAACTATAGGTAGTGAATTTCCCATTATTCACTGAGAGTTCCTGTACCTCAAAGGACTTCAAAATGCCCTCAATCAATTCATTCAAATCTCCAGTGGCAGTACTATCCTTTTTGCTGTCACTATTATCCACGACTAGAAACTCTGGATCGTTCAAGACAATTTCATCTATCCTGACGTTTGAAGTCATAAATGCCTTGTTCAAATCAACATTTCCAACTCGAAGTTCGCTCAGCAAAACATCATAATAAGCTCTACTTTCAACGGTTTTATCAGAATAGAGCCGAAAACCATTTATTTCGATCATGTTGTCCAGAGAACTTATATAAACTTTCTCGGACTGAAGGGAATGCACTCCGTCAGGCAGTGGGAAAACCACATTTTCCAGATCAAACTCAAACCCTCTGGCATTGAAAGGAGTCGTCCACTCATCTTTGGTCGCCCAATTAATATCCTTCACTAGCAACCTGGTATTCTCAGCTTTAAGAGAGTTCTGGCTTAGAAAGTTTAGGAAGAATAAATCTGCGTTATTGATTTCCAATTCACTGATATAAACCCCAGTGAAATTGATCTTATCAATTATCTTTTTTAGCTCGTCCTCTAAAGCTTTTACTGGAGATCCTTTGCTTTCCTCTTCATTTCTATCTTCTGAATCTAACTTTGGGGGCAAATCCATGCTAATATTAGGATTGTCAAACTCTAAGCTTCCCACGTACAAAATTTCCTCAGAGAAATCATACCACAGATTCTTAAGTGCCAATTGATCCAAAGTCAAATCAAACAATGCCTGGTTTTGTCCCGGCTTACGTTCACCTATGGGCTTCATCACGATGCCGTCCATGAAAAGTCCGCGCCTGAGTAGAGAAAATCTAATTCTATTAAAATCAACTAAATATACATCCTTGGCTGCTTCATTAATTTTCCTCCTCGCCCAGTTGGAGAGCAGTAAGTTTGAGCCAAAATAGATTACAAACTCCAAAAAAAGTATAGCTAAAAAAGTAAACATCACCCATCTCAGTACCTTCTTTCTAAGAGGATGTCTGGAATGCTTCTCTTTATGCTCTTTTGTCATTCAGTTGGTTTTTTGTCTAAAATAGGTATTTAAGGACAAATTTAAACGAAAAAAGCAGCACTTCAGTGCTGCTTTTTCATGCTGTAGGAGAAGGATTCGAACCTCCACGGGGCAGTTAGGCAATAGTCCGGTAGAATTACGCTTTGTACTTTCGATCCCGATAGCTATCAGGACCGGATCCCCACCCCCGAGACAGGAGGGCTTGTCTGCCAGTTTCAACATCCTACAATGATGGATTTGTACTCGTCACCGGCCTTTTGCCAGCTTTAATGGTTTAAAAGAAAACCAAAGGTTAATAGGTTTGAAAGAGCAAGATTCTCAGACCGATTAAAACAAACTAGTCTCAACCGTTTATAATTTCGCTGGGTCAAAATTAGAAATACCATTGGTTTATTAAAATTTTAATAACAATTAATTAATTTTTTTGCAGTATTTATAATGATTATAACTTATACATGCCATATCAATAAATTTTAGCACAATTTAAGCTAGGCAATTAATAAATTAATAATTGAAGCAGCTAAGTATTTACACAAAATCTTATTCGGACTATAGGTTTTAACACCAAATTAAAAATGAGAGTCAATTTGATAAGGACATAAAAAAAACCATGAAACAAAATTTCATGGTTTTAGTCAATTAACAATAAACCCAAAATAACCTGCTGTAGGAGAAGGATTCGAACCTCCACGGAGTAGTTAGGCAAATTTACGAGCTCGCTAAATGCTTTATCCTATGACCTCCACCCTCGAGACAGGAGGGCTTGTCTGCCAATTTCAACATCCTACAATGTTGTGTAATTTCAATGTATTTTGAGTGCTTACCGTCTGTTTGCTCTCTTTCTATGATTCAAATATAGCAGACTGGTTTGTTTATTAAAAATAATTCAAAAATAAAAGTGAATTTTTACAGTATATTTAATGAAATCGATTGAAAAATACATTATCGTTAAAATCAATATTAATATCGTGCCTTAAATTGACTATTTTTCAACGTTACTGATCAAAATTGCCAATACAGCCATTGAAGCATGTTTTTATTGCGAAATTCATATCATTTCAATTGAAATGTTACTAATTCAGCAATCAAACCTCTCTTATTCAAAATTCACATAGTTCTCCCACTTATCCAAAACTGCCTGAAAATCCTCGGGTAGCGGAGCTTCGAAATACAGTTTTTCCTTAGTCACCGGATGTATAAACCCCAACGAAAGCGCATGTAATGCTTGTCTTGGCAAAAGAGTAAATGCATTGTGGACAAAGGTCTTGTACTTAGAGAATTGAGTACCTTTTCGGATTTTGTCTCCACCGTATGTTTCATCATTGAACAGCGGATGCCCCAAATATTTCATGTGAGCACGGATCTGATGCGTACGTCCAGTCTCCAGATTACATTGTACCAGCGATACATATCTGAGCCTCTTCAGCATTTTCCAGTGGGTAACGGCATGCTTGCCCTGACTTCCATCAGGAAACACATCCATTATTTTTCTGTTTTTGGCACTTCTGCCTACATGACCGGTAATGGTACCAGACTCCTCTTCCATTTCACCCCATACAAGTGCCTGATACGTTCGCTCTATTGTATGGTGGAAAAACTGGGAAGCTAAATGAGTCATCGCATCCTCCGATTTGGCGATCACGAGCAGTCCAGATGTATCCTTATCTATGCGATGAACCAGTCCTGGTCTGCCTTCATTGCCTTTCATCTCTGGCAAATTCTGAAAGTAGTACACCAATGCATTGACCAATGTGCCTGTCCAATTGCCATGCGCGGGATGAACTACCATGCCTGCGGCCTTATTCACTACCAGTATATGTTGATCTTCGAAGACAATATTCAACGGAATATTCTCAGGGACAACCTCCGTATCTCGTGGCGGTTTGCCAAAAAGTACCCGAATATCATCCAGCGGTTTTACCTTATAGCTACCCTTGATCGATTCGCCATTCACTTGGATCGCGCCTGCGTCTATGGCTTGTTGAATCTTATTTCGGGTGGCAAAAGCTATCTTATCTGTCAAAAACTTGTCGATCCTGATCGGAGTCTGGCCTTTATCGATTACAAACTTGAAATGCTCATAAAGTTCTAACTCTTCCTCATCAAAATCTTCCATTGGTTGCATGCTCATGCTGCAAAAATAGGATTATCAGGCTTAACTTTGGCACCTCTGCAAAAAAGCACCTTAAATGCTCCTCCCAAATCCAGTTCCAGTCCAGTTTTTAACTCATGATCTACTTGAGAAAAAAGGAATCGAACTGGCCATCAAACGTCTGAATTTAATCCATCCCAAAGTTTCCGGAAACAAATTTTTCAAGCTCAAATACAATCTGGAAAAAGCTAAAAGTGAACGTAAAAGCAAGATTCTGACTTTTGGAGGGGCTTTTTCGAATCATATCTATGCCACAGCCGAAGCAACAAATGCGGAGAACCTAGAATCGATTGGCATCATACGGGGAGAAAGAACCGAGTCTCTAAACGCTACTCTTTCGCATGCATCAGAGCTTGGGATGAACCTTCATTTTATTGATAGAAAAAGCTACAGAAATAAAACAGAGCCAGAATTTCTAGCGAGATTAAAAGAAAAATTCGGTGATTTCTATCTTATTCCTGAAGGTGGAACCAACGAACTAGCTATAGAAGGCACCAAAGAAATTTTAATTGAAGAAGATAAGGAATTCTCACATATCTGTAGTTCAATAGGAACTGGAGGAACTTTCGCAGGGCTATACGCTTCAATTTCTGAAAATCAAAAATTACTTGGTTTTTCCTCGCTTAAAGGCGAATTCATTCAGAAAGAAATCACTGACCTAATCGAGAAATATCAACTCACCAGTAAAGAATCTTACGAGATTCTTACGAATTATCACTTTGGTGGCTACGCCAAATACAAGCAAGAATTAATCGATTTTATCTGGTGGTTTTATGAAAGCTTCGGAATAGTCTTAGATCCGATTTATACCGGTAAAATGGCTTTTGGGATCTGGGATCTAATCAAGAAAAATCATTTTGCCAAAGGATCCAAAATCCTAATGATTCATTCTGGAGGACTTCAGGGAAATACTGGATTTACTGAAAGGACAGGGATTTCTTTACCCTCCATTTCTGAATAAAATACCTGTCAAAGACACGTACTGCCACAGCAATTGTCAGCAAAATTAATTAGGTGTTTTAGATCTGAAGATCAATTTTTCAGGCTATTTAAATTGTCTCATTAATTGATATTTCAGACATTTGAAATCATTCCTCCATCTTTCACTAATTATATGGCTAAGAATAAGAAAAGAAAAGGTGCCTCCATCAAAGCTCCGGCGATCAGTCCAAAAAAATACATACAGACCAAAGCCAGACAATTGCCTATTTACGCCTGTTATATTAATCAAGACTGGGAAAGCTCAAAACTAGCTCAAATAGTCGTCGCGAGGAAACATACAAATGGCAACCTCACTTTTGCCGCATATCTGACAGACTTGCTTGGACTGGGAGTGAAGGACACGATGTTCAATTATAACCAACCCATTTTTGCATTTGACGAACTTATAAAGGGGATGGGAGAGGATATGATTATTTGTGATTACGCAATGGCGCATAATCTGATTTATGGAGCGGCAGACTTTGCTTATGGCTATGCTATCAAATCTCATAAAGACTGGGATCTCACCCAATACCTACTGGAAGAAGATACGGAGGCTATTCCATTGATTGAATTTGAGTTTGGGATCGATGGTAAACCCGTGTTTTTACCAGGCAATGAAGAGGATGATCATGCAGACTATTGGGATGATGAAGAAGAATTTGACGAGGAAGATTTGATAAATGAAGCCCAAAAGCTGATGTTTAAGACGATCGATCTCGCTTATGGCAAAAGCTTTCCAAAGGGAAAGGATGATTTTGAGCAGTTGATTAAAAATGCACACGAGCAATTAACCATTACAGAGGAGCCTATTTACGAACCGAATGCGGAGATGGCGGATTCGATTGAATCCATATACAATAAACTTCGCGAGCTCACAGAATCCGGGAGCATAGATGGGATTTCCAATTTCCAAAAACATATTTCAGAGAAAATCACGCAATATCCTGAAAACCCAATTTTTCACAATTATTTGGCAAACAGTTACTTTCTAATAAGGGATGTTAAAAAAGGGACACAGCTTTTTGAGCAGTGTGTAATTGATTTTCCTGATTACCTATTGGGAAGATTGTTCTTAGCTTTTCAGCTGATCCAAAATAAGAAATACTCAAGAGCTTGGGAAATCCTCGAAGGTAAATATCAATTGCAAGAGCTCATGCCAAGTAGAAAGATCTTTCACATCCAGGAAGTTTACTTTTTCTATGCTGTGGTGTCTTTATGCATATTTTTTCGTGAAAATGACTTCGAAAAAGCACTGCCTTACTATGACCTGATACTTTCCAATGAGGAAGATTCAATGAATTGGTTTTCTGTGGAAACGGCTGTCGAGACTTTATCAAGGGCGAAGGTGGATGCACTTGAAAAAAAATATGGAAAAGATCTACCGGAAATCGTGGAGCAATTGGGAGTTCTACAGATTTGATCTCCAATGATTTATTCTTTAAGCGTAAAATAATCCTCCGATTCCTGTGGATGAATTTGAAGCACATTTGCCAGCACTAGCCTCACCAATGTTTTAGATGCTAGAAATCTTGGCAGATTCGCAAGCTTCGCAAATTCCTTCAGCGTAATTTTATCGGATGCACTCAGGGCTTTCATTAAGATATCTTCCTTATTTCCATAAGTAAAAACCATGTCTTTTGGATTTTTACCTCTTCGCAAAATCTCCCAAACTTCCTTACTCGCCTGCACAGATCGATCTGCCACGCGAATGAACGCATGTTTTCTGTCTGATTCTTTAAGGTAATGTGGCCGATGTGCGCTCACGGGAACCTTGAAAACCGCAACTCCCCTTTTCTCACTTAGCTTCAGGGAAAACAACTCGTATTCTAATCGAGGAAAAATAAGGGCATGGATAGCTTTTTCCATCACAAAAACCTCCTCCTCTATATAGCGCTGCCCACTGACCGTGCCGTCATCGTCCACTCCGATCAGCAAGCTGCCACCCGAAGTATTGGCAAACGCGATAAGTTCACGCACAATCTTCTCAGGAAAAGTTGCCTTCTTTTTGAATTCTATTCTCAGACCCTCGCCTTTCGCAGCGAGCAACTTCACATCCTGAAGTGTCATTTTTAGTAGATTTTTAGATAGCGTTAATTGTGAATCTGATTATCCGTAATTATGCCCGTAACCTTATTTTCTTTGCTTAACTGGCACGAAGACCGATGACGTCCCGATAGAATATTGGGAGTAGTAGCAGCAATACTAGTGTTTACCATATATTAAGCCACTTTTTTGTTTTTTATTTGTGCATTTGCGGATATACATACTTGTGAATTGAAACTTGTAGTTATGGTTCGAACCCGCAAATAGATGAAAGTAAAATAACTAGTTCTCCCTTTCAGGATACAAATACAGAGTTGCGTCCTCTGCGTAAACCTCTGTGTTTTCTCCGCGGTTAAAATAAACATTCTAAACTCCTACTTTCTTACTCCCTGATTCAGCTGATCCAACCTTGATTTCTGGGATTGCCACTCGTCCCGAAGCCGCGCAGCTTCCATGAAGTTCAGCTCTTTCGCAGCTTTCTCCATCAACTTCTGTGTTTGCTGGATCAGTTTCTCCAGCTTATCCTTGCTTAGGTATTGCACCACTGGATCAGCTGCCATGCTCGCTTCTCCAGGCATAGGCTCCGCATAGAACTTAGGGTTTTTCTTCGAGTCAGCTACTTTGGTTTGTCCCATGATTTTATCATGCGACTTCACCACCGTAGTCGGCGTAATGCCATGCTCCAAATTATATTCTATTTGTAAGACCCTTCTTCGCTTCGTTTCATCCATAGCCAATTGCATGGAATTGGTGATTTTATCAGCATACATAATCACACGCCCTTCAGAATTTCGAGCTGCACGGCCAATGGTTTGCACCAAACTTCGTTCATTTCTCAAGAAACCTTCCTTATCCGCATCCAAAATAGCCACCAATGAAACCTCCGGTAAATCCAGACCTTCTCTCAATAAATTTACTCCAACAAGCACATCAAAAATCCCCAAGCGTAATTCCCGCAAGATTTCAACCCGATCAAGCGTTTTCACCTCAGAGTGGATATAGCGAGACTTCACGCCGGCTCTTTCAAGGAATTTCTGAAGTTCTTCAGCCATTCGTTTAGTCAATGTCGTGACCAAAGTTCTAGCGCCAGATTTAATAGTCTGATCTATTTCCTCCAGCAAATCATCTATCTGATTTTGACTTGGTCTCACCTCAATCGTAGGATCCAAAAGCCCCGTAGGACGGATAATTTGCTCCACTACCACACCTTCGGTCAATGACAACTCATAATCAGCCGGAGTAGCAGAGACATAAATCGCTTGATTTGTGAGATCCTGAAACTCTTCAAATTTCAAAGGACGATTGTCCAAAGCCGAAGGAAGGCGAAAACCAAAATCCACCAAATTGATCTTCCTGGATCTATCTCCTCCCCACATCGCTCTGACCTGTGGCAGAGTCACGTGACTTTCATCCACAATCAGCAGAAAATCATCCGGAAAATAATCTATGAGGCAGAATGGTCTTGCTCCCGGCGCTCTTCTATCGAAATACCTCGAGTAATTTTCCACACCAGAACAATACCCTAACTCTCTCATCATTTCCAAATCGAACTCTGTGCGCTCCTGAAGACGTTTTGCCTCTGCAAATCTCCCCTCTCTTTCAAAGAAATTCACTTGATCCACCATGTCATATTGGATCTCATGGATGGCAGTTTGCAAGGTGTCTTTACCAGTCACAAATAGGTTTGCCGGAAAAATCGAAATGATCTTCTCGTCATTTAGCTTTTTTCCAGTTGCCGGGTCAAAGCGCTGAATCGCCTCAATCTCGTCTCCCCAGAAGAAAATTCGATATCCCCAGTCAGCATAAGCCACAAAGATATCCACTGTATCACCTTTCACCCGGAAAGTCCCATGGGTCAGATCATGCTGAGTTCGACTGTAGAGTATATCCACCAATTTGAACAGCAACTGATTTCTTGGAATTCGATCGCCTTCCTGAAGTTTGATGACATTTTTCCCAAACTCATCAGGATTTCCTATACCGTAAATACAGGACACGGAAGCAACGACGATCACGTCCCTGCGACCAGTCAGCAAAGAAGAAGTAGCACTTAGGCGCAGCTTCTCGATCTCTTCATTGATCGAAAGATCCTTTTCTATATAAGTGCCGGAGCTAGGGATAAAAGCCTCTGGCTGATAGTAATCGTAATAGGAGATAAAATACTCGACGGAATTTTCGGGAAAAAATTGCTTGAACTCCCCATACAATTGCGCCGCCAGCGTCTTATTATGACTTAAAACCAAAGTTGGCTTTTGAGTTTGCTGAATTACGTTTGCTACTGTAAATGTTTTGCCAGAACCCGTCACACCAAGCAGAACCTGAGCCTGATCGCCGTTATTTACTCCCTCCGTGAGCTGTTCTATAGCTTTGGGTTGATCTCCAGTTGGTTGATAATCTGAGGTAAGTTTGAATTCCATAAGCTTCGTCCGAAAGTACCCAACACCAATCCCCCATACAAAAGTTTAATCAGGCAAGAATTTCTAGATCGGAGTGAATTTTGGTTTTAGCTTTCTGCTTTTAATCAAATATGATTATAGGGAATCTTGCCAGTAGAAAATTATAGGTTCGATAATCCAAATACACATTGAATTCAGGTTTACTCCGGTCTTCGGTCATCCAACCCATTGACCAAAGAGAATTCGCGTACTGGCAGAATAGCTTACATACAGATAATCGGATAATAAAATCTCCGAAAAATCTTTCTGGAAGTAACTTATTCAAATACTGATCGTGCCGTTGGCACTCAATAAAAATCCATTGCCTTTTTTAACCCAGAATCTAATTCTGGGCTTTTAAAGGCCTTGCCTTTGGCAAGGGGTTTGAAAATAATGGATGGTAATTGTGCCAAAGGCACAATCTGTAAGAGCCCTGAATGCAGCAAAGCGAAATTCAGGGTATTATTATCAAACCAAGAACTATAGCGTGCCAAAGGCACGATCAGTATTATTGCTATTTGTCTTAGATTTCCTTGTCAGGCTGAGCAAAGTCGAAGCCTTTCTGTCGATAAGCACATACTTTGCTATTAGCTAAAGCGAGATCAAGGTAATACTGAATAATGAAGTGCCGAATCCGAAGACTCAAACCACCCTTTTAAACTTCCCAAGATTATAATACAAATAGTTCGTTCTCAGAATCAGTACCAAAAGCAATGGCATAAGACTTGGGTGAAAGGACTGCCAGCCCAAAATCCAGAAAACGACCGCTGCATCTGCCATAATCAACGCAAAGAGTAAGTATTTCAACACCCAAGGTTTGATAGTCTTCTTGAGCAAAACAATGGCTAGCACCAGGTGGCCAGGGAAAGCCCAGAGAATATTCCAGTTGTACTTGGTAGAGGGGATTTCCGACCCTATCCAAAGCGCAGACATCACTACCCCTATGATTCCCAGTATTCCAAAAAATGCCACATCAAACCCTACAAAGAGCTTTTTCTTCTTGAACCCTAGAAATGTAATACCGGTAAAAACGATGGCAACTACCCAGAAAATCCAGTAGGGATTGACCGCGCCAAAAGAACCGGTTGGTTTTTCAAAATCTAAAATCACCCTGCTTTTTTCCACCAGAGGACGAGTAGGTCCGTCGCCTTGGATCTCTGCTCTGGCAAAAGCTTCCTCCACATACTTTGGCAGGAACTGTTCTTCCAGCGGAGTGGCGTCTCTATCCAGCCGAGAACCCAGCGCCAAATCAATCCCCAGATCCGACCAAGTCATATAATAAACCATCTCATCTATCAATTCCCGAAAGCTCTTATCCACAGGTTCCCGCACAGCATCGTCCCAGACCAGCTGATCCCCCAGCACCGTGCTGATCGCATCGCGCACACGGGTAGCACAATTGTCAAAGAAAAAATCGTAGCGATAAGCGCGGTTTTCAGGCAGATAGTTTGTCTGCAGAAACAGGATCAAATCCAGCTTCTGCTGCTCATTGAGATTCAGCACTTGCTCCCGCACAGAGCGATTGAAGTAATCGTACTCTGCGATGAAGCGATCAAAGGTGGACACGGAGAGAAAGTAATCCAGTCTGCCTCCGGCAAATTTGAGGACAAAATTAGGAGCGCCGAAGTCAAACGTACCGTAGTTGTACACCACATCCCTGCCCGAATCCAAATCCAGCACCCGAATCCCACTGTGCCCAAAGGAGCTGTAAATCTGCTCACCGGGATCACAGGTCAACAGGCTTATCTGATACTGCTGGGCTTGCAAAGAATCTAAACTGCTGACAGTCAGTAAAAAAAATAAACTAGTTACTATTTTTTTAAAATTCATTTCACTAAATTATAAAACGCTTTTTCAAGATATTTTTTCGAATGAAAACACGGGGCAAAACGTTGGCCCAAGAGGCAATTTTTCAATGCCGAATATACTTCATATTCTCGGCAGTTGCATTTCATTGCCTTTACTTAAACGTCGCATTTAGCCAGGAAATTGGTTCTTACCGCACAATTGCTTCTGGGAATTTTGGAAATATAGGTATCTGGCAAGTGTATGATGGTGCTATTTGGTCACCTGCTACTTTAAAGCCAAGTCAGATTAATGATATTTATATTGACCGCACTCATTTGTTAACGCTGACTGGAAATGAAGAGGTAAAGAGTTTGTTTATTAACGCTGATGCCGGTGCTGCGCAAAAATTAAATCTAAATGGAAATAATCTAGATATATATGGAACACTACAGGCCTTCGATGGTGCAGCTCCAGGAATACCCGCTGGCACAAATGCAAGCTTGGACTGGATTGGAAATTCCTTATCTAGCACGATTACATTTAAAGGAGGAAGTAGAGTAATTATTCCAGATGGCACATGGTCAGCACAATCCACGAATAGTCGTTACGCTGTCATTTTTGATCCAGGATCGGGGATTGAACTCATTACTCAAAGAGCCTTCAAAGCTTTGCAATTCACAATCAGATCAGGAATCGTTAACCAAAAAATAAATACCACATCTATACCAAATGCTTGTTCTACTTTTTCTTTTAATACAAACAACTCATTTGGATCTAATGAATACGGTGACTTTATAATAGAAACTGGAGCAAAATTAATAAGTGAATGTAGTAGCGATATACTATTTCGAAGTGGAACAGCTTCTACACCTAGATCAGCTGCTCTCTTCGATCTCCAAGCAGGAGGTGAGCTAATTCTTGAAGGCTCCTCCCCACAAATTGAAGCAGCAAACATACAACTAGACGGCAAAGTCACTTACAGAAAAAACTCAGGCACACAAAACTTTCTTTCAAAATCGTACGCTAGTTCTACCTTACCACAGAATTTCCATGACCTAGAAATTCAAGGCTCTCAAAATGTCAATTTACCTGCTACATTGTCTTTAACTGGTAATATCTCTCAAATAGGAAGTGGAGCATTCAATCTTTCAAACACAGAACTCCATATTATCGGATCAACAGATCAAACAGTTTCAGGCTTTGCCATGAACGTGAATGATCTTATTGTAAATAAGCCAGCAGGAACAGCTTTTTTTGAGCAAAATCTCATCGTAAGAAATAAACTTTCGATGGATGCTGGTGAAATAAATTTTCAGGGAAACAATCTAATCCTGAACACCTTGGGGAGTGGAGGATTGGAGTATAATGGAGGACAATGGAGAAATCTAGGACTATTTACTTATCAAAATACGCCAACTTCTCTTACAGCTTTAAATGCCACTTTCCCTTTTTACGATCTATATCAAGGCGGAATCCGAAAAGTTCAAATGCTCGGAACTTCAGCAGGGGGAAACCTGACGATACAATTCACAGAATATAAAGGAGCAGATTTTAATCCTAGCTTCAACGACTTGGATAGCACTCCTATACTCTATCGCCTATTCAGCTATTTCCAGTTTTCCGGATTAGCCTCAACATCCAATCCTCTCGAACTGAGAATTTCAGCTAATAATTTAATCGTTGATAATCCCGATGATGTGAGATTAGTCTGTACTGGTTACGCAGCGCCAGGAGTTCATGTTCCTGGTACTGATACTTCAGAACTTTGGGCAATTAGAGAACTGACTTTTGATGATCTCCCGGGCAAAAACTTCACTGTCGGCAGCTTCAGAACATTGACTATCCTTCCCGTTACCTGGCTCTCGCTATCAGCCAAACTTAAAGATACTGCTAGGCAGATCACTTGGTCGGTCGCGCAGGAAAAAGACAATGAAAAGTTTGAGATCTATAGTTCTACGGATCCGTTGATGGGATGGTCAAAAATAGGAGAAGTCTCAAGCGACGGAAATTCAGATGTTCCCGTTTCTTATACTTTCATAGATGAAAGCCTGCCAAGGTTTATCGATTCCTATTACCGTATCAAGCAAATAGATTTTTCTGGCAAATGGTCTTGGAGCCATGTCGTCCGACATGAAAACGACTTTTCAAAATCAACAGATCGACTTTCAATATTCCCCAATCCTCATACGAATGGCAAAATCCGAGTTAGCGTACCAGAATCTTTCCATTCAGAAAAAACTCAAGTACTGATTTACTCTACTCAAGGGGTTTTGATTTCATCCTTTAGCTTTAATGATATTGAATTCTCCGAAAGATTAGAAATAATGCAACCGGGGGTATACTTAATTACTTTTTCAAACTCGGATATCTCGGTTCAAATGAGGTGGATTAAACATTAATAGTGCATATGAGTGAAGGTGTATCCTAATGAATTCGCGTTCATGAGTGATGTTTGGCATTTGCATATAAAATCCCCCTTGCCCTCCGCCGCGGCGCAGGGATTTGCCGAAATTAAACTCAATCCATGATTCTAAGAATTTACGTGCAGTTTAAGCCAATGCGCATTATCGCGTAATCTCTCAAACCGAAACGCACTTTACCCCAATTTTTTTATCTTAGCCAGCTAAACCCAACCTATTCCTATGACCATTGTTCTTGTTTTGCTCAGTATTGCCATCCTTGTGCTGCTGATCGTCTGGGCTAAGCTCAATCCTTTTTTAGCATTTTTGATCTCATCCATTTGTGCAGGTTTCCTGCTCGGACTACCCGCAGACCAGATCGCAGGCTCCGTGCAGCGGGGCATGGGGGTATTGTTGGGAGACTTGGTCATCGTGATTGTGATGGGCGCGATGCTCGGCAAGCTAGTGGCCGAAAGTGGTGCTGCCCAGCAAATAGCCGGTTTCCTAATGAAGATCTTTGGAAAGAAACACATCACCTGGGCTATGTCCATCACGGGTTTGGTGGTGGGAATTCCCTTATTCTACAACGTAGGCTTTGTACTGTTAGTCCCGCTGGCTTTTACCGTAGCCTACCAATATAAAATCTCTGCAGTCTATGTGGGCATTCCACTATTGGCAGCCCTTTCTGTTACCCATGGCTTTTTGCCACCGCATCCGTCGCCAGCTGCATTAGTAGCTCAGTTTGATGCGAATATGGGCTTGACGTTGTTCTACGGTTTCATGATCGCTATCCCTACCATCGCACTTGCAGGGCCTATTTTTGCTAAGACATTGAAAAACATGAAGGCTGAACCTCTTAAAACTTTTCAGGCTGAAATAAAACCTGAATCAGAGCTTCCATCTGCCGCAAACAGCTTTTTCACTGCACTACTTCCTGTCGTATTATTGGTAGGGACCACCGCTCTCAATCTCAATGTAACTGAAGAAAGTCCCCTTGCCCCTATCATTTCCTTTGTGGCAGATCCGGGAATCGTGATGTTGGTTTCAGTGCTTATTGCTACTTACACGCTCGGTTTAAGACGCAATTTCAACATGAGGCAAATCATGGATCTATACACTGTAGCTACCAAAGATATCGCTATGATTCTATTGATTGTGGCTGGCGCTGGCGCATTGAAGCAAATTTTCACAGATACAGGAGTCAGTCTAGAGATCGCTGAAGGTCTGCAATCGTGGGATATTCATCCGCTGATCTTAGCCTGGACCATTACTGCTATTATTCGCGTTTGTGTGGGTTCTGCTACCGTAGCAGGACTGACTACGGCAGGTATTATCGCTCCGCTAGTCACTACCATGAATGTGGATCCAAATCTCTTAGTACTTTCCATCGGAGCTGGAAGTTTGATGTTCTCCCATTTCAATGATGGAGGATTCTGGATGTATAAGGAGTTTTTCAACGTCAGCATCAAAGACACTTTAAAATCTTGGTCACTGATGGAAACCATTGTAGCTGTAGCAGGCTTGGCGGGAGTCCTGATCTTGGACATTTTTGTATAATTTCAAAGAAAATCTAAATTACATGGAAACCCCTGAAAGCAATTTCTCCAAACTTGGTCTCTCACTTCCTCCTGCACCAAAACCACTTGGTGTATATAAGCCCTGCCTGATTGACGGCAAATACCTTTATCTCTCTGGCCATGGCACAGTGCAGGATGATGGCAGCCTGATCGTGGGAAGAATAGGTGAAGACTTAGATATAGAAGCAGGAAAACTAGCTGCAAGACAAGTAGGACTCGCGATGCTTGCTACCATCAAAGCAAATCTAGGCTCACTCAGTCGTGTAAAGCGCGTGATCAAAGTCCTGGGAATGGTGAATTGCATCTCGACTTTTGAGCGTCACCCTTACATCATCAATGGTTGCAGCGAATTATTCGCACAGGTATGGGGAGAAGAATATGGTATCGGAGTCAGATCCGCTGTCGGTATGGGATCGCTGCCAGGTAATATTCCTGTCGAAGTGGAGGCAATGTTTGAGCTGCACGAAGGAGCCTAAGGCTAAAATGAATCTATTAGAATCCAAAAGTGAATTGGTCAAGAGGGACACATACCAAGGCAGAAATGGTCTTACTTTCAGTGGTCTGTGCGACACAGAAAAAAGCGTCAGCTTTTATACTTTGGGTGGTCTGTGTCCCACAGACCACGGTCCCCGGAGTTTAGGGCTGCACGAGTGCCTTGTAAGATTCAAACACGCTCATCACATCTTTGACGTAGTTTACGGCCAGATGTCCTTTGGCGAAGCCACTCTTCACAATCGGATCCCGGTAATAATCGGGATCACTTTTTAGTACTAAAAATTTGGAAACATCAGCCCAAGTCTGGGTATTTTCCCCAAATTTCATGGTCAATCTCCAGGCGTCTTCTACATGTCCATGACCGATATTATAAGAAGCTAAGATGAATTTCAGGCGCTCGCTGGTATCTGGCACTCTTTCCATCCAGAACTTGTCCAAGTATCTCAGATATCTAACTCCTCCCATGAGAGACTGTGAAGGATCATTGGGGTTTTCTACCCCAAAGCGTTCTAATGTCACAGGCATCAATTGAAGCAATCCCTTTGCGCCAGCATAGGAAGTCGCAACGGTATCGAACCTAGACTCTTTATATACCAAAGAAGCCAACAATCGCCAATCCCAGCCCAATAGCTCAGCTCCATCTTTGATAATATCATCATAAGCAGAAATCTGATTTCCTACAAGAGATGAGAAAGGGCTATTGGTTCGGAAATAACTGTTTTTCGAATTCAGGAAATATTTTGCGTACAATTCAGGGATAAATCGCTTTTTCTTTTCCTTAAGCCAATCATTCAGTGAAGCCAATAGCTTGGGAGAATTCTCACGAACTACCCATGACACATCGCCTTCTTTCTGGACTTTCCAAGAAATATCCAGCCCTTCGTAATAGGTAGCATTGGCTTGTGCAATATTCTGATCGGCTATGGTCCACTTGATTTTCCCATCTACCACCTGGTCAATTAGCATTTCCTCGTGATCAGGTGTAGGAATTATGGTATAGGTCAACTTCAGGGAATCCTTCAACGAGCAAAGTTGAGTTTTGTAAACTGCACCTTCACGCACATATATTGTGTCTGAAGCTAATTGATCCCAAGAAGTGATTTGTCCAGACGTTTCGTTGCCTACTAGGACGGTATTCATTTTACCTAAAGGAAGAGAAAAGGAAGTTTTCTCAGACCTTTCCATGTTCTTCTCAAGATTCATGGCAATCAAATCCACTTTACCCTCAAGTAAGTAATCAAATGCTCTATCTATATCCGCTACCATGACTAAGTGCAATTGCACATTCAATCTTTTGGCTAAATCACGAAGTAATTCATACTCGTAACCCATTCTTCGTCCACGATAGATATAATAACCCGTGGAATTATTATCCACTGCAGCTCGGATAAATCCACGGTTTTGGATTCCCTGAAGATCGAGTAAATAGGCTTCCTCCTTGGGATTGGAGCCAAAATGCTTCTCAATGAAGGTACATTGCACACCAAAGAGGAGAAGTATTACTACGGAGGAAAATAGGATTAATATTTTTTTCATTCACTAGAGCCGTAAGACTCTGGATGTTACACAAAAGCCCATTTGGCAAATGCTATGCCAAAAGAAAAATACAGCAATCGTTAAAAAAGCGAATAAAAAAACGAAGGCTATTTCTCAGACCTTCGTTTCTTAACTAATCTTCTGAAGGCAACTCAAAATCTTCCGAGCTATTTTGGAAGAAAATCTTCCCAGAGAGTCTTCTCAATTCAATTTCCTGCTCTTTTATATTAAAAATCGAAGTGATAAGTCTGTTCTCTGCAGTCAGCAAATTGACCTGTGCATCTCTGAATTCCAGATAGGATGCAATCCCCAATCTAAATCGCTCCAATGCAATCTCGGTACTTTCCTTTGCGACTTGATAGTTCTTTTTCTCTACTTCCAGCAAGCTTTTATTATTCACATAGGTATTGTACGACCGGTGAATATCCGATCTGAGTTGAACCTCAAACTGTTCGGTTTCATAGCTTTGCAGTCGCTCTTGCACTCGGGCATTTTGAATCCGACGGTTCAGCGTCAATCCGCTGAAAAGGTTGACTGTGATATTTCCACCTCCGTTGAATCCCTGTCTTTGGTTTTGAATCAAGAAACCTGCATCAGAACCGAAAGTATTGTTTACATAGTTTCCATTTAGATTTAAAATTGGCAGTCTAGAAGCTCTCAGTTCTTTCATCTGAAGGAAAGCTACGTTTTCAGCCCGCTGCGCTATGAGAAGGTTTTTGTTTTCCATAAGTGCATTTTCCTCCAATTCTAACAGTAAGAGTGGATCACCGATCAAGATGGTGTCCTTTACAGTAAACTTCTCATCGGGCTGCAAAGCCATCAGCTCATTCAGATTGACTCTTGCATTCTGAATCACCTGCTCCTGAGTCAGCAACAGCGTAAGATCTGAGTTGTAATCCACCTGTGCGGTTAGAAAATCTCGTTTTCCTGCACCGCCAAGTTCGTACTGAGCCTGCGCAATATCCAATCTCGACTGGCTGAGTTCTAGAGTATTTTGCAATACATCGTAGCGTTGAAGCTCCAATACCAATCGGTAATATGCTGAAGAAATACCAGCAACGGTATTTTCCACAACGACTTTTGATTCCAGTTCGCTGATCTCCGTGAGCTGTCCCAGCCGTTTTATCACGATGAGGCTTTCAGGTCTGAAGCCATAGATCGCAGCTATAGAAAAGTTCTCATTATCGGAGTTAGCACCATTGATCTGACGGGGCTCGGGATCATTAATAAATTTCTGTTCTACATCCTCTTTGCTATAGCTTCTCAAATAGGTCGCATCCACTCGTGGCATAAATAGATCTCCCCTACCGATCCGCTCTTCGCCTTCGCGAATTGTGATGGTTTCGACCGCTATTTTGATCTGAAAGTTATTTTCCAGCCCCAATTGAATGGCTTTCTCCAAATCCAGAGATTCATTACTTTGAGCATACACGCTTGTTCCAATAATGCTCAATAAGAACAATAGGCTAAGTTTCTTCATTAAATTCTGGCTAATCTTCCTTCTTTGGAAGTGAGATAAGTATAAATAGCTGGGATGACAAAAAGAGTCAAAATCGTAGCGAAGGCTAACCCACCAATTACGGCAGCGCCCATCGGAACGCGGCTTTCTGCTCCTGCTCCTAGACCTAACGCAATTGGTAAAATACCCAAAATGGTGGATAAACTGGTCATCAAAATAGGTCTAAATCTAGCCACTGCGGCTCCAAAAATTGCCTCTTGGGGGGTCATTCCAGCAGCTTTTCGCTGATTGGCAAATTCCACGATCAGAATGCCGTTTTTAGTCACTAGCCCTATCAGCATGATAATTCCAATCTGACTGAAAATATTCAGCGTAAATCCAAAAGACCAAAGAGTAAACAAGGCTCCAAATAGGGCCAAAGGGACAGTAAACATGATGGTAAGTGGATCCAAGAAACTTTCAAACTGTGCAGAAAGAACAAGATAGATCAAGACTAAAGCGAATATGAATGCGAACAACAGTGAATTTGAACTCTCTCTGAATTCCTTAGATGGGCCAGATACGTCCGTCGTGAAAGAATCATCGAGTACCTCAGCAGCGACCCTGTCCATCTCTTCTAGTCCGTCTCCAATCGTATAGCCTTCAGCAAGGTTAGCTGAAACTGTCCCCGCTACAAAACGATTGAATCTATATAGTTGTGGAGGAGTGCTTTTTTCCGTGACGGTGACCAAGTTGTCTAGCTGAACCAACGATCCGTTTTCGGCACGCACGTATAGCATCCGTAGATTTACAGGTTCATTTCTATCTTCCAACCTCATTTCCCCGACTACTTGATATTGCTTACCGTCACGGATGAAATAGGCAAATCGCTGTCCTGAGTAAGACAATTGCAGTGTTCTGGCAATTTCCTGAACAGAAACTCCAATATTTCTGGCCTTAGCTCGATCTATTTCAATCTCAAGCTCTGGTTTGGTAAACTTCAAATTGATATCCGAGAAGATGAAGACCGGACTTTTTCCTACTTCCTCCATAAATTTTGGTATCACTTCCTTCAATTTATCCAGCGTAGGGGCTTGCAAAACATATTGGACAGGAAGACCACCGCGACTATTACCAATAGACTGGGCCTCTGAAGCAAATGCTCTTACAGACGAATATTTTTTTAATTTTTGGTTGATTAGATTGAAGTATTCCCTTTGTGTCTTATCTCTATCCTCCGCGTCTGACAGAATGAATCGAATAAATCCTGAATTAGTGCTTGATGTGCCAAATCCCGGAGAAGTCACTGAAATCAATCCTCTTACATCATCCTTCGGGAATTCAGCTTGAAAATCTTCTACCATCTGATCTATCACACGGTCCATGTAACCAAATGTGGCTCCTTCAGGCCCTGAAAGAATAATCCTAACCTCGCCTCTGTCCTCCGTCGGTGCCAATTCACTTGGTATTTGATTGAACAAATAGTAAATGCCAAAACCCATTAATCCAACCATTAGAAAGGATACCCAGCGAACTTGCATAAACCACGCTAACGCAGATTCATATTTGTCGTTTATCCATACAAATATCGGTTCTGTGGCATTGTAAAATCGATTATGCTTTTCTCTCTTTTTCAAAAGCCTTGCGCTCAACATTGGAGTCATAGTCAAGGCTACAAAAGAGGAAATAATCACTGCGCCAGCTACTACTATTCCAAATTCTCGGAAGAGACGACCCGTGGTACCAGTTAAAAATATGACCGGAAGGAATACTGCTGCAAGGGCTACTGTAGTCGCAATCACCGCAAAGAAAATCTCCTCAGAACCTTTTTCTGCGGCTTTTTGAGGTTCTTCCCCTTTTTCTATTCGCGTATAAATATTCTCCAAAACCACGATAGCGTCATCGACGACTAGTCCAATCGAGAGCACAATACCCAATAGCGTCAGTACATTGATGGAGAAATCCATCAGGTACATAATAAAGAATACACCAATCAAGGATATAGGAATCGTCAGTACCGGAATAAACGTAGTACGCCAATCGCGAAGGAAAAGGAAGATAATCGCCACAACCAAGACAAAGGCGGTGATAATCGTTTCCTGAACTTCCGATATGGAGCTACGAATATAATCTGTGGAATCAAATCCTATCTCCAACCCAATATCTGCAGGCAGGTCCTTCTTGATAAACTCCAACCGTCGATAAAACTCATCTACTATCTCAATACTATTGGAGCCGGGAAGTGGTACCAGCACCACACCCACCATTGGTACTCCGTCTCTCTTGAGTACCGTTCGTTCATTTAAGGCGGCTAACTCCGCTCTTCCAATATCCTGAAAGCGGACAATATTATTTTGGTCTTCTTTGATAATGAGATCATTGAATTCCTGTGGACTGCTAAGCCTACTTTTGGTTCGAACAGATAGCTCGATCGTCTCGCCTTCGATTCTTCCTGATGGAAGCTCTACATTCTCACTTTGTACCTTGGATAATACATCCAATGGGGTGACTCCATAAGAAGCCATTTTGAGTGGATCCATTCGCAGTCGGATCGCATACTCTTTTTCTCCCCATATCTGTACCCGACTGACGCCCGGAATGGTTTGAAGTCTTTCTTTAAAAATATTCTGAGCAATATCTGAAAGCTCTAACAAACTTCTCTCGTCACTCTTTACATTCAAGAATACAATAGGTTGGGAATCCGCATCTGCTTTGGATACTACCGGCGGCTCAGCATCAGGAGGGAGATTTCGCTGAGCACCGGCCACTTTATCCCGCACATCGTTGGCAGCAGCCTCTAGATCTGCACCTACATCAAACTCTACCGTAATGCTACTTGATCCATCATTACTGGTAGAAGTCAGGGATTTGATCCCTTGAATTCCATTGATTGCTTCTTCCAGCGGCTCTGTGATTTGTGCCTCGATTACATCGGCATTTGCACCTACATAATTTGTCCTTACATTGATCACTGGAGGATCAACACTTGGGAATTCTCTAATTCCTAAAAGAGAAATACCGATCGCCCCAAAAAGTAGGATGACTAAGGACATCACTATTGCCAGAACTGGCCTATTAATACTTACACTTGATAAACTCGACATGTTAGTTGATTTGAGTGAATTCAACAGGCGTTCCCGTCCTTGCTTGCAATACACCAGTAGTGAGCACCAGATCTCCGATATCCAGACCACTAGTGATCTGAACATGTGTATCTGTACGAGTACCGATCTCCACCTTACGTTCCTCGGCTTTGTTATCAGCACCAACTATGAAAACCTTATAGCCTTGCAATTCGGGAATCACCGATTCTGATGGCACCATGAGGGCATCCTCAGTCACTTCCAACACAAAGCGAATTCTAACAAACATTCCCGGTAGATATTTCCGCTCCTTATTTGGGCTTTCTGCACGTAACTTCAGAGTACGTGTGGCGGCATCGATCTGAGGCTCAAAAGCATAGACCTTCCCCAAAACTTCCTCAGGAGAGGATTCATTTGAAAAGTAAATCGGAGAACCTACAGTCACCTGATTAGCATAGCGCTCCGGAATGGAAAACTCAATTTTTATGGGATCGATATTTACAAAGTTCGCGATGATATCAGATGTGCCGATCACTGAACCTTCGCTGACTTGTCTCAAACCCAGAATTCCATTGAAAGGAGCTCTAATGACGGTTTTGGAAAGCTGGGCTTCTACCAATTTCAAATCTGAAAGAGTTGTATTGTATTGATTTAGTACGATATCATATTCTACTTGGCTGATTGCCTCACGAGCCAACAGTTGTTTTTGTCTATTCTCCTGGCTCTCAAAAAGCTTTTGCGTGTATTCCAATCGTTGATACTGAGCCTGAAGTTCATCGTCATTTAGGTATAAAAGTGGTGTTCCTTTGCTCACGTATTGACCTTCCTTAAAAGAAATCTTGGTCACGAGACCTGTAATCTCTGACCGCAAATCCACGCTTTCGTTTGGAAGAATAGTCCCTGTAACTGACAGTTGATTTCTCAGAGTCTCACGCTGAAGCTTCACCACTTTCACAGGCAAATCAGAGGGAGCACCAGGCCCAGCGCCCACCGATCCCACTCCTGAATCATTGCTCTTGCGGGTGTCCATTCGTGGGTACAAGTATGCAACGGCAGCAATCACGATAACCGCAATAATCAATATGGTCTTAGTTTGCTTTTTCATCTGTTAATAATTGCTTTTTTATGGTCATCCCGATAGCTATCGGGAGGAATCTCGCTTGATAGATAGTCATCCCCTTGTGTGACATTTAGAGTTATGCTCGATTTCATGGAGGAAATAATAGGCTTGTTAGGTGTGGTTTTGAAGAAAAGCGAGAGCGATCTGGTTGAATTCCTGAGGTCTTTCCACGTTCACTACGTGTCCACATTTTTGTAAAATTTTCAGTACTGAGTTTTTATGCGTCTTAATTATTTTCTTAACCGGCTCCAAAAACATAACATCCTGATCGCCCATTACATAAAGAGTAGGAATCCCCAGATCGGATTCTTTAAAGTAACTAAGCAACGGATTTATGTCTTTTGTCAATTCGAACCAGCGAATAAATTCCTTCTGACATAGTTTCTGAGCCTCTCTGATAAATAGATTTCTAGATTCTGCATGTTGCTTTCGCGGCAGAACCACAAAGGCGAACAATTTGTAAAGCCACATGTAGGGAATCACTCTCTTAAATGCACTCCCCAAGGAAACCAAAATCCTCGACTGGATAGTTAAGCGTGTGACTGCTCCTGCCATCACCAGTGATTTCACACGCCATTGCTCCATCTCTGCCAATTGGCGGACTATGATCGTCCCCAGTGACACGCCCATAAAATGAGCAGTTGGAATACTCAGATGATCAAGCACTTCGATCACATCTTTAGTGACTCCTTTGAAAGTATATTCTTCGTTGTAAATCGCCTGAGGCAGATCAGCAGACTTGCCATGCCCACGAAGATCGATAAGCAAAAGATTATACTTTTCCCTGAAATCCTTAAGCTGCTTAAACCATACTGCAGAAGATCCTCCTGCCCCATGTATGAACACGACCCATTCCTTACTCACCGAATGAGAAAATATTTTATAATACAACATGCTTGGTTAACCTTTGGATCTTTCTTAAGGTTGTCAGAATACAAAAATAACTTACAATAGGGAGGAAAAAGTAATAAAACATACTGATGGCAAATCGCCTCTATCAATGGAAAAAATACAGGATACTAAAAGCAAAAAGGCCCGAAACCACAGGTGATATCGAGCCTTTCTGAATAAAATAAACTAGGAATGAATTTAGTGTTTCTTAGAAGATATATCTTAAACCAAACTGCATACTCCAAGTTGTCCCGAAACCATTGGCATTCTGGAATGGAGTGGTAGGAAGCTCATCAGAAACTCTATTCATGATTACATTAGGTGCAGCTGAAACTGAACCAGATCTAGAAAGTATGTTCTGTGCGCCATTTAAATTCTCTTGGATTCCCCACCCACTGTTCAATAAGTTTCCAAAATTAACAATGTCAAAACTTGCTTGAAGTGTATTTCTTCTAGTACCTATGTTAGTGAAAATATCCTGTAGGATTCTTACATCGAATCTATTCAACCAAGGGCTTAAGAATTCATTTCTTGGTACATAGCCACCTCTGAATTCTTCAAGATTATTGTCAGCCACATACTCGTCAAAAGCAGCGCGCTGCTCTGCTGCAGTAAATACTACGTTTCCGCTTTGTACGATATCGACAAACTTCAATTCAGCTGAATTTTCGGGTAGATAAAGTAAGTCAGCAGCAATTCCATCACCATTGAAATCATTACCATACACATAAGAGAATCTACCCTGATGTGATCCGTTGTAATATACTCCTACAGTAGTAGCAAAGTGATTTCCGTACTCCACTCTGTAAGCAAGATTCGCCACGATTCTATGCGGTAAAGCAAAGTTTGAAATATTCAATATCTCGTCATTGGGAGAATTGATATTTGGACTAGCTCCCCATGCTGAGTTAGCAGATGATCCGGAGTTGGCACTGATTTCTTTAGCTTCTGAATAAGTATAGTAAATACTTCCAGAAAGACCTCTGTAATCAGGAACAACCAAACCAACGGTAGCACTGAATGCATAACCTTTTAAATCTGTGTTGGTAAGAATTGTAGCATTGTTTGCTCCGATTGCAGGATTGTAAGCCACTGAAGTTCCGGGCAATACTACCTCACGGGTATCGCCCGCATAGTTCATTCTATTGGTAGATTCTGCTCTGTTGGCACCGAACTGATACACTGCATTGATATCTCGTGTATAAAGGAAATCAGAAGTCAACAAGAAAGGTGAATCGCCTAATTGGTAATCCGCTCCAAGGCTTGTTCTCCATACGCTTGGCATTCTAAAATCTCTATCCACTAAGGCAAAAGAATTTGGCGCACCACCTAATGGATTTGAGATAAACACGTTCTCAGCGCCAGCTGGAGGGTTTTCTACATAGTAATAGCGCTCAGGCTGGAAGGTTACATTACCAATCCAAGGTGCTACTTCTGCATAATTTCCTGGCTCAACTGTATTCTGAAGAACACCAGCTCCTGTTGGCATGTTGGTCAACCAAACAAATGGAACTCTACCTGTGAAAATACCAGTACCACCTCTTAAGATTAAACTTCTATCTCCTTTCACATCAAAATTAAATCCAAGTCTAGGAGAAACCATCAATCGTGAATCTGGCCAGTTGCCAGAATCATAATTAACTACTTCACCCTCAGGATTCAACAAATCCAAATTGTTAATAGAAGGATTTGCCGTCAGGTCGTTCAAATAAATAGGAAGTTCAAATCGAAGTCCAAAAGTCAAGGTTAGACGATTAGTGACACTATACTTATCTTGAGCATAAAGTGAAGCAAGTCCAAAGTTTACTCTAGAGTAAGTTTCTTGACCTTCGTATGGGTAAGTTAGTCCAAACATGATTGGAGCAACTTCATTTGGAGTACCTGTAGTCAAGAAATCTTCTACAGATGCATATCTATAGTAAGATGTTCCCATTCTGGTAAAGCTGTTTCCAAACTTCTGAATCTCAAATGCAGCACCACCAGTGATCGTATGCTTTCCTTCGACATACGTCAGGTTGTTGATAAATGAAAAATTATCATTGATCACGTCATTATTAAACGAGAATAACTCAGTACCAAAAGAGATATAGTTCCTGTCTCCATCACCTCTACCTTCATCCCAGATATCTACAAATGGAAAAAGCTGATCGCTTGGGGTGGTTCTTCTATCCTGAATTTTAGAATAAGTAAATAGAAACTGGTTCGATACTTTTGAGCTAATTGATGAGTTAAGTTCTGCAGTTAGAGATCTTACTGAGTTCTCAAATCCGTAACCTGCATTCTCAAAAACCATTGAATTTTGGGATACTCTGTTAGCATCATTTGGAGTTCTAGGTCTTGGACCAGATGAGCCATTTGTTAACTGGTTGGAAATTCCAACTACCTGATTATATCTAACAGCGAGTTTATTTTTGTCATTGATATTCCAGTCAATTCTAGCCAAAAACTTCGTGTTGTCCTGAGAAGCTTCGTTGGCATAGCCTTCGTATCTGCCCGGCTCATATCCCCATTGATTTCTCAAGTGATTGCCTACCGCATCCATTTCACTTCTTCTTACTCTAGTGATATTGTTTTCTGCATCAGCAATTCCATTTTCAGATGGTCTCCAAAGATTTGTTCCGGAAGCATTCGCTCCAGTTTCCGTTTCTCTTTCTACATTGACAAAAAAGAATAATTTATTCTTAATGATAGGCCCGCCAAGTCTAAAACCAAAATTTCTAGTAGCGGCTTCAACTGACTCAAGTTCATTGTCACCAATTTTTCTACCCTGTAGATCTTGGTTTTTAGTAAAGTAATAAGCAGATCCAGTAAAAGTATTATTACCACTTCGAGTCACTGCGTTGATACCAGCACCTGTGAAACCACTTTGAGTGACATCAAACGGTGCAATGTTTACAGAGATTTGCTCGATCGCATCCAAAGAAATTGGTTGTGCATTTCCACCTGGAAGGGGGTTTCCACTCAAGCCGAAGCCGTTGTTGAAGTTTGCACCATCCACCTGAAGGTTATTGTATCTTGAATCCCGACCTGCAAACGACGTGCCGTTTGCTTGTGGCGTAAGTCTTGTAAACTCTGTCACAGATCGGTTGATTTGCGGCAACTCTGTAAGCTGCTTCGTAGATACATTTGTTGAAGTACCTGTTCTGTTACCGTCAAATTCAGATGATCTTGCGCCAGAAACGAGTACCTCACCAAGTTCAGTGCTATCATCGTTAAGGGTAATCGAAACTGAAAAAGGCTCTCCCAGCCTAAGAACCACATTGTCATACGTTGCGGCTTGGTACCCAATGAAGCTTACTTGAATAGTGTAAGGTCCACCAATTCTCATATTTGGTATGGTAAATCTACCCTCCAAATTCGTAACCGCTCCGTAACGAGTGCCTGATGGCACATGCGTTGCGACAACATTAGCCCCAGGAAGTGTTTCTCCTGTAGCATCCACCACTAGCCCTACCACAGAACTTGTGGTCACTTGCGCTTGAGACACACCAATGGTAGCTATGACTACCAGTACGAGTAACATCAAACTTTTAAGTAAATTTTGCCTCATAATTTGTACGTTTTATTTGAGTTGGTTTGAAAATATTCCCTGCAAAGGTAAATTCACCCGGACTTAAGTACGGGTACATACTGTTAAGTTTTGCGATCCAAATTTCACAAATTTTAACTATTTCTTAACATAGACAGATGAATAAAATTCTGTTTCAATCACAAAAAAGATTGATTCTCAAACCTTTTGCATACAAAACTGGTCGTATGTTAGAATAAAATTTCAAAAAAAACCAGAATGCAGCGTTTGGAGAACTCTTATTTTTTCAATATTTAATTCCGAATTCTGAGATTAAACGAACGAATACTATTTATTTGGAATTATCACCAAAATTATCATCCCTTTGAAAAAGAAAAATATTCTCTGGCTGTACCTGTTTTTGTTTGCTTCCCTTACAGACATTGCATTCATCTTAGAACAAGAAAATGAGCTAAGATTTTTTTCCAAACCTCTGATTATTGTAGGGTTAGTGGGCTATTTCTACCAAATAACAAAACCTATTTCTTCAACTTTACTAGCAAAATCAGTCTTAGGTGCTTTGATTTTCTCCCTCCTTGGCGACATTTTGCTTTTATGGGATCACCTATTTATTTACGGAATTGGCGCTTTTCTCCTGGCACATGTATGCTACATAATAGGTTTCAAAGTGGCTCAAAAAGCCCCAGAGTCTATTCTAAATGTGAATTTTATAAAAACGTTTTTTATCAATCTTCCTATTTATTTCTTGGCAGCTTTCACGTACTATATGATCAATCCGAATCTTGGAGCATTGAAAATTCCAGTGATTGTGTACGTTATCGTGATCATAAGTATGGTCACTACCGCGAGAGAGCGCTTTGGAAAATGCAATTCAGCATCCTTTTGGCAGGTTTTCATAGGAGCATGTCTGTTCTTTATTTCAGATGGATTTATCGCACTGGATAAGTTCTACCAACCTATTCCCGATGCAGGCATTCTCATTATGGGCACTTATATCATTGCCCAGTTAATGATCGTGATGGGAATACGCTCGCTTATGCTCCATCCAACTCTGAAGTAAAGTTGTGAGAGTGAAAAGGTAAAAATGGAACATGATGTGAAGTCGAATGAATGCAACGAACATTATTTCAAGTCTCATAACTTGGACTTATATCAATGAAGTCTTCAGACTTCTAATGGCACAGACCTAACGCAAGTCTATCTGAAGACTGCAATTAAATCCAGGCGCAAGGAAGGCGGAGATGAGCTAGGCAAGAGTTGTTCTTGCAAAAAGAGTGAGTAATCCTATTGAGGGATAACAATCAACTCAATAATACTTGGAGTATGAATGGAGGCCCAAGGTTGACCTACAAGAAGAAGTAGGTAACCTTTCTAAAACATGAAAGATCTGACTTTGCGCCAGATCTTACAACCAACAGTAACTCTTAAGCCCTTCCTAACTGCCGGAGCATTTTGACGTGATCCGAAAGTGCCTCTACAAAAGTTTTCTTCACCATATAGGGGACATTAAATTCTCTGGCAGTTTCAGACACGATCTTTGACAACTTGCTGTAATGTATATGGCAGATGTTGGGAAACAAATGGTGCTCTACCTGAAAATTCAATCCTCCGATTAACCAAGAAAAAACCTTACTTCGAGGTGCGTAATTACTTGTAGTGGCCAGTTGATGTACAGTCCAATCATAGGAAATAAGACCCTCTTGATCAGCCTTCGGAAAAACCGCATCTGATACAATATGAGCTGTCTGGAATACAAGACTAATGCAAATACCTGTGACAAAATGCATACTCAAAAAAGCCAGCACTATAATCCAAGCCGGTAGCGGTATCATAATCAAGGGCAAGACTAACGCATAAGAATAATAGAAAAGCTTCCACCCTGTGATTTTCAACACCTCTTTGCCATATTCGCCCTCCTTGTTAAAGAACCCCATTTCTTTATACCTCTTTAATCTGACAAAATCCTTTGTGGTAATCCATGATATTGTAGAAAGGCCATAGAAAAACCAGATATACAAGTATTGAAACTGATGTATCCAATAGTGCTTCGCATTTGGGGAAAAGCGTAGAAAAAAAGGTGAATTGATATCGTCATCTCCTTCGTCCACATTGGTATAGGTGTGATGGAGTACATTGTGCTGTATTTTCCAAACATTGGCATTGGCACCAATCAGATTCATGGTATAGCCCACGTATTTGTTCACCAGCTTGTGCTTAGAATAAGACCCGTGAATAGCATCATGCATCACGCCCATTCCTACCCCGGCCATACCCAGGCCGCTGGTGATGTATAGGGCAAAAATAAGTGGAGGACTTGAAACCAATCCAGTGCTCATGATAATCAGTGGGAGAAAGAATACAGTGAGCATAATGATTGTCTTGATGACCATGCTACGATCTCCATAGATGTTGGTATTTGTGCTTTTGAAATATGCATTGACTCTAGACCTCAAAGTTTTCGAGAAATCTGCACTTCCAGTCTTGTCGAATTTCAAATTTTTCATATGTGCTTTTGTTTCGATTTCATGGCTTCTGCTAATTACTGATTTGCATTTACCAATAGATTAATAGGTCTGCAATTCTGCAAAGAGCAAGTGAAGCTCCTCTTTAGTCTTCTTGAGTTTTTGAGAAAGTGTATCAAGCATTCCTTCTCTTTGTCCTTCTTTAAACTCAAAATCAGCATCGCTTAGAACTGAAAACCGTTGTTTCAGCATTACTTTTTGTTCCCGCCAGCTTCTGGTGATATTCATCTTAGTTGCTCATTAAGTGGTAGATATGCTTTTTTTGTCAATAGGAATCAGGCAGTGATTATTTGGGTGATAAAAACCTGAACCGCTTGAATAGCTTAGGAAAGAAATGAACCAGAATAGGGTGTGCCATTTGTGTTCTTCTATCCGAAGATCCAAAATATAAACCTTGTGATTTTATGATCCAAAATTCTGGGGCCATTTTATGATTTATTAATGATTAGCTATTTGCTTACTTTCCTGCTTTTCATTTACAAGTTCTCTTTCGAAGAGCGCTAATTCTTTTTTCATAGGAAGGTCAGCAAACGTGCAATAGTAGATCTTTGCGTAATATTTCCTTACAATCATCTTGACGTCAGAATTTACCTTGGTGTGAACCAAATCGCCTACTTTGAATCTGTTGTCTTGATCATTGATTATCATTTCATGCCTTTTATATCAAAGACTAATATCCTCGTATCCACTTTTGATTATTGTGGACAACATTTTAAACTTACTATTAGCCTTTATCCGGTCCTTTGCGTGAGCAGGGATTATAATTACCTGACCCATCTGTACCATATTAGATTCTTCTTCGATAATAATCTCAGCCAGGCCTTCTAGTATTTGTATCAGAATGTCAAATGGAGATGATTTGGTCAGCATCCCTTCGACTGTATCGAATTAAGACACCGTCACCATCCGCGTCTGCTTTTCAGATTGGATTTGATCACCACTGCTCCTGATACATACTCAAACGTATCGACCAATTGATGCGCAATAGATTTTTCAAACACTGGCTTTATCATAGAAAATTTATAAAAGAGTGCAATTGCTCAGGACTTGATTCATCGTTTCTTTTATCGTTTTTTCTTAGCCATGATTTTATTCTGTATTCAATATGTTGGAAAAGGCTCCTATAGGTCTTACCAAAGATCAATTAAATCAAGATGTAATGTGTTACACCAAGCAAGGCTAAGCTTACATAATTCCCACATCCTTGATGGATAGGACTGCTATAATCTGATCACAAGATTAGGTGGTTACTTAGTCGGAGGTCTCCATGGCGCTTTGCTTTCAGCTTCCTGGGAAATCGATATCTGGCTCCGAAACGCTCAAAATGCTGAAGAAACTAACGCAGAGGCCTTTTAAAGCGAGGTTTCATTTGCAAAACTTTCAATAGCAGGGCGAATTGACAAAAGCTATTTTATGGCCACGGAAACCAACTTGCAACTTGAGCTGACTCGTGAGATGATCCTCAATGGCCATAGCAAACTAGCAACAACGCAATTCTTTCTTCGGTAATCGGTCTTCCGTCCTGCTAATCAAAGAAAATAAGACTAATGGCATCATTCCTTACACCCATTTAAACTTAAATCTTCTCAAATTTCTCCACCGTACGATCAGTAATCACATCTCCGGTATGCTTGGTGCTTTGAGGCTCGAAAAGCAGAATCCAAACTTCGTCTTCCGCAATCGGGAAATGCTCCACAGCTCTAGGAATAATCAGCATTTCACCTTCATTCAGTGTAATACTTCGGTCTCGAAACTCAATTCTCAGCGTGCCTTTCATAATCAGAAAAAGCTCGTCTTCACCTTTGTGATCATGCCAGACAAATTCCCCTTTGACTTTGGCTAGTTTGACATCCTGACCATTGAGTTCGCCGATAATCTTTGGGCTCCAATGTTCCTTGATCAGATCAAATTTTTCGTTCAGGTTGACTTTGTTCATATACAGGTAGAGAAAATTATAGAGCTAATTTAGGAGGAATATTAGAATTAGGATATCAAACCATTGGCTATGGTTTCAATTTTAGAAAGGGAAAATCGTTTTAACGATTTATAAGCAGGAGATAGTAATTTATTAATCGTTTTGAATGATCAATTATCTTCGGGATTAAAAATCCCATGATCAAGGTTCGAGATTACATCCGCGATAACTATCGGGACTCGAACAGCTGTTAGCCATGGGTAACGCCCATGGTTAAGATTATCGAAGGCAATTGGTGTTTTGGCAGGATGGATGTCAATCGAAGAAATAAGGGTTCCCCAAAACGGGTGGAGAAGCATTCCAGACCTAGACGAGGAACGAAAATGGCTGTTGTAATCTATATTTTTAACAACTATTTTTATCAAAAAGGCTGTTATTTAGTGCAATCATAAACTGAATAATGCAGTCCTCCCGTGTGGCCAATTGGTTCTAAAATAATTTCTTGCGAATTAAGCGATGAGCAACATGAATCTTAATTTCCTTTCCCTTGGAATTTTATTAGGGGTTGCACATGCTTTTTTTCTAGCTGCATATCTCTTGTCGTTGAAATCGAACTATGTGTTGAACTTTAGAATATTGGCAGCACTTTTACTTTCCATGGGTATGGGAATGGCTGGCAATGTGGTGCATCGGGCAGATTTTTTTCTAGCACATCCTTATATGGGATGGCTCTTCCCAGCCAATGAGTTTTTATATGGCCCGCTCTTTTTCCTTTATGTCGTATCCATGTTAAATAGGAAGTTTTGGATGGAAGCGATCTTTTTTCCTGCATTTTATACCGTCTTTGCTTTTTCTAGCTTTTAGTGTTTTGCAGGCCGTTTCTTTTCAGAATTTTACTTGGGAGATGAATGGAGAATTTTTAAAACTTCTGATATCCATTCAGTTTCTGGTATACCTCTTTGCATCATTTAAAGTTTGGCTTCAACACTCGGTAATGATCCAAAACTATTACGCCAGCCTGGAAAAAATAAGGATAAACTGGTTGCGGAATATCCTCATCGGAATGTGTTTTATCTACCTGATCAGCCTTTCCTCCTTTGTATTTACGGGGGCAGAAATATTGAAGCTTGCGCCCTTATTGGGAGCAGTGCTCATTTATGTGACTGCTTATCTGGGGATGAAACATTCCCGCCTCTTTGCAACAGCTGAGGTAATGGAACCAAGTCCAGCGCATTTCCAGCAGAAAAATGACAACTATCGCAATTCGACTTTGGGAGAAGATCGAAAACAGGAAATCTTGTTTAAAATGAAAGACTGCATGCAGCATGAGAAATTATTTACTGATAATAAGTTGACGCTTCCAAAGCTGGCAGCTAGAATGGAGGTTTCAACTCATCATCTTTCCCAGGTTTTAAATGAGAATCTCGGCCAAACATTTTTCGATTACGTGAATGAATTTCGCGTCAAAGAAGTGCAAAAATTGATGATAGATCCTGCTTATGCTCATTATTCCTTGTTAGGTATGGCCATGGAAGCAGGGTTTAATTCAAAATCAGCTTTTAATACCGCTTTTAAAAAACACACCCAGCAAACCCCACTAGAATACAGAAATTCCTTTCAACAAAAACATGAAATTAAGTCCGATCCTATCGGAAAAGGCGCTTCATGGTGAGAAGAACCTTGTTTTGCATAAAAATTCACAAAAGATTTTATGCACATGAAAAATTTTAAAATTGCCTTTCTCACTATTGTAATCATCTCGATTTCCATTTTTTTAATGGACTATCTTGTTTCTACTCCTGCCATTCGGGAATCTTCCGGCAAAGCTATTTCGAAAATGGAATACCTGAAAATCGGCGGCATTCCCCAGTTCGTTTTGACAAGGTCACATGATATTACCAATCCTGTTTTATTGCTCTTGCATGGAGGACCAGGTTCTTCCGAAACGGCCATGTTCCGGAAGTATAACCAAGAGCATGAACAGCATTTCACAGTGGTGTATTGGGATCAAAGGGGAGCGGCGAAGTCTTTCTCCGAACTATAGACCCTGAAAGCATTCATCTGGAAAAGTACTTGACTGATACCAAAGAATTGATTGATGTCCTCCGCGAGCGATTTGATCAGGAAAAGATTTATTTGCTCGGGCATTCCTGGGGGAGTGCATTAGGCCTTTTGACTGCCCACCGTCATCCTGAACTGCTAAAAGCTTACATCAGTGTAAGCCAAATTGTCCACACAGCAAAGGGACAGGAGCTATCCTACCATTTCACGCTGCAGCGAGCGAGAGAAAGAAATATACCCGAGGCTATTGCTGAACTTGAAAAAATAAAAGCCCCGATACAGGGAAACTATACCAATCCAGAAGATGTACATGTTCAACGGAAATGGTTGTTGGCATTGGGAGGAGAACGGTATGGGAAAACTGGGTATACTGATATCGCTTTAGAAATTTTGCTTTCGCGCGAGTATTCTGCAATGGATATCCTGAAATATCTAAAGGGGATGGAGCTTTCTTTCCGAATGATGGAAAGCATTGGCAAAATGAACTTCTTCCTAGACGTCAAAGCGATAGCAGTTCCTGTTTTCTTTATTGCCGGAAAAGATGATTTCAATACACCAACACCTTTAATAAAGGAATATGCCCAAAGGCTAGCTGGTCCTCATATTTCTTATAAAGAATTTGAAAAATCTTCCCATAGTCCGATGTATGAGCAGCCTGAAGAATTCAACAATTATTTAATTGAAATAAAGGAACGTGTAGAAAAACCGCTTGAAGCTCAAAAATAAAAAAGTATAACACTTGAGCTATGCTTGATTGAAAAAGAGTTTTTCTTATACCTATCCATAAAAATTTGAAAGGCTAACCTGATTTTTCTGGTAGCCTTTTTTCTTGCTCCACCCAACAATGTTGCCTGCGCGGATAATAATCGGGAATTGGGCTGCTGGCAGAATGAGTTGTTGCGATGTTATAATCGCAACCTACCGCTGCTACATCCTCCCACCGCGTCGTTCAGATTGGAAATCGCGGCGATCTTCGAGTAAAATATGAAATCAATAATTTGGCCTAAAGCATCGGAGATTTGCTCTTATCATACCTTTCCACTGTGGTGGGACTTAAACTAACGAGGGAACGATTGTCGTTAACAGCTGTTTAAAAGTTATGTGCCCTTCGACCCAAACCATTCATTTTCTTACTGTTGCGCTTTTATTTTTGCTCACCGCATGCGGCAATCCCGAAATTCAAACCATGGAAGTGACGGCTACAGCTTACAACTCAGTTAAAGCACAAACAGCAAATGATCCGAACATAACTGCATGGGGCGATACGTTAAAGCCAGGCATGAAAGCCATTGCTATTTCCAGGGATTTGCTTGATTCAGGATTGCATTATAACATGGAAGTAAGCATTGATGGGCTGGATGGGAAATATATAGTCTTGGATAAAATGCAACGCAGATGGACCCAAAAAATCGATATCTACATGGGCAAGGATGTTTCCAAAGCCCGAGAATGGGGTAACCAAGAGGTCACAATTCGCTGGACCCCACCTGTTGAATAAAGGCTAGGAATGTCGCTATCGCCCTCTTGCCGAATTGCAATCCGGAAGTATCATGCGTAGGGAATTAAAATTGGCTTGAAGTATTTCAATTGGAAAAGACTACGCTTAAGCTAGGAAACGCAATTACAAATTTCAAGAAAATATTAAAGCGGGATATGGAAAACTACGTATAGGCTGGGAGATTTTTTTTTACCACAGAGCGCAGAGTTTCGCAGAGCGAAATTTGAAATGATACCAGATTGCTGGATGTATAGCGCTGATGGCGCAAAATATAAAAGCGATAATCCAACGGATTCCGGGTTTTGGCCGAATGGTTGTCAATCGTGAAAATGAGGGTTCGCCAAAACGGTTGGAAGGTAATTTTTTAACCACATAGAACAGAGTCCTCATAATTTTGAATTGATCAATGATTTTTCGGGATTAAAATCCCATGATCAAGGTTCTAGATTACATCCGTAATATCGGTACTCGAACAGCTGGATTCGTCAAATTCATTTTACCGTAAGTGAAATTTCATCAAAATAAATCCTCCCGGTATTCAAACTTGGATAAGTTAAGCTGACCTTAATAAAATCTGCTTCTGCAGGAAAGTTATCAAGCGTGACCCTAATGAGTGTCCAATTAAAATCACCTTCTACCTTTAAAGTATTTCCGGAAGCAACAGATTTGTCATAATTGTTTCCTTTGCTATCACCCCTAGGAAATACCCGAAAAGTGATACCAATTTTGCCGTCCGGTGTTAAATTCCTTATATCTACTCCCTTAAGTAAGAAAAGCTGTGAGCTCTACGCTACTTCCTTGGGCAGGCATTGGCCCGGAATAAGTTTGTGTCCAATTTGCAGGGCGTGCATTCAAACTACTGGGGGGTAGAAGGAGATATAGAATGGAAACACGCCGGCTAAGCTGTCGAACATTTTATATAGCTTGAGCTGTAGGTGCGCTAACAAAAAAAGCTGTCTCATCTCTGAAACAGCCTTTTATATATGATAGTAGTGGTGAAATATTTTTCTCCCAAATGGTATTGCTCAAGAGCGAATAAACATTCCCCCCTACTTCTTAATTGCTAATTGAATAGAAAGTTCTTTCAATTGCTCGTCAGCAATGCTGCTTGGAGAATCGATCATCACGTCTCTTCCAGAATTGTTTTTCGGGAAGGCGATGTAATCTCTGATAGAATCAGATCCGCCGAAAATCGCACACAATCTATCAAATCCAAAGGCAATTCCTCCGTGTGGTGGAGCCCCGTATTCGAAAGCTTCCAATAGGAATCCAAATTGCTTTTGTGCTTCTTCTTCTGTAAAACCAAGATGCTTAAACATCAATTGCTGGGTAGCTCTATCGTGAATACGAATAGAACCTCCTCCTATTTCTACGCCGTTAATTACCAAATCGTAAGCGTTTGCTCTAACTGCTCCCGGATCTGAATCCAGTAAAGGAATGTCTTCTTTCTTTGGAGAAGTAAATGGATGGTGCATCGCGTGGAAGCGCGCACTTTCCTCATCCCACTCCAGCAATGGAAAATCCATCACCCAAAGTGGCTTAAATACCGAACGGTCACGCAAGCCAAGGTCTTCACCCATTTTCAGACGAAGTTCGGAAAGTTGCTTTCTCACTTTATCAGCATCTCCGCTTAGGATCAACATCAAGTCTCCCTGTGCTGCTCCAAACGCATCCGCCCAATCCTGAAGATCATCAGCTGAGTAGAACTTGTCCACAGAAGATTTGATCGTGCCGTCAGCATTGTACTTGGCGTATATCATTCCTTTTGCTCCGATCTGAGGACGTTTCACCCAATCAGTCAGCGCATCCAGTTGCTTACGGGTATATTCGGCAGCGCCTTTGGCGCAGATCCCAACCACCAGTTCCGCTTGGTCAAAAATGCTAAATCCTTTGCCTTGCGCCAGTTCATTCAGCTCTACGAATTTCATATCAAAACGAAGATCCGGCTTATCGTTACCATAATACTTCATGGCATCGGCATATGTCATTCGCTTCACTTCTTCCAGCTCCACACCTTTTACTTTGCTAAATAAATGCTTAGTCAAGCCTTCAAAAGTGTTTAGGATGTCTTCCTGAGTTACGAAAGCCATTTCGCAGTCAATCTGAGTAAACTCAGGCTGGCGATCTGCTCTCAAATCTTCGTCACGGAAGCATTTTACAATCTGAAAATACCTGTCAAACCCAGAAACCATCAGCAGTTGTTTGAAGGTCTGTGGTGACTGTGGCAAGGCATAGAATTCACCTGGATTGGTGCGGCTAGGCACGACAAAGTCCCTTGCTCCTTCAGGAGTTGACTTGATCAAAACCGGAGTTTCTACCTCGATGAAGTCTTGCGCATCCATGTACTTTCGCGTCTCCTGCATCATTTTATGACGCAATTGAAGTTTCTCTCGCACTACATTTCTCCTAAGATCCAGATATCTATATTTCATACGGAGCTCTTCGCCGCCGTCTGTCTCATCTTCAATGATAAAAGGGGGAACTTTCGCAGCGTTCAAAACTTCGAGTGCTGTCACTTTGATTTCGATGGAACCTGTGGGGATCTTATCGTTTTTGGATGTGCGCTCGATTACTTTACCAGTAGTCTGCACTACGAACTCACGCCCAAGTACCGCCGCTTTTTCCAACAACGCTTTCTCGCTGGAATCCTCTTCAAAAATCAATTGAGTCAAGCCGTATCTATCTCTAAGATCGACCCAGATTAAACCTCCTTTATTTCTTACCCGCTGTACCCAACCGGCAAGGGTTACTTCTTGATTTACGTGATCCAGGCGCAGTTCGCCACAAGTATGCGTTCTCAGCATGTTTATTTAGTTTTTTTTGGGAAGTTAAAGATAAAGAAATGACAGCGAGTACACAGGAATCATTGAAGGATTAGCATTTATTTCGTTGATTTCCTTCCATTTTTCACGGAAAAGCAGTCAATTCTTCAATAAATGTCAACTAGAAATTAGATACCTTCAACTAATAGGATAAGAAATTTTTTATAAAATATTCAAATGCCTTTCATCGTTGGTATGATAGTTGGAAGCAAGCGCCCGAAAGGTTTATGCCACAAAACTTGGATTAAGAGCCCTTTTTTGCTTTATTGAATTAAACTTTCACCTTCCCATAATAGAATATATTGATGAAAAAGTCTTGGATAGGAATTGCTACACTCGTTATCACCATTGGCGCAGCATCTTCACTCCAATTTTTCAGCCTGCCTTTTCAAGCTGAAAAGGAAGCAGAGATTGTTGAACCACCCTTGATTGATTCCCTTGCGAATCAGGTTTTCCTTTATGGAATCAACGTCACTGGGCTGAATATTGTAGAAGGAACCGTAAGTAAAAATCAGACTCTTGGTTCTATTCTCGCACCTTTCAATGTCCCTTACCAAATTATAGATCAAATCGCCAAGAAGTCAAAGGAGATTTTCGATGTAAGAGGTATCGCCGCAAATAGAAAATTTACGGTGGTCACTCCTGCTGATTCTTCCCAAGCTCAATTCTTCATATACGAGCCAAATCCAGCTGAATATGTAGTTTTCAATTTGGACTCCATAGATATATACAAAGCAGAAAAACCAGCAGAATTCAGAACCAAAGAAGCTGGCGGAATAATCAATTCCAATCTTTCGGCTGACATGACCAGTCTAGGTGTGACGTATGATATCATTGATCAGTTTGCCGATTTGTATGGATGGTCTATAGATTTTGGAGCCTTGCAAAAGGGCGATAAATACAAAGTTTCTTATCAGGAGAAAGTAATAGATGGAATTGTAGTAGGGGTTTCAGATATTCAGACGGCATTTTTCGAGCATAAAGGCGAACCCTTTTATGCGATTCCTTTTGAGCAAAATGGAGAAGTTACTTTCTTCGATCAAAATGGAGATAGCTTCAAAAAAGCATTCTTGAGAGATCCATTGAAGTATTCCAGAATTAGCTCTAGATATAACCTGAGAAGATATCATCCTGTTCAAAAGCGCTATAAAGCTCACTTAGGTACGGACTACGCAGCTCCAAAAGGTACAGAAATCAGATCAGTAGGTGAAGGAACTGTAACGGATGCTAGATACGCTTCCGCAAATGGCAATTATGTGAAAATCAAACATAATGGCACTTATACTACACAGTACTTGCACATGTCTAAAATTGCCAAAGGCATCAAACCTGGAGCTCGTATCAGACAAGGTCAAGTGATTGGTTATGTAGGAAGCACTGGCTTGGCAACTGGCCCACATCTTTGTTTTAGATTCTGGAAAAATGGCAAACAAGAAGATTGGTTGAGTGAGAAGATTCCACCTTCAGAGCCCATCTCATCTAATAATAAATTGGCATTTGAATCTACGAAAGCTGAATACATGGAAAGACTGGCATCAATCAGACTTCCTGGTGAGCCAACGAGATTGGTAGCAGTGAACCCAAAACCAGCTGCTTTACCGAAAGGTGAGTAAAGCTTAGGCTTAAAAAATACAATAGCGTAAGTCTCAGGGCTTGCGCTTTTTTTATTCTGGTTCAAGTACCATGACTTGGACCTATTTCATTGAAGTATTCAGACTGCTTTTATCACAAAGGGGAAATCGATTACTTAAGATTTCACAAATGGGGATGAAATTATTATTAAAGTCCAGCTTCTGGATAAGTAAGAAACTGCAAATACAACTAGTCTAGTTCACTGTAAAAACCTACATAAACACCATCATTGAAAGGCTAAGCAGTCAGGATACTGCATTGCTTTCGGTCCAAGTCGGAAGAACCAGTTGAACAGCGCCCTCACTATTTTACTTCCTAATCGTCTTACGGACGAAAGATGTGCTAATTGACAGCATTCTATAAATTGATTTGATTACTTCTGCAAATAAACTGGCCGTGCTCTCTGCGAAAAACTCCGTGTTCTCCGTGGTTAAGGGAAACAATGACTTCAATCAGTTTATGTAACTTGCAAGCTCAATCCATTTTCGATTTCCAGTGGAAGCAAATCAACAAATACGAATCAATAAATACCTGAGTGAAGTTGGCTTTTGCTCAAGACGGGCAGCTGATAAACTTTTGGAAGAAGGCCGAATCACCATCAATGGTAAAGTACCCGAACTTGGTACCAAAGTAGGTCCAAAAGATATGGTCGAAGTGGATGGAAATCCTATAGGCAAGCCAATACAAGCACATATTTACATTGCTTTCAACAAGCCGGTGGGAATAGTAAGTACTACTGACACCAAAGGTGAAAAGGATAATATCATCGACTACATCGGCCACTCTCAGCGTATTTTCCCGATTGGGAGATTAGACAAGGACAGTGAAGGGCTCATTTTTTTGACTAGCGAAGGAGACATTGTCAACAAGATTCTTCGCTCCAAAAACAATCATGAGAAGGAATACATCGTCACGGTGGATAGACCAGTAAATGATGAATTTATCAAACTGATGAGTTCTGGTGTCCCGATTCTAGATACGGTAACCGATCCCTGCAAAGTGGAGCGGATCAGCAAATTCAAATTTCGTATCATACTGGCTCAAGGTCTCAACCGACAGATTCGAAGAATGTGCGACCACTTTGGTTTCAAAGTAGTTCAATTGAGACGCATACGAATTATGAATGTGCATTTGGACATACCTGTGGGCAAATGGCGTGACTTGACGGAGAAGGAACTAGCAGAAATCAAGGAGATGGTTTCGGATAGTTCAAAGACGTTTGATTGATTTAACCGCGGTGGGCGCGGAGTTTTCGTAGAGGCCGCAGTCTTTTTTGCTGCTTCTCCTTAAGCTGCACTTTACTATTTATACTATCCTGCTTTTGGAGAAGCAGGATAACGGAGACGTAGCATTTTGCTTACAATCTTTTCTGGTAAATACGGACATAGTCAACCACATATTCTTTAGGAAATACAGTGCTTTTTGGATCTCCTCCATTGCCTCCTATCGCAAGATTGAGTAAAATGTAGTGCGGTTGATGGAAAGGATTGAATCCATCTGGATTTATAGTTCTTGCCAAATCAACTTCATTTAGCAACTCATCATCTAGAAAGAGTTTGATAGTCTTCTCTGTCCATTCCATTCTCCAGAGATGGAATTTACTTGGCCATTCTGGGTCTTTATTTAGGAATTCGGAAAAAAGGATCTTGGTTTCATCCCATTTGGCATTGTATGCTCCTTCGTCTGCCCAAGCCGCATTGGCTAAAATGGTAGCTTGGCCCGTCACTCGGTAATATTCCATGATGTCTATTTCACCGTTGGAAGGCCAAGGTTTGGAAATTCCCAGTGTCCAAATCGCAGGCCACATTCCCATTGCGGTGTCTATTTTGGCTCGAACTTCCACGATGCCATATCGGAATTCGTACTTGTTGCGGGTGTTGATACTCGATGAAGTATATTCGGCAAACTCACAATTTCTTCTCCAATCATTACTTTCAGGATCGTACTTTGTGTTTTTGATCTGCTCTCTCTTTCCAGTAATTACCAGCTTTCCATTCTTTACCAGAGCATTTGGCTCTTGATACCACTGCAACTCACTGTTTCTAACAAACCCTTTCTCATAAGACCAAGACTCCGGGTTTACCTGACCAGAATTCTCAAATTCTTCTTGCCAAACCAATGTGTATTCAGTTCCAGCGGGTTTGAACTGAGCTTGGATACTACAAGTAAGTGTTAGTGCGAAAAATAGAAAGAGAAGTGTGCGATAGATCATGTAAAAGGACTTTGGCACTAAAGAAAGGATCAAATTAAGTCAAAATAGCAAGTTGCAAAAGCTTCTTTTTAGCAAGCTTGAATAAGAGACATAATTATTGCCTGAATAAAAACTATAAATCTTTGCCTAAAAACTGATTCTGATCAATTCAGCACAGAAAGAGCTTAAAACTATCAGGGAGGTAATTGCATTAATGCCTATCCAATCTAATGCAATCAATTAAGGCTACAGATAACGAACTTTTAGCTCCTAATGCTGGAAAATATTATGAAGCTTTGGAGAAAGATTTATGGAGTGATGGGGAGCAAAATCATGCGGGAGGCTAGGTGACTTTTGCTCAAATTGGATTTGACTTTATTGTCACTCAAACTAATCTATCCGATTGCCCAAAATCTAAAAAGGAAATCAGATTTTCAATAGCAACAGATTTTGTGTGGGAATTATCACAAACCTCAAATTTTAAACTCGATTGATAATAGGGCAAATTGAAAAGGAAATAAGGGATTAAACCAAACCTCTTTACTTCCTGCGACCACTCCACTCGGACTTTAAACCTGAGTATCCTACTGTCCAAATTCCTTCAGTGGTATTTCCGGACATTTTTCCTATAAAACTAGCGCCGTTCGTCGATGTGCCTGTGATTTCACTTATATTACCATTTTTTTTCACAGTACCATAGAATTCGTAGGTATCCTTTGATAGCTCTGAAGTTACCGATCCAATGACATCCCCATTTGCCTGTATCTCCATTGCCCAGATGCCTTTATCAGCGCTCCCACTATAAGTCCCGATCCATTCCCCTTGAAAATCGGAGACAAAAATTTCATCATCGTAGTTTAATGAACAAGAAACAGTCAAATAACCAACTAAAGCCAGTAATAAGATTTTAAAATTTTTCATAATATTTCGCATATATTTATTCCAGGAACTTCTGCCTAGGAACCGAGAGGAATCACTTTGATTTTGCCAAAGTGAATAAATAAATCTTTACTGCAATTATTTTTTATACAGTATTGCACTACAAACATACATTTTTTTGCTATTTACAATCAAATATTTGAATTTTAAATTTTTCTATGAGGCATCTATTTAATGGTTTTATTCAGCATTTTAAGGATATTTTAGTCGTTAACAACCCCTTTTAAATAATTGAACGAGGGGGCACTGTTATCAATATAGCATTAGTTGTTGTAAAAAACATTCGTGAATTGATTATGTATTCAATAGTATCCAACCCAAAGACTCTCCATAGGTATGAATAATCCTTTACCAACAGAATCCAAAGCCCAAAATCGTAAACGCCTTTTTGAAGATCAGTCGAAAACCGCCCAATTGTGGAGATCATCAAATCCACTGTCCAGGATCGAAAGATTGATCAAAATCAGATCATGGATAAAAGACAACCAACAAGCTATTCGAGACGCATTAAAAAATGATTTTGGAAAGCCAGAAACTGAGACAGATCTCAGCGAAATATTTCCTGTCACAGCTGAAATCAACCATTCCATCAAACATCTAAAAAAATGGATGAGTCCAAAATCAGTTTCAACACCTCTTCCTATGCTTGGAACATCAAGTATGATATACATTGAACCGAAAGGAAGGGCCTTGATTATTTCCCCTTGGAATTATCCGTTCAATCTTACGATAGGACCGTTAATTTCGGCTTTATCGGCAGGCTGCACAGCTATAATCAAACCTTCTGAGATGACGCCACATACCTCTGAGTTAATATCAAGAATGATTTCTGAACTCTTTAAGCCGAATGAAGTAGCCGTAATTTTAGGTGAAGTAGATGTGTCGCAGGATCTGCTTCAGCTTCCTTTTGACCATATTTTTTTTACAGGGAGTCCAGCAGTGGGAAAAATCGTCATGAAAGCAGCTGCGGAACACCTGACGTCGGTTACTTTGGAGTTAGGTGGAAAATCGCCCGCCATCGTGAATCGAGACGCAAATTGTAAAGATGCTGCGGAAAAGCTGATTTGGGGAAAATATGTCAACTGTGGACAAACCTGTATTTCTCCTGATTACCTTTTGGTACATGAATCTCAGCTAGAAACACTTCTCGTAGAAATGAAAGTCGCTCTACAAAAGATGTACGATCCAGATTTTAACGGAATAGAGCAATCGCCTGATATGGCGCGAATAGTAAATGATAAACATTTTGATCGACTTACAAGAACTATTGAAGACGCTGTTGCAAAAGGAGCTGAGATTTCGTTTGGCGGAACGGCCAAACCTCATACGCGCTATATAGAACCTACGATTTTAACCAATGTCACTGACCAAATGCTGGTGATGCAAAAGGAAATTTTTGGCCCTATCTTACCAATTGTAACCTATAATAGCTTGGAAGAGGCTATTGCGTATGTCAATTCTAAACCAAAACCATTAGCGCTTTACTATTTTGGAAAAAATTCTGAGGACACTTCCACGGTACTGCGAGAAACAAGCTCTGGAAATGCAGTGATCAATGATTGCGTGCTTCACTACCTCCATATGGAATTGCCGTTTGGCGGGGTCAATAATAGTGGAATCGGCAAAGCACATGGATATCATGGTTTTTTGGCTTTCAGTAATGAAAAAGGTGTGCTCAAGCAACGCATCGGACTTAATAATGTGACGCTTCTCAGACCGCCATATGGTATCAGAGCGAGACAAATTATTGCCTCACTCATCAAATGGTTTTAAGCATGTTCAAAATTCATTGTAATCCCTTTAAATCAATATTCGGTTTTCGATTAATTTTCTGCTGTTGAAGCTGGACTTCAGGGGAAAAAGCAAATAGTAGAGATGATAGAGCAGTTTGTGAATTCATGGATCAATTATATGGATGTAAGGATAGCCGAATTATTGATTTCTGTTTACCAGCAACCAGCAATATGATCAATGTAAACGCCCCAGACCCTATGTAAATTTAGAGCGTCGATTGAGAGAATAAATGAGGTACTTTTCAAGTCGGATCAGCTCTAATAGGGCTATCAAATATTT